>JAGPVU010000017.1 GCA_018066825.1 Cycloclasticus sp.
TTTGCAATATAAATTGTGGATATCGGAGGGGAAAATTCAAGATTTGTGGACCTTAGAGCAGCGAATTGAAACCTTACAAAAGGACAATAAAACCCTTCAGCAGCGCAATAAAGCCTTACAAGCTGAAGTTGAAAATCTTAAGACAGGTTTAGATGTTGTCGAAGAAAAAGCCCGACAGGAACTCGGCTTAATCGGTAAAGAGGAAACTTTTTTTCAATTTATTGAACCCGCGGATGAAAAATAAAAACAATAAGGTTTTTTGCATTATTCCGGCGGCGGGCGTCGGCGCAAGGATGCAATCGTCTACGCCTAAACAATACCTCGGTTTTCGCCAATCAACCGTATTAGATGCCACTTTAAGCCGTTTGCTTGATAATGACCTTATTGATAAATTGGTCGTCGTTATCCAGGCGAATGATGAATTTTGGCCTAATAGTCGTTATTTTTCCCACGACAAGATTATTGTTGCTAAGGGTGGGGTGCAACGGGCCGATTCAGTCTTAAATGGCATCGGTACAATAAAGCCCTTATTAACAAAGGGTGATTGGCTATTAGTTCATGATGCCGCTAGGCCCTGCGTTAAAGTGAGTGATATTGAAACGTTGATTAACACCTGCATAAGGCGAGAGTCAGGGGCTATTTTGGCAACTAGGATAAATGATACGGTTAAAAAAGAATCAGCTGACGGCTCAATCAGCACCTTAGATCGCGCTAGTTTATGGCGTGCATTAACACCACAAATGTTTAAGGCAGATGATTTGGAGAAAGCGCTGGTCAAGGCTAAAATGTCCGGCTCAATAGTAACTGATGAGGCTAGCGCTATAGAGCAAACAGGAAAACAGGTACATATTGTCGAAGCGAGTGCGGACAATATTAAAATTACCGAATCGGCTGATCTCGACCTAGCTAATTTTTATATCAATCAACAGGAAAAAAAATCATGCGAATAGGCCATGGTTATGATGCGCATCGGTTTGAGTTAGGTAAGGCGCTTGTATTAGCTGGTGTAGCAGTACCCTATGAGTATGGTTTGCTGGCGCACTCCGATGGTGACGTTGTTATTCACGCCTTATGCGATGCTTTGTTGGGCGCGCTTGCTAAAGGCGATATTGGTCAGCACTTTCCTGATACGAGCGCCGACTACGCCAATATTGATAGCCGTTTGTTACTACGCCAGGTGTATGACATGGCTATTCAACAAGGCTATGTGCTGGCTAATGCCGATATGACTATTATCGCGCAAAGTCCGAAACTCGCCCCTTACTTAAACCAAATGTGTATCAATATATCTGATGATTTGTGCGTTCAGACGTCACAAATTAATATCAAGGCGACCACCACGGAAGGCATGGGTTTTACCGGGCGCAAAGAAGGGATTGCGGCACACGCGGTTGTACTTTTAATCACTAACAGTTAATTGGCGATGGATTATGCCGAACACGTAGAAAAATTACCGTATGCACAGGGTAAGCCGGAAGGTGTTGGCGTATTAAAACAACAATCGGGTTTTTTTAAGGTCAACGAGCAATTGTCTTTTGAACCCTCTGCAGAGGGTGAGCACGAGTTTTTACTGATCGAAAAAACCGAATTGAATTCTGAAGATGTGGTTAAGTTATTATCACAATACTCAGGTTTACCAAGACGCGCCATTTCTTTCGCGGGCATGAAAGATAAGCAGGCGGTTACCACGCAATGGTTTAGTTTGCATTTACCCGGCAAAACAGGGCCTGACTGGGCGCAATTAGAACACCCTGGTATTCAAGTCAACAAGGTAACACGACATAATAAAAAGCTAAAAAAAGGTGCTATAAAATGTAATCAGTTTGAGATTACCCTTTCTAAATTAGTGGTGGATCGTGCATCGATTGAGCGTCGAATCGAGCTGATTAAACAAGCTGGCGTGCCCAATTACTTTATGACGCAACGATTTGGCTATCAAGGGCAAAATTTAGCCCGAGCTTACGCATTATTTCTAAATAAACAGACGATTAAAAATAGAAAAATGAAAGGCTTTTTTTTATCTTCGGCACGATCTTATCTATTTAACCTAGTCTTGGCGCAGCGGGTAAAAGAGCAAAATTGGAATACTGGGTTAACCGGCGATGCTTTTATTTTGGATGGTACGCGGCAATTTTTTTATAATGAGGTGCTTTCAGAGAATATTACTAATAGACTATTGGCGCATGATATTCACCCGTCTGGGCCGATGTACGGCACCGGAGAACACCCCGTTACCGAGGCCGTTAAGCAGCTCGAAGAACAGGTTTTGAACGACAACGCGGTGTTTTGTGACGGCCTCCGGGCGGCCAAAGTAGAATCGGCTCGGCGGGCGTTACGGGTAGTGCCGGGGAAGTTAGAATTTAACTGGTTGGATGACAATAAGCTGTGTTTGTCATTTGAATTAGCATCCGGTAGTTATGCCACCGCTGTTATACG
The DNA here is from genome assembly GCA_018066825.1 of Cycloclasticus sp. Lineage (GTDB taxonomy): Bacteria > Pseudomonadota > Gammaproteobacteria > Methylococcales > Cycloclasticaceae > Cycloclasticus. The sequence continues at coordinate 2,437 of JAGPVU010000017.1, forward strand.
CGAGTTAATTAACACAACAACGGGTCAACCGGCTTAGGGAGCTACTGAGATGGAGCTAGAACATATTTTAGGCTTAGGCCTACTGCAAGGTATCACCGAGTTTTTACCGATATCCAGTTCGGCCCATTTGATTTTATTGCCCTTATTGCTTGATTGGACTGATCAAGGGCTGGCTTTTGATGTGGCTGTTCATGTCGGTACTTTACTCGCTATTATTAGCTATTTAAGAAAAGACTTGTCGTTACTCATCGTCGCTTGGTTTGGTTCGGTGTTTAAACAACAGAAAACAGAACAAAGTCGCCTCGCTTGGCTGATTATCATCGCGACCATACCGGTGGGTCTGGCCGGTTTGTTTTTAGCTGATTTAATTGAACTGTACTTGCGATCGCCATTGGTGATTACGGTAACGACGATCGGTTTCGGTTTGTTGCTTTGGCGTGCTGATTCAACGGGTACACGATTGAAGCAGCAACACCAATTAACGTTTAAAGATGCCGTAGTCGTTGGTTTGTATCAGGTGTTGGCGCTTATTCCGGGGACCTCACGTTCAGGTATAACAATGACGGCGGGGCTTTTTCTGGGGTTGACCCGTGAAGCCTCAGCACGGTTTTCTTTTTTATTATCAGTACCGCTAATTTTTCTTGCAGGTGGCTTTAAAACCATAGAGTTAGTCGCTAGTGCAACGACTGTCGATTGGTTTTCAATGTTAATGGGCGTATTGGTATCAGCCATCAGCGCGTTTGCTTGCATCAGCGTGTTTATTAAATTTGTTGAGAAAGTAGGGATGCTACCCTTTGTCATCTATCGGCTGCTTTTAGGCGTGTTTTTAATGATCGTCTATGTCATTTAAAGGCGTTTTCTTTAATAACACGTAGACAGCGCCAGTGCCGCCATCACGTTGTTGTGTCGAACAGAAGGCGAGTATTCTTGCGTCATTCTTTAGCTGAGTAAACACCAGGTTTTTTAACACGGGCTGCTTACTTGATGAGCCAATGCCCTTGCCATGAATAACTATAACGCATCGATGCTGACGTTCGCTTTGTTGGGTTAAAAATGCGTCAAGTAGTTGCTGCGCTTGGACTTTGTTGAGGCCGTGTAAGTCTAGGCTGTCTTCAATAGTAAGTGCACCGCGTTTAAATTGACGTAGCAGTTTTTTTTGCAAACCGGGCCGTGCAAAAAATAAAGATTCACTGCTTTCTATTTGATCGCTAACAGGAT
>JAGPVU010000020.1 GCA_018066825.1 Cycloclasticus sp.
ACCATCAACTTTACCGATGAGCAGCTTGAAGCGATTGGCGATGCAGGTGCTGCTGTTCTGAGCTTTAACACCGACAACGGCGCGGTGACGCTGACCGGTTACACCGATGGTGTGATCAGTTACAGCTTTGAATTAACCAGCCCGACCACGGATGTGGATGGGGTTGATGAGACGAACAGCTTTACGGTTGCTGTGACCGATGATGGCACGATGTACTCTGATCCTGCTACGGTGACGATTACGATTGTTGATGACGTACCCGTTGCCAACAATGACGTTGCGATGCTGGATGAAGATACCGTGTCGGTACTAGGCAATGTACTGACGGACGGGACGGCTGATGTTCTGGGTGCAGATGGTGCAGCGATAGCCGGTGGGGTAACGTCATTCCGTACGGGTACAGAAACTGGTACGGGTACATCAGGCACAGTTGACGATTTAGCTGGTTTACAAGGCATTTATGGTGGGTTGGTGTTGCTTGCTAATGGTTCTTATGAATATTCGTTGACGACCGATCAGACTGGTCTAGATGATGGTGAGTTTGTCACCGACACTTTTACTTACACAATTACCGATGGTGATGGTGATACGGACGTTGCTGAGTTGGTGGTGACGATTGAAGGCAGTAACGATGTTCCAGTGCTTGTGGTAACCAGCGGTAACTTTGGAAATGCAGATGATCTGGTGTATGAGGCCGGTTTAACAGCTGGGTCTGGTGTTGGGGATACAACTACTGTTGTTGGTGGTACGTTTACTCTTAGCGATACGGATGGTCTGGATGATCTTGAGTCGGTTACGATTAATGGTACGATTATCTCACTAACTGATTTAACCAATAGTGCTACTACAAATATTGATATTGTAGGTGCTAGTGGTACCTTAACGGTGACTGCTTATGACGCTGCTACGGGTATAGCCACTTATAGCTACACCTTAACGTCGGCGACGACGGATGGTGCTGGTGCTGAAACCGATGTGTTTACACTCAGCACCTCTGATGGCACAGTTAGTTCGGCTGAGGCGTTGATTACTATAGAGATTATTGATGATCAACCGGTCGTTGACTTAGTTGTAGCTGGTTCAATCTTATTAGATGAAACAATCGGCTATGGCGATGCGCCGAATGATGATTACACAGGGGCATCTACAGCTTACGGGCAGCCGATTGGACGGGTTACGTCTACTATGCTGACCTTGGCATTAATGTCATACGGCGCTGATGGTGCGGGTTCAATTAATTATGCATTAAGCTTGCTTGAGGATGGCGTGGACTCAGGCCTTAAAACCACAGACGGTGATGTTATCGGTTTATATAATGTAGACGGTGTTATCGTTGGTATGGCGATAAATTCAACGCTGGGCCCCGTTAATATATTTACGATTGAAATTAACGCACTAAACGGTGAGCTAACGGTAACGCAGTATGCATCGGTGGAGCACCTTGATACGCTTGATGCCGATGACGCAGTGTCTATGGCCGCCGATGTTATTACAGCGACAGTAACGATCGTTGATGCTGATGGCGATATTGCGAGTGATACTGCTACGTTTGGTAGTGAAATCAGTTTCCAAGACGATGCGCCGCATATCTTTGAAGTGTCTAATATTGTGGGTTCTGATACGGGCTACAGCTTTACGGGTTTCTGGTCAAAAGACGTCGGTACGGATAAAAATTATTCCGGTTCTGATAAAACCTATGATGTTAAAGACGTGACCATCACGCGCATGATTATCGATGGTAGAGCGGCGCACTCGGTAAGCGTGACGCCATCAACGCTTACGGAAAATGCATTTGTGGGAACATTTTCTCAAACTTATGGCACGGGGCATTTAGCCACGGAAGTTACGTCAAGCTTTGTGCTGACGTTTAATGACGATGGTAGTTACAGTCTTGTGTTTAACGAAGGTGGTGTCGCCGATCTTATTATTACCGAGGATGAGTACGCGGGTTCTATTACGGCGTCTGGACCTACGCCAACCTACTTGATCGAATATACGGATGCTGAAACAGGTATTGTTGTTCAAGTGGAGGCCAGCGTTAATTTGGTCAACCCTGACTCAACACTAATAAGCCTTGATGACACACCGGGTAACCCTGCCTTTACCAATGTTAGCAATGTGCCGAACTATGATGTAAATGTGTCGACAGACGGTATTGGTATCAATAATAACGTTATTTCCAGCTATATTGACCATAATGGTGTTAAGACCACGGAAAGCCTTAAATATGACCCCGTTGATAATGCGTCACAAATCACCTTAAACTTTAAAGGTACGGGCAATGTGGGCTTTGATAAGGGTGGGGCTGAGGATGTTCTTTATATTAGGGTGGTGGGCACGTCAGGGCAAAGCTATACGGTCCTATTAGATAGCCGGCATGGTGACTATATAATTCGAGTGAATGGTGATCCAGTGACAAACCCAGATGGCAGTTTAATTGCCCTTGGGGCGGATGCGATTACAGGTATCGATTATGTCGGTGGGTCAATTACAGACTATGCGGTTAACGCCTCGATATTTACGGAGCTGTCGGGCACGGATCCGCAACAAATCGATTATGTGATTGTTACTGCCGGGTATTATATTGATGATAGCGGTACGGTGCAGGAAACCGACATTAAAATGGAATTTGGCTTCCAAGTTACCACGGAAACTTCTACTCCGGTTCCAACGGAAATGGACTTGAACGCTACTTTAGTCGATGCAGACGGCGATGCGATAAGCGCTGATTTCCATTTTGTTACCCAAGTAGGGCAAACCCTAACGGGTACCGCAGATGATGATTATTTGAATGGTAGCGACGGTAACGATATTTTGATTGGCGGTGCGGGTAACGACATATTAAATGGCGGTGCCGGTAACGACAGCATGACCGGTGGTGCTGGAGCTGACAGCTTTGTATGGAACAAGGACGACCTAGGAACAGGTATTACACCCGCGGTAGATACGGTGTTAGATTTTACTGAAACAGACGGCGATAGCCTAAATTTAGCTGATTTATTGTCTGACGGGTCCCACAGTATAACGGGCGTAGAATCGGGTGGCCATTTGCAAATACAGGTGATGGATGCATCGAACGATATCGTGCAAACGATTGATCTTGATAATGTGAGTGTTGCTGACTCTACGGTAGCTATGGGTGTGGTTAATAATTGGCTGAGCATAGGCATCATAGACGACGGTTTAAACTAGGAAAGCCGGCAAAACCGAGCCTAAAAAGGTACCCTAGGGTACCTTTTTTAGTGCATGGCGAAAGTAGTTAGCGAATTAACGGACGTTTTCAATGGTCAGGCTTTTTATTAAAAAGTTAACGCTGACGAGCGATTCGTGTGACGTATAATTAATGTTAATAATTTTTTAATAAACTGTTTTTGTATAACAACTAAAACGGCAACTTGAAATAGGTGTTTTTGTTTTATTGCTACGTTATGCTAAGACAAAGATAGACCATATAAAGGTAAACATAATCGTGAAAGCAACAGGACAGTTATTTATTGTGTCGGCCCCTTCGGGTGCAGGCAAAACGAGTTTAGTAAAGGCGCTGGTCGCAGCGTTAAGTGATATTGAGGTGTCGGTTTCGCACACCACACGGGCGCAACGTGCAGATGAAAGACCCGGCGTTGATTATCATTTTAGCGATGTGGATGCTTTTAAAAAAATTGTTGAACAGGCGGGTTTCTTGGAGCACGCTACAGTATTTGGTAATTATTACGGCACCTCTAAATCGCTTGTCAGTAAAGCCTTAGATAGCGGCGTTGACGTTATTTTAGAAATCGATTGGCAAGGTGCGCAACAAGTTCGCAAGACCTTAGCGGGTAGCTGTTCGGTGTTTATCTTGCCCCCTTCAAAAGCGGTGTTAGAGGATCGCTTAAGAGGGCGGGGTCAGGACAGCGACGACATTATCGAAAAGCGTATGCGAGTGGCTGTTGACGAAATGTCGCACTATAAGGAGTACGATTACTTGGTGGTTAATGACGACTTTGAGTTGGCATTACAAGAGTTGCGTTCGATTGTACAAAGCCATCGCTTAAACGTAAATCGCAGCCAAGTGTTACACGCGGACTTAATTGGGCAACTACTTAAATAAGTTGGATAAATAGGGTACAATGCGAAGTTGATTAGACTAATTTAATAAGGGGTTCAAATGGCGCGTGTAACAGTTTCGGATTGTCTTGAAAAAGTAGATAACCGCTTTGAGTTGGTTTTGTTGGCGTCTAGGCGTGCTCGTCAAATTATGGAAGGTGCTGAGCCAACGTTAGACGTTGAAAATGATAAGCCCACCGTCGTGGCTTTAAGAGAAATTGCTGCGGGACATATTACTGCAGAGGTGTTGGATGCGGTAGATAACCCACCGATTGAAGACCTTTTTGTTGATAATGCCGCAGATACTGAACAAGCTGAAGATGAAGACTAAGTCCTAGGCTTAGCCTTAATTGTTAAAAGCCTCTATTCGCCTAGCTGGTTTTGGTGATAGACTCAAATGCCTATGATGATGTCATGGGCATTTTTTATGCCAGATAGTTAATTTTGTAGATGAACGTAAGCGAAAAAGAAAAAGAGGGGCTGCCACAAGAAAAGCTTTTTATTGAGCTGGTGTCGGCTGTTTCGGTTTATTTACCAAACCAGCAGTTAAGTAAAGTACAGCAAGCCTATCAACTAGCCAGTGAGGCGCACGCGGGGCAGTATCGTTTAAGTGGCGAGGATTATATCTGCCACCCAGTGGCGGTTGCACTGATTCTTAGTGAAATGAAAATGGACGCTGACTGTATTATGGCGGCTATTATGCACGATGTCTTAGAGGACACAGAGGTGACCTTTGAAGACATGACGGCGGCCTTTAACGAGGAAGTGGCGAGTCTGGTTGATGCGGTTAGCAAGCTAACAAAAATTAATTTTAAATCACGAGAAGAAGCGCAGGCCGAAAACATGCGAAAAATGTTTTTTGCGATGGCAAAAGACTTGCGCGTGATTATTATCAAACTCGCGGACCGTTTGCACAATATGCGAACGATTGGCGTAATGAAACCAGAAAGTAAACGGCGCATAGCAAAAGAAACACTGGATATTTATGCGCCGATTGCGCATCGATTGGGGATGCACGAATTTTGTCTTGAATTAGAAGACCTGAGTTTTGAAGCTATGTTTCCTAATCGGCGGGGGGTTATCTTAAAAGGGGTAAAAAAAGCGCGCGGTAACCGAAAAGAAGTTATTGAAAAAATCAAAGAGTCATTGATTGAACGTTTTGACGATGCGCCCTTCCCAGCGCAAATAAACGGCCGTGAAAAAAACCTGTACAGCATTTATCGCAAGATGAAACGTCAGCAAATTTCTTTTGGCGAAGTGTATGACGTGTATGCGTTTCGAGTGATTGTTGACAACATCCCTGAGTGTTATCAGGCGTTAGGCATGGTACATAACCTGTTTAAGCCGGTACCCGGCAAGTTTAAAGATTATATTGCACTACCCAAAAGTAACGGTTATCAATCATTACATACGGTTTTAGCCGGCCCGTTTGGTGTGCCAATTGAGCTACAAATTAGAACGGTTGAAATGGATCAGTTAGCGGTATCGGGTATCGCTGCGCATTGGTTATATAAGACCGAGGGTATTTCGAATGAAACCCAAGCTAGGGCTCACGAGTGGTTGCGTACTTTGTTGGAGTCGCATAAAGGCTCTGATGATTCATTTGAATTTATTGATAATTTAAAAGTTGATTTATTTCCGCAAGAAATTTTTGTGTTTTCACCGAAAGGGAAAATCGTCAAATTACCTAAGGGTGCAACGGCAGTGGACTTTGCCTTTGCAGTTCATACCGACATTGGTATGACCTGTGCTGGGGTTAAAATAAATCGACAAATGGAGCCCTTACATACCGTATTAAGGAACGGTCAAACGGTTGATATTATGACCAGTGATTTTGCCGTTTGTAACCCCAATTGGCTGAACTTTGTGGTAACCAATAAGGCTAGAAATGCCATTAGAAACCATTTGAAAGAGTTTAAAGAACGAGACGCCATTGCCTTGGGCGGGCAGTTATTAAATGAAGAGCTAAAAGAAGCGAGGATAAGCTTTAAGGACATTGAGCCAGAACGGCTAAAAGAGTTTTTAGCGGAGCAACAATTAAGCTCGATAGAAGCGTTGCTGATGGACTTGGGTTTTGGTAACCGTTTACCCTTATTGGTCGCGCAACAGCTCATTGCGCCCAACGACTCGACTCAAGCCAGTGTAGATATCAGTTCTGGCAAGCAGTCAACTGGGACGCTAAATATTCATGGTGCGGGGGGCATGTTGATTAATTTAGCTGTGTGCTGTCGTCCCATTTCTGGCGACAAAGTGATCGGGTTTTTTAGTCCTGGCCGTGGTGTGATGGTGCACCGTATTCATTGTAAAAATACCCGTGAATACAAGCGCAAACATAAAAATTGGCTGAATGTACGCTGGACCGATGAGGTGGAAGGTGAATTTTTTACCGACATTCGCATGGAGTTAAAAAACGAACGCGGCGTGCTCGCTCAAATAGCATCACTGTTTTCATCGTATGGTTGCAATATTGAGAACATCAATATGTCGAGCAATTCTGGTGAATCTTCGTGCGATATTTTTACCATTACCGTACGTGATAGAAAACACTTGGCGCGGGTTATGCGGCGTTTGCATAATCTGCCAGCGGTAATAAAAATCTCTCGGGTTAGAAATTAAGGATACGTTAACATGCAAAAAACTGTTATTCATTCAGATCAAGCACCAGCGGCTATAGGCACTTATTCACAAGCGATTAAAATAGACCAAACGGTTTACTTGTCTGGGCAAATTCCATTAGTCGCCGATACAATGCAATTGGTTGGGGACGATATTCGTGATCAAATTCGGCAGGTTTTTGATAACTTAAATGCCGTGGCGATAGCGGCAGGTGGCGATTTGTCAGATATTGTCAAACTCACGATTTATCTCACTGATATGGATAACTTTCCCGCAGTGAATGAACTGATGGCCACGTATTTTAGTCAGCCTTACCCCGCAAGAGCGGCTATCGGGGTGTCGGCTTTGCCAAAAAACAGTGCCGTTGAAATGGATGCGATTATGGTTGTTAGTCGCGACTAACCCTTCGGGTTGAACGCGCGATAGTTATGCAAAAAGAAACCTACCTTGACGACTTAGCGGTTACCGAACTTAAAGGGGTTGGCGAAAAGGTGGCGGAAAAGCTTCAACGCCTTGGGATAGAATCGGTTGCTGATGTTTTGTTTCATTTACCGTTTCGCTACGAAGATAGAAGTAAGGTAGTCGCGATTGGTGCGTTGCAGTCAGGTACCTCTAGTTTGTTTGAAGGCCAGGTTGAACTTGCCGAGGTCGTCTTTCGCGGGCGGCGTTCGATGCTGGTACGTTTGAGCGATGGCACGGGGTTTATCACACTGCGTTTTTTTCACTTTTCGATGAGTCAAAAGCAAGCCTTGCAGCGAGGACAATGGCTGCGTTGTTTTGGCGACATTAGAAGCTATGGTCAGTCGGTTAAAACCGAAATTGTACACCCAGAATACGAATTAATTGCTGAAGACCAGCGCGGGCAGATAGACGGTGGCGTATTGGCTGTTTATCCGGTGACCGACGGGCTTAATCAAGCCACATTTAGGAAGCTAAGCAGACTAGCCTTTGCCATGTTGGAGCAAGGTTTTTCAGTGCGGGATTGTTTGCCTAAGCAACTATCACAGGATCACGCGTGGCCAGACCTTGTTGATAGTTTGCGACAATTGCATTACCCAGAGACTGAGCCTGTTGGAGAGCTGAGTCAAATTCCTGCGTTTAAACGGTTGATTTACGAAGAGCTGTTGGCCAACCACCTGAGTTTAAGTCGTTTAAAACAAGGCATGCGTAGCTTTACGGCGCCTCAATTTAAAATAAACGACAAGGTAGAGCGACAGTTTTTAGACGTGGTTGGATTTTCTTTGACCGGGGCGCAACAACGCGTGGTGAATGAAATCTCGATGGATTTGGCATCCAATAGCCCAATGCAGCGTTTATTACAGGGTGATGTCGGCTCGGGGAAAACGGTGGTAGCGGCCTGCGCCGCGTTAATGGCGATTGGCGCGGGTTACCAAGTGGCGTTGATGGCCCCCACCGAATTATTGGCCGAGCAGCACGTTAAAAACTTTGAGGCGTGGTTTAGTCAGTTAGGCATTGAAGTGGCGTGTTTGTTTGGTCGACATAAAGGCAAAACCTATCAAGCGATAACCGAAGGAATACGAGAAGGGCGGTCTAAGTTTATTATTGGTACACACGCCTTGGTACAAGAGAAAGTAGACTTTAATAAATTAGGCTTGGTGATTATTGATGAGCAACATCGGTTTGGTGTGCACCAGCGATTGGCATTGCGGGATAAAGGTGTAGTCGGCGACCTGTACCCGCATCAATTAGTGATGACGGCAACACCGATTCCACGAACGCTCGCCTTATTAGGCTACGCTGATTTGGATTTGTCGGTGATCGATGAATTACCCCCGGGCCGTACACCGGTGACCACGACGGTTTTGTCCATCAGCAAACGAGAGCGGGTTATCGAGCGTATTAAGCAAGGGGTTGCAGACGGTCGTCAAGTCTATTGGGTGTGTACCTTGGTAGAAGAATCTGAGGTGTTGCAATGTCAGGCGGCAGAAGTGGCGGCGCAGTTATTGACGGCTCAATTGCCAGCACTCAACATCGGATTGGTGCACGGACGGATGAAGTCTGATGAAAAGCAGACGGTGATGGATCAGTTTAAGCGACAAAAACTGGATATATTGGTGGCTACCACGGTGATAGAGGTTGGTGTTGATGTGCCTAATGCTAGCTTAATGGTAATCGAAAATGCTGAAAGATTAGGCTTAGCCCAATTGCATCAATTACGCGGTCGTGTGGGTCGGGGTCAGCGTGATAGCCATTGCGTGTTGATGTATCAAGCGCCGTTGTCGGATAATGCAAATGAACGTTTGACGGTGATGCGTGAAACCAATAATGGATTTAAAATCGCCGAAAAAGACATGCAGCTTCGTGGCCCGGGTGAGTTATTGGGTAAACGGCAGGCGGGCTTTATGCGTTTTAAGGTAGCGGATATGCTACGTGATGCTGAGCTTCTTGAACAAGTAGCTGATGAGGCCGAACGGGTGTTGCTAAATAATCCCAACGTGGTGGAGCCATTAATTCACCGTTGGTTGGGTAATTCAGTAGAATATGTACACGTTTGATTAAGTGTTGATGCGTTGAGTCATATTAATAATTTTTTTGTAAAGGAACCGGTTTGGCGTGAGGTCAATCGATGCTCACTTTCTGCTATACCGCCTGGCTTGGTCAGTTGGCTGTTGGAACCTAACTCGTTAACGCAACGGTTAAAAAACAGCTTTTCGGCGCCGTTTAGCGTCAGGCTGGAGGGGCAAGGCTTGGCAAAACCTTTTTTAGCAGACGCGCGCCAACTTAAACAGCGGCATCAGTGCCATGCGCTGATCCGTGAGGTGCGGCTGGAAGTAGGCGAAAAGCCTCTCGTTTTTGCACGGAGTACCTTGAGTCAAAAAACCGCGCACGCGCTCAATGAGCTGACGCATTTGGGCAATAAACCGTTAGGCGAGGTTATTTTTGCCTACCCTAACTTGCAACGGCTGAGTTTAGATATCGCAAAAATTAACGTTAATCAGCTAAAACAAGGGATCCGTGAAAGCATAGCTGAGCAGGGTTTTATTTGGGGCCGACGTAATACGTATCAAATTAATCAACATGTTTTTATTGTGAGCGAGTTTTTTCTACCGGCAATGTATCAACAATGACTATTCAATTAAATAAACAAAACTTAACAGCCTATTACGAGCTAACACGGTTAAACAGGCCGATCGGCATTTTGTTATTGCTCTGGCCGATGTACTGGGCGTTGTGGATCGCTAGTAACGGTTCGCCTGATTTGTTGGTGCTTTTTGTCTTTACCCTAGGCGTGATTTTGATGCGCTCGGCGGGCTGTGTGATTAATGATTATGCGGATAGGCAGTTAGATCCACACGTTAGTAGAACCCAGCAGCGGCCTATTGTAACTGGACGGGTAACACCGACAGAGGCGCTGCAACTATTTGCTGTACTGGTGCTGGCCTCTTTTTTATTGGTGTTGTTGATGAATAAGCTGACCATTTGGTTGTCCTTAGGCGGCGTATTTTTGGCGGCTTTGTATCCCTTTATGAAACGTTATACGCACCTGCCACAAGTTTTTTTAGGGCTAGCTTTTGGTTGGGCTATACCTATGGTGTACGCCGCGCAGACCAATAGCGTGCCACCGATTGCGTGGCTGCTATTTACGACAACGGTTATTTGGGCGGTGGTATATGACACTATGTACGCGATGGTTGATCGTGAAGATGATTTGAAAGTTGGCATAAAATCAACCGCTATTTTGTTCGGTGACTTGGATAAGGTGTTGATAGGTTTTTTTCAACTGTTGTTCTTTGTGGCCTTAATATTAGTGGGACAAAAAGCGGGTTTAGGCGTGTATTACTTTGCGGGTTTATTGATCGCTGTTGTATTTGCTTTTTACCACCAATGGCTGATCAAGAATCGAGACCCGGTGAAGTGTTTGTCGGCTTTTTTAAATAACAATTGGTTAGGTTTTGTGGTGTTTATGGCCATTGTTGTGGATTATCTTGTTCGCTAAGCGGTATTAAGCCCGCGCAAAAGCCCATATTTCAACCCGTTTGACCCCTGCCTTTTTTAAGGTTCGAGCCACTTCGTTGGCGGTTGATCCCGTGGTGACAACGTCATCTATAACCGCTACAAAGTAAGGTGCTGTTTTGCCTGTGTAGCAAAAAGCATTGCGGATGTTTTGTCGCCTTTTAGCGGCACTAAGAGACGCTTGATCGTGGGTGTTGATCACCCGGTGTAAGTAGGTTTCAACTAATGGCACATTGAGTTTTTTATGCACATAATGGCTTATCAACTCCGCTTGGTTAAAGCCCCGCTGGGATAGGCGTTTTGGGTGTAAGGGTACCGACAGTATTGCATTTGGTTGATGCTCAGGTTTGTTAAAGTGCCGCGCCATTAAGGTGCCCATAATTCTCGCGCAGCAGTGCTGATTATTAAATTTAAGCGCGTGGATAAGAAATTTGGCCAGTCCTCGGTAGGGGTAAAGGGTGATTATTTTATCGTAATACGGTGTTTTCTTTAAGCAGCGCCCGCAAGTGCTGGCATTGGCCGTTAGTGCGATACCACACACCGCGCAGGTGTCTTCAAGCGCAGGCATATCGGCTAAACAGCGTGAGCATAAGTCAATTTCATTATCCGCGGATTGCTGACAAACCATGCAAGTTGGCGGGAACAGTGCATTCTGTACTAATATTGAGCAGTTGTTCAGATTTTCTAGAAAACGCTTTGACAAGCTCGCCCCCTAATGTAATATGACCGCTTGATTAAGAGTAGTAATTAGGTATTTCCGTATGAGCATATCACCAGATGTTATCAGTCAGCAAAAAAGAGCTGTCGTGCGTATTATGAAAAAACAATGGCCCCTAGATAAAATTCAGGCGCTGTTTGACTTGCCCTTCAATGATTTATTGTTCAAAGCGCAGACGATTCATCGTGAAAACTTTGATCCTAATGCGGTGCAAATTAGCACTTTATTGAGTATTAAAACCGGCGCCTGTCCGGAAGATTGCTCGTATTGCCCGCAAAGCGTTCGTTACGATACGGGGCTAGAAAAAGAAGCCTTAATGGAAATTCAGGCGGTGGTAGATGCAGCTAAAGCGGCTAAAGAAAATGGCGCCAGTCGCTTTTGCATGGGCGCAGCTTGGCGCAGCCCGAAGGACCGGGACCTAGATAAGGTTACCCGAATGGTTGAAGAGGTGAAGGCCTTAGGCATGGAAACCTGTGTCACACTGGGTATGCTTGAAGAAAGCCAAGCGAAACGGTTAAAAGATGCGGGGCTTGATTACTACAATCATAATATTGATACCTCTGAAGAGTATTACAGTGAGGTGATTACCACGCGTAGTTTTCAAGATAGGCTGGACACCTTAGATACCGTTCGTGATGCCGGAATTAATGTATGCAGTGGCGGCATCGTCGGCATGGGCGAGGAGATCGTCGACCGCGCAAAAATGTTGCAAACGTTGGCAAACATGGAGCATCCACCGGAAAGCGTGCCAATCAATCAATTAGTACAGGTTGAAGGAACACCCCTTGATGGCGTTGAGTCGATTGATTCTTTGGAATTTATAAAAACCATCGCAGTGGCTCGAATTTTAATGCCCAAGTCACAGGTTCGATTGTCAGCGGGTCGAAGTGAGATGAGTGATGAAATGCAAGCGATGTGCTTTTTTGCCGGCGCCAATTCAATTTTTTATGGCGATCAATTATTAACCACCGAAAACCCATCTGAAAGTGCGGATCATCAGCTGTTTAAACGTTTAGGGCTACACCCCGCAACGGTATAAATCAATTGATGGCGCCATGGGGTCTATCGGGTCAGCTTGATGGCTTAAGACAGCAGCAACTCTACCGTTCGCGACAAGTTATTGATGGCCCTCAAGGCGCCCATGTAAATATAGCGGGTACTCAGTTCGATAATTTTTCAAGTAACGATTACTTGGCTCTGGCTAACAACCCCGAGGTTATTAAAGCATTTAAACAAGCCGCAGATAAATACGGTGTTGGCAGCGGATCGGCGCATTTGATTTGTGGCCATAGCGCAGAACATCATGCGTTAGAGGAAGAGCTGGCTGAATTTACGGGCAGAAGTAGGGCGCTGGTTTTCTCGACCGGTTATATGGCCAATATGGGTGCTATTGCATCGTTGGTAGGTAAGAATGATGAGGTGTTTCAGGATAAACTCAATCATGCTTCGTTGATCGATGGTGCGTTAATCTCTGGCGCTAAGTTTAAGCGATACCCGCACGGAGACCTAAAACGTTTGGGTCAATTGTTGGCGCAATCGTCGAGTAAAAAGAAACTTATCGCGAGTGATGGTGTATTTAGTATGGATGGTGATGAAGCCAATGTCGTTGAGCTGGCGTCTATGGCGCAACAATCGAAATCACTGTTAATGATTGATGACGCGCACGGCATCGGTGTGTTGGGACAGCGTGGTGGTGGCTTACTGGAAAAACTTGGTTTAGACCAGCAGCAGGTCCCTATTTTGATGGCTACACTAGGAAAAAGTTTGGGCACTGCGGGCGCGTTTATAGCCGGTGATGACGCGCTGATTGAAACACTTATTCAGCGCGCGCGCAGTTATATTTTTACCACCGCAATGCCATCCGCTACCATGGCGGCAACCCGTGTCAGTTTGAGATTGTGTCAACAGGAAACGTGGCGGCGTGAAAAATTAGCAGCTTTAATCGCCCAGTTTAGACGGGGTGCAGAGCAATTAGGTTTGCAACTAATTGCGTCAACAACGCCCATTCAGCCTATTGTGTTGGGTAGTAATCAGGCGGTTATGTTGGCCGCAGAAAGGCTAAAAAAACACAATATTTTAGTAGGTGCTATACGGCACCCAACGGTCGCTAAGGGTAGTGAACGTTTACGGATTACCTTTTCTGCTGGCCATACTGAGGAGCAGGTTGATCATTTATTGTCTGCGCTAGAAGGAATGGGTTAGTGATTGAGCTTAACTTACAAACGTTTGGTACTGGTCCCGCTCTGGTGTTAATCCATGGCTGGGCGATGAACTCAATGGTCTGGAAGAATTTGTTGGATGAGTTAAAAAAGACCTATCAAATTATTTGTGTCGAGTTACCGGGTCATGGGAAGAGTCAATATGCGGAGGCTTGGCAATTAGATGACTTGTTGCCGTCGTTGGCGAAGCAGTTACCGGAACGTTGCAGTATTTTAGGTTGGTCGTTAGGTGGCATGGTGTCGCTAGCGTATGCAGACCGTTATCCCTCCCGTGTGGATAAATTGATTATGTTGGCTAGCTCGGCTAAGTTTGTGCAATCTAAAGGTTGGAGCAGTGCTCAGCCGATGGAGACCTTAACACTTTTCTCACATGGTCTAATGGGTGACTCATTTACTGCGATTCGACGCTTTTTGATGTTGCAGACCCAGGGTGTTGGATCGTCAAAAAAACTTAATCTGTTACTGAGAGACGTACTTAAAATGGGTGGAGAGGCGTCTAAAAATGGCCTTAAAAGTGGTTTGGATATATTGCAATATATCGACCTGCGTGCCGCGTTAAAAAACATCAAGTTACCGGTGCTCATGATTATGGGCGGTAAAGACCAATTGGTGCCGGCAGCTGCAGGAAAGGCGTCACTCGAGATTAATGAGAGCATTGATTTGACGGTGATAGAAGATGCCTCGCACGTCCCTTTTTTGTCACACCCGTCAGACGTGCTAAAGGCTATTAAGCAATTTATACCGTATGAGTTAAGCGAAAAATGAGTGTGTGTAAGGCAGTGATGCCAAAAATTAATAAAGCCTTGGTGCAGCAATCGTTTGACCTTGCGTCTACCTCGTACCATCAGTTTACCGGTTTGCAACGACTTATTGGTGATCGCTTAATCGAGCAACAAAAAGAAAGCGTTTCTGAGGCATTAACAGTGCTTGATGTGGGCTCGGGCACGGGGTATTTAACGCGAAAATTAAGCCAAACAAAGGGCGTAGAGCATTTATACGCACTGGATATATCAACTGCCATGTTGAGCCAAACCAAGTTAAATACTAAAGGTTTGAACTTAACGGCGCGTATTTGTGCAGACGCAGAGCAATTGCCTTTACAAAGTGCGAGCGTTGATGCGGTTTATTCCAATCTTGCGTATCAATGGTGTTCTGAATTACAACAAGCATTTGATGAGTCTAATAGGGTGTTGCGTCAGCAAGGCGTGTTTGCTTTTAGCACGTTCGGTGAAAAAACCTTATTTGAGCTAAAAAATGCGTGGCGTTCAGTGGACCAAGCCGTACATGTTAATACCTTTATCGACCAGCAAACAATTGAGCGCTACGTAGAAAAAGCGGGTTTTAGCGAGATTGTGGTGCGTGGCGAAGATATTGTGGTGCATTACCAAACGCCCCTGCAGTTGATGTTGGAGCTAAAAGGGATGGGCGCACATAATATAAACCCAGGCAGGAATGCAGGTCTAACAGGGGTTCGTGGTTTTAAACGCATGATGCAAACGTATGAGTCGATGCGTACTGAAAAAGGAATTCCTGCGACTTTTCAGGCGGTGTATGGCTATGCAAAAAAATAATGTTAGTGACGGTCCATCGAGAGACGCTTAATGGATAAAGGCTATTTTATTACCGGAACCGATACCGATGTAGGTAAAACCTTTGTTGCTGCCGAGTTACTTAAAGCCTTACGCGACGCTGGTTTACGTGCTTCTGGGTTTAAGCCTGTTGCTTCAGGTGGGGTATGGGTCGATGGGCAATTATGTAATCAAGACGCACTAACCTTAATGGCGGAATCGTCAGTCCAGTTACCCTATGAGCTTGTTAATCCGTACTGCTTTGAACCCGCAATTGCACCGCATATTGCGGCAAAATACACTGATACAATAATAGATTTTTCGATCATAAGGTCTCGTTTAGATAGCCATTTGGCCGTATCAGATGTCGTGGTTGTAGAGGCAGCTGGCGGCTGGAAGGTGCCGCTAAACGATACGAGTGGGGTTGATGACTTAGCCTACGAATCAGGCTTGCCTGTTATTTTAGTGGTCGGTTTAAAGTTGGGTTGTATTAACCATGCGTTATTAAGCGAGCAGGCGATTTTAGATAAAGGCTGTCAGCTAGCAGGTTGGGTTGGGAATAGTCTTAGTGAAGGGTTTGAGGCGAAAAACGATAATATAAAGACCTTGAAACAACGAATGAAATCGCCCTGCTTAGGGGTGCTCGAGTATCAAGTTAACGGTGAGCACGTTGACGTAGAATCGAGAAGAAATATGTCCGCCGTACTTGATTATTTGGGCATTTTTCGTTAAATTGCACGGCAATAAATGCCTTTGATCAAAAAAGGTATAAAATTACGGAATATAACGACAAGAAGGTCGATCAGCAGTTTATGATTAAGAGGGCTATTAACTCTTTAGTAAACAGGGCAATGGCGACCAGCATTAGGTATATCTGTCAATTAAGTTTAAAGTACAAAAAATTAAGGGAGACTGTTTCTGTGAATAAACTAAAGCAATTATTTGCTGGTGGCGCATTATTGACATTTATGTCGGGCGTTGCACATGCAGAGTATGGGCTGAACATGCCTGTCGGTGTAACCGAAACAAGCCGTCAGGTTTATGATTTGCACATGCTGATCCTTTGGGTTTGCGTGGCGATCGGCGTAGTTGTTTTTGGTGCCATGATTTGGTCGATGATCTTTCATCGTAAATCTAAGGGCGCAGTAGCCGCTCAGTTTCATGAAAGTATGACGGCAGAAGTTGTTTGGACAGTGGTGCCGTTTATTATTTTGATTGTTATGGCTATTCCAGCGACCAAGGTGTTGATTGATATGCACGATGCTTCTGAAGCAGATATGTCTATTAAGGTAACGGGTTACCAATGGAAATGGCACTACGAATATATCGGTGAAGATGTGGGCTTTTTTAGCTCGTTAGATGCAGCCAGTAATGAAGCGCGTCAAGTTGGCTCCAAGATCGATCCTTCAACGGTGGACAATTATTTACTCAACGTGGATCGCCCTTTGGTTATTCCAGCGGGTAAAAAAGTGCGTTTCTTATTAACAGCGAGTGATGTTATCCACGCTTGGTGGGTGCCTGATTTTGGTTGGAAAAAAGACGCGATTCCTGGCTTTATTAATGAGGCTTGGGTAAATGTTGATGTGCCCGGTGTTTACCGTGGGCAATGTGCTGAACTATGCGGACGTGACCATGGTTTTATGCCAATCGTAGTAGAAGTCAAATCGGAAGCAGATTACGCCATTTGGCTAGCCGCTCAAAAAGGCGAAGAGGTGGTGGCTAAAATGAAAGTTGAAGTGGCCATAGTAGAAGGCCTTACAGCGGATGAGTTAATTCAGAAAGGCGAAGACGTCTATCGTGCTAATTGTGTAGCTTGCCATCAAATGAAAGGTGAAGGTATCGCTGGTGTGTTCCCAGCTATCAGCGGTAGTGCACTCGTTAACGGCCCAATTGATGGGCAAATTGATATGGTGATGAACGGTAAGGTCGGCACTGCGATGGCGGCATTTAAAAACCAACTGAACGATGTAGAACTTGCTGCAGTTATTACGTATCAGCGTAACTCATTAGGCAATAATGTCGGTGACTCAGTGCAACCATCTGCTATCGCAGCATTAAGATAATTAGGAGA
>JAGPVU010000121.1 GCA_018066825.1 Cycloclasticus sp.
ATTTATTTATGAAGTAAAGAAACTCAGTGGTTAAATAACCTTTGTCAGCTTCAAGTCGTTGGGTCATTAACTTAAGTAATGGCTGAAATGACTGGATGGATAAGCTTTGGCAGTCTTCATTGAGCAGCGCCACGAAACGTGACATATGGGTGCCTTTTTGGTGGTGCGGGAGGTTAACCGACATTTTAAAGGTGCCGACAGTTGCCTGTATGTGATCGCCTTTATCAATAAACGTAAATGGGTGACGAATATCTTTAATGCCCACTTGATTAATAGGCATATTCCGTGAGTCGGGGTGGTTTTGTACGTCTTCTATTGTCATAGGATTGTGTGTGACAGTTAAGATGAATATGAGTGAGGCAAATGGCTTTCGCCATGCATCAGTAAGTATTGTTCAACAGAGCGTAGAATACCCATTTCGTCGAGTTTGGCCTGTTGCAGTAGTTCTTCTCGTGTCCCGTGTTCAAGGTTAAGGTCGGGTAGCCCTAGGTTGAACACGCTGACGTCGATACCGTGCTGGTGAATGAATTCATTTACCGCACTACCGGCGCCGCCGTTGATGACATTTTCTTCAATCGTGAAAATCATGTGGTGCTCGGCTGCAATTTTTTTAATGAGGGTTTCGTCCAAAGGTTTAACAAACCGCATATTAACGAGGCTAGCATTAAGTTTATCGGCGGTCTTAATGGCTGGGGTCAGCATAGAGCCGAAAGCCAGTAAGGCGATACCCTTGCCCTCGCGCACTAATTTAGCGCGACCAATTTCTATGCTTTCATCATCACAACTGACAGCTACCCCAGGGCCTTTGCCACGTGGGTAACGTACTGCAGCCGGCCCGTTGTAGTGGATGCCGGTGTTTAGCATTTGCCTGCATTCGTTTTCGTCGGCTGGGGCCATAATGAGCATATTGGGGATGCAGCGAAGGTACGTGAGGTCATACGAGCCAGCATGTGTAGGGCCATCTGGACCCACTAAACCGGCTCGATCAATAGCAAAGAGTACGGGTAATTTTTGTAATGCGACATCGTGTATCAACTGATCGTATGCACGTTGTAAAAATGTTGAATAAATAGCGACAACGGGTTTTAAACCTTCACAGGCCATGCCTGCGGCTAAGGTAACAGCGTGTTGTTCAGCAATACCTACATCAAAGTAACGATCAGGGTGCTGTTGTTCGAATGCGACCATGCCTGAACCTTCACGCATGGCGGGCGTAATTCCAACAACCCGTTCGTCTTGCTCGGCGATATCGCAGAGCCACTGACCAAATACCTCGGTATAGCTAGGCGCGGTGCTTGCTTTTAAGGGTAAATTGTCTTGGCTGGGATCAAATGTCGCAACGCCGTGGTAACCAACGGGGTCGGCTTCGGCGGGTAAGTAGCCTTTTCCTTTTTGAGTAACGACATGTAAAAACTGAGGGCCTTGTAAATCCTTCAAGTTAGATAAGGTTTTTACTAAGGTAGGTAGGTCATGGCCGTCAATAGGGCCAATGTAATTAAAACCCATTTCCTCAAACAAGGTGCCAGGGATCACCATACCTTTGACGTGTTCCTCTGTGCGTCTTGCCAATTCCCATACGCTGGGCATTGTAGATAAAACTTTTTTACTGCCCTGTTTGACGGTGGTGTATAGCTTGCCAGATAAGATTCTAGCTAAATAGTTTTTTAGCGCGCCAACATTGGGCGAAATCGACATATCATTGTCGTTTAATATAACGAGTAAATTGGCGTCCAACGCGCCGGCATGATTAAGCGCTTCAAACGCCATGCCACCCGTTAAGCCGCCATCTCCGATAATCGCCACGGTGCGTTTTTGTTCGTTATTTTTGGCCGCCGCGATGGCCATGCCAAGGGCGGCGCTAATTGATGTGCTGGAATGGCCAACGCCAAAGGCGTCGTATTCGCTTTCTGATCGGCTGATAAAGGGAGCAATGCCGCCTTTTTTACGAATGCTTGATATTCTGTTTTTGCGACCGGTTAATATTTTATGGGGGTAGGCTTGGTGTCCAACATCCCAAACTAATTTATCGTTAGGAGTATCAAAGACATAATGCAGCGCCACTGTTAGTTCTATTGTGCCCAAGCCTGCGGACAAGTGTCCGCCTGATTTGCTGACCGTGGAGATAAGGAAATTCCGCAGTTCGTCCGATAAATCAGTCAGCTGATCAGCCGCTAGCTGACGTAAGTCGCTAGGAAAGTCGATTTTATCGAGAAGTGGGTAGTGGTCAGTAAGTGTCACTTAGCCTGTTATATTACATTTTTAATAAGGCTGCGTATTATCGTTTGCTAGCATGGACTATGCAAGCCAATACTCAGCTTATCAAAGCAGGGATAATTAGTGCTTACGTTTGATCGTATAAGCTGCGATGGCCCTAAGGTAATCGGCTTGGTGATCAAAGCCGCTCAAGTTCTCTAGAGCATTTGTGAATAAGTCGTCAGCTAATTGACGAGAAGCGCTCAAACCAATCAACGCAGGGTAGGTTGATTTTTGACTTTGTTGGTCTTTGCCTTGGGTTTTCCCTAAGGTTTCTGTAGAAGACGTTTCATCAAGAATGTCGTCATGAATTTGAAATGCTAGGCCCAGACACTCGGCGTAATGTTTGAGGTTTTTGTATTGGCTGTCAGATGCGTCAAAACGAAGGCCTGCGACGAGCGTGATGCAGGCGCAAATTAATGCCCCCGTTTTGTGCAAGTGCATGCTTTCTACTTCGGCGATAGTAACAGTCTGGCCCTCGTTAGCTAAATCAATCGCTTGGCCGCCGACCATGCCGCGGGAACCTGATGCTTGTGATAACAGCTGAATGCAGCGAATTCTTTGCTCTGCTGAGCAGTCTGCTTTACTCAGTTGGTTAAAGGCTAATGTTAATAGTGCGTCACCCGCTAAAATAGCCGTCGCTTCATCGTATGCTTTATGACAACTCGGTTTGCCTCGGCGTAAGTCATCGTCGTCCATCGAGGGTAAGTCGTCGTGGATCAAGGAATAGGCGTGAATCAACTCAATAGAGCAAGCAATGCTGTCGATGGTTGATTTTTTTATGTCGAGCAAATGCCCACAAGCATAGCTTATTAAAGCACGAATACGTTTGCCGCCATCTAATGTCGAATAGCGCATCGCTTGGTGTAAGCGACGGGGTTCAATATCGGCAGAGGGTAGGATTTTTGCTAAAACCCTCTCAATTTGTTGACGGGTGTGTTGCTGAAATTGTTCAAAAGGGATCATGCTGTAGATAATCGCCGTTTTATTTGAATTCTTCGGTTTTTGCAGTGGTCGATTTTTTGAGTAAAATTTCGACTTTCTGTTCGGCTTCAGTTAACGCTTTTTGACAGGACTGAATTAATTTGATGCCTTGCTCAAATTCTTGTAATGAATCTTCTAATGTTAGTTGCCCACTTTCCATTCGGTTAATCAAGTCTTCCAGTGAGTGAAGTGATGTTTCTAGGTCTATAGGTTTAGTTTTTGCCATGGTTTATTACTAAAGTTTGTTGTAGAAAAGGTCAGTATTTTTACAGACATTAGCCTCATTAATTGATGTGTATTATACGCATCTGCCCAGCAAATAATATTGACATGTTGTTAAAGCTCACGTATCTTAAATCCACCTTTAGACTAAGTCTAAGAGTAATGGAAATTAATAATTAAATACAGAGGAATTATTATGTCACTTAAAGGTTCTAAAACTGAAGATAATTTAAAAGAGGCGTTTGCAGGTGAATCTCAAGCAAATCGTCGTTACTTATATTTTGCAAACAAAGCCGATATCGAAGGGTATAACGATGTATCTGCGGTGTTTCGTTCAACTGCTGAAGGCGAAACAGGTCATGCCCACGGCCACCTAGAGTATTTAGAAGAAGTAGGTGATCCGGCAACCGGTTTACCAATTGGTGGCACTGAGGACAACCTTAAAGCATCAATTGCTGGTGAAACACACGAGTACACCGATATGTATCCCGGCATGGCTAAAACAGCACGTGACGAAGGTCACGATGAAATTGCTGATTGGTTTGAAACGCTAGCAAAAGCGGAGCGTTCACACGCTAACCGTTTCCAAAAAGCATTGGATAGTTTAGGCGCTTAAGTACTACCGATTCGAAAGAGGGTACAGACGTGCCCTCTTTTTTTGCTCGACGGTTAATCTTTATTTAACACCGTTGGTCAGATATAAATAAATTATTCAGGTTTGTTTGGAGAGTTAGTCATGAGAGAAGGCAGTTTAGAAGCACCGACACGGCACCCCATTGATTGGAAAAACCCCGACTTTTTTAACGAGGGTTTATTATTTGGCGAACTAGAACGTGTGTTTGATATTTGTCACGGTTGTCGACGCTGTTTTAATTTATGTAATTCATTTCCTTTGTTGTTTGACGCGATCGATGAATCTGACACCATGGAGCTGGATGGTGTGGATAAGAAAGTGTACTGGGAGGTGGTTGATAACTGCTACCTGTGCGATATGTGCTTTATGAGCAAGTGTCCTTATGTGCCGCCACATGAATGGGACTTGGATTTCCCCCATCTAATGTTACGTGCTAAGGCAGTTAAGTTTAAAAAAGATGAGGTTAAAACACGCGACAAGTTGATTACTGCTACCGATAAAATAGGCCAACTGGCTTCTATTCCTATCGTCGTTAACGCGGTCAATGCGAGTAATAAAAACGCAACCGTACGACGCTTGTTAGATAAAACATTAGGCATTCATTCTGATGCGATTATCCCTGATTACCACAGCAATACGGCTAGAAAGCAATTTAACAAATCAACTCAAACAGCGATTAACAGTGAAGCATGTGGGGCAACAACGGGGAAAGTCGCCATTTTCACCACCTGTTACGGCAATTATAATCGCCCTGATCTAGTGTCTGATCTGATTGATGTTTTAAAGCATAATAATATTACCGTTACCTTGTTAAAACAGGAAAGCTGTTGCGGTATGCCCAAGCTTGAGTTGGGAGACCTTGAGCAAGTTGAAAAACTTAAAAATGATAATATTCCGACCTTGGTACAAATGGTAAACGAGGGGTTTGATATTGTCGCGCCAGTGCCTTCTTGTGTGTTGATGTTTAAACAAGAGCTACCCCTCATGTTTGCCGATGACAAAGACGTTGCCAAAGTGCGTGACGCTATGTTTGACCCCTTCGAATACCTAATGTTGAGGCATAAGGGCGGTTTATTAAATACTACGTTTAAAGAAGAATTAGGCGATATTGCTTATCAAGTGGCTTGTCATCTACGTGTGCAAAATATGGGCTTAAAAACCAAAGAACTATTGGAATTAATCCCCAATACGTCAGTATCGGCCATCGAACGATGTTCTGGGCACGACGGCGTCTATGCGGTTAAAAGTGAATTCCATGATATCGCGGTAAAAATTGGCAAACCGGTGGTCAACCGGGTAGATAAAAGTGAAGCCAGTGTTTTTTCTAGTGACTGCCCGATGGCTGCCGACCATATAGCCAGTGGTTTAAAAGATGAGAAGGCTGTTAAAAACCCTATTAGCTTGCTAAAGCAAGCCTATGGATTATAAAACGACCATTTAGCTAATCGATTTTAATGCCAATGTTTATGATCATTGGCGTATGTTTTAGGAGAAGTAATGAAAAAATTAATAAAAGAAGAACTCTATAGCCTTGAAGAGTATTCAACAATGCGTCCCGAATTTCGTAAAAAAATTCGCGCGCATAAAGAAAATAGGATTGTAAGAATAGGCGACAATGTGAGCCTGCATTTCGAAGACTATCAAACCATGCTATACCAAGTGCAAGAAATGTTGCGCGCTGAAAAGGTGTTTGAAGCCGATGGTATTATGGAGGAAATCAACAGTTATAACCCGTTGATTCCAGATGGCAAAAACTGGAAAGCGACCATGATGATTCAATTTGACGAGGTGAGTGATCGTAAAGCCGCGTTAGCGCAAATGATTGGTATTGAACGCGCCACCTGGGTACAGGTTGATGGTTTTGAAAAAGTGTACCCGATTGCGAATGAAGATATTTCACGTGAAACGGAAGACAAAACATCGTCTGTGCATTTTTTACGTTTTGAATTAAACGAAGAGATGGTAGGGAGTGTAAAAAAAGGAGCCAGCATCAGTGCGGGTGTTAGTCATGCAGCTTATCAACACAGCGTTGTTGTATCGGAAAACAGCCGTGAATCATTGGCGAATGATCTTGATTAAGTCAACACTGCTTACCATCGAGATCTAACAAACTACTCATTGGCTTGGGGGTGTCTAAGTAGAACCCCTGGCCATAATCGACACCAATTTCATTGAGTTTGAGTAGAACTTCTTTACTTTCAACGAATTCCCCCACCGTTTTTTTGCCCATGATATGGGCGATTTCATTGATCGACTTGACCATAACCAAGTCTAATTCGTCGTCGATCATGTTTTTGATAAATTGACCGTCAATTTTTAAAATATCGGCCGGTAATTTTTTCAAGTATTCGTAGGACGAAAGGCCAGAACCAAAGTCGTCTAAGGCGATTAAGCAACCCAGCTCCCGTACCTTGTACAGAAAGGCTAAACCAAATTCAGGGTTGGTAATGGCAGCTGTTTCGGTTATTTCAAAACATATTTTATTAGCCGGTATGCCTGCTTTTTCTATCGCTGCTTTAATCACCTCAAAGCTAGACTCTTGGCTAATGGTTTGTCCCGATAGGTTAATACTAAACCAATTGTACTTATGCTGAATAGTGGCCATGGAGGCGATGGCGCTTTTTATTACCCAATGGTCTATTTGATGCATTAATTTATAACGCTCAGCGGGGGGTAAAAACACATTGGGCGGTATTATATTGCCTTTGCCATCGGTCATTCGCACGAGCACCTCATAATTACATAGTGCACATGAGGTTTCATTTGTAGCGCTGTCGGTAGTGCAGATCTTCTGCACATAACAGATGAATTGATTTGTTTTAAGTGCCTCGTGAATTTGACTGACGATATTGTTTTGCTGCAAACGTAATAAAACCGCTTGATCGGCACTAGTATGAAAATGAATGCGATTGCGTCCTTGTTCTTTTGCTAAATAACAAGAGGTGTCGGCCAGCCTTAATGCCTCCTCATACGAGGTAATTGATTCATCTAATAAGACTGCACCGATACTGACACCGATTTTGTATTCCTTTTCATCCCATAAAAACACAAACTTATCGACCTGACGCCTTAAATGATCGCCAATTTTATGCACGATTTCAGGTTGACAGTTTTTTAGTAAAATACAAAATTCATCGCCACCGACGCGCGCTAAAATATCAGCTGAACGCAGGTGTTGTGCTAATAGTTCGCTAATTTGAATCAAGGCAATGTCGCCAGCACTATGACCGCAGCTATCGTTAATTATTTTAAAACGATCTAGGTCAAGATACAGTAAGGCATGGATTTCATGGGTTTCTTTAAATTCTGTAATCGCATGGCTAAGTTTATCATCAAAACCACGCCGGTTGACCAGCTTGGTCAGTGGGTCGTGTGTTGCCTCAAAGCTTAAACGACTAGTTAATTTAAGCTTTTCGGTCATGTCTTTAAAGTACCAAACCCGGCCTTGCACGATACCTTGGTGAATAAGCGGAAACGACGACATATCTAACACACTGCCATTTTTTAGATAAATTAATGCGGCTGATTTAACGTCGGAGGTGGGCGATAAGGAGGTGACAATATGGCCAATTTCTTCAGCATTAGTCATCAGAGGTAGACCTGCTTGAAGTGCTTGTTGGGTTTTTATGTGGCCTGTTTTAGTGAGTCGTTTTGGGATGTTAAAAGTTTTTGTGAAAGTCTGGTTTACCGTGATCACTTCTCTGTTAACGTTTTCGACTAACATACCGTCATCGGAGGCTTCCATTATGGCATGCTGGATATCTAAAGAAGATTGTAGTGCTTTGGTTGAATTTACCTTTTCTGTAATATCCTTAAAATACCAAACGCGGCCTTGAATGGCGTTTTGATATACCAGTGGAAAGGAGCTTAGCTCTATCGTTGATCCACTTTTTAGATAAATTTCAATAAAAGCTTTTTCTGAGTCTATCGCCATCTTGCTGACTAATGAATTAATAACTTCCGCGTTCTCAACGGCTAGTAAACAGGGTTCAAGTAGTTGAAAAGTGCTACGGTCTAATGCTGAAGTAACCGTTTGATTTAGTTTAAAATAAGTTAAAAAATTTTCATTAAGCGCAATGACTTTTCGATTGACATCTTCAACCACAATACCGTCTTCAGAAGCCTCCATAATGGCTTGCTTAATACCTAAAGAATTTTCTAAAGCATTTTTTGTGGCAACTTCAGTTGTAATGTCTTTGCAGGCGATAAGGTAGTGTTTTTTTCCAAAAAAATGAATAATAGTGCCGGTGTTTTCAATTACTAGAATCGCACCATCACCACGTTTTTTATGTACCGATGCAGAGGCTTTGCCAGTATTTAATACAGTGTCAAAAAAAGCATCATATTTATCGTGGTCTGATTTCTTGAAATATTGCTTGGCTGAACTATGGATAATTTTTTCTAGTGGACGTTCGTTAAGCTGTAAGTATTTTTCATTGGCATAGATGATTTGCCTATCCATATTGTAAATAACTTGGGCTAGAGGGCTATGATCAATGATTTCAGTATTCGATTCTAAATTACTTAATAGATGCGGAATATTGAATAATAATTCAAGTATTGGCTTAATGAGTAGGGCAATAGCAGATAATAATTTTATTTCTTTTTTAGTCCACGCGTGTGGTGTTTCACAATGATGCAAGCCTATTGCCGCTGCACCATTTTGCTGTTGGTTGAAAGTAACTTTACAGGCTAATTGAGCTTTGATATTGAAAATAGCGTAGTCATTAGTTAAGCCGAGCGCCTCTAAGGTATCCAAATTGAAGGCAACGGGCTGATCGGTGCAGTCCAATAGCTCACAAATATGTTGCAAAACAGGAGCGGCGGCATCATATGACTTGATGCGGCTAACCCCCGGGTGTAACTCACTCGTTGATTCTAACGGGATAATTCGATCTTTAATTTTTGGATTGCAGGGGTACAGCAGCCAACAGCGGTCAGCAGAAAAAGTCTCACGCACTATGTCCATAACCATTTTTAGTCGATGGTACTCAGGAATAGGCAAGCCAAGCGCAGACTTAATATTCTTTAGAACAAGTTTTTGCATTTACACAAGTTGTTTGTTGCAGTTAGTCCTAATACTAGTCTTAAACGCGTGCTTTACAAGTTTTTGGCGACTTATTTTAAGCTTTATTAATAGGAACAGGAGTTGTAGGCTAGGTATTAAATCGTTAGAATTCAGCGATCAAAATAATCCCTAATAGCACGTTAACCTTAACCCTGATTTTGCTGATATGACTAACCAATACGATGCCTCCGATATTGAGGTGCTAACGGGCCTTGATCCTGTAAAGAAAAGGCCGGGTATGTACACTGATACGGTCCGCCCCAACCACTTGGTTCAAGAGGTTTTGGATAACAGCGTTGATGAGGCCATTGCCGGGTTTGCCAAGCAAATTGAGGTGACAGTGCTTAAGGATGGTTCGGTAAAGGTTGAGGATGATGGCCGGGGTATGCCAGTGGACATTCACCCGCAACACGGAGTACCGGGTATTGAGTTGATATTGTCGCGTTTACACGCGGGTGGTAAATTTTCGAATAAAAACTATCAGTTTTCTGGTGGTTTACACGGTGTCGGTATTTCAGTGGTTAATGCTTTGGCGAGCCGTTTAGACGTTGAAGTGAAACGGGCGGGTATGCGTTGGCATATGGCGTTTGAAAATGGTGACAAAGTTGTCGATCTTCATGAAATCGGTAGCGTGGGGCAAAAAAACACCGGCACGCTCGTGCACTTTAAGCCCAATCCAATTTATTTTGATTCGGCTACCATTTCATTAACTAAATTAAAGCATGTGTTACGCGCCAAAGCGGTATTGTGCCCGGGTTTGCGTATTAGCTTGAACGATGAGGTTAATGCAGAACAAACTGAATGGTATTACGAAAACGGGTTAAGTGACTATTTACTCAGTCAATTGGAGCATTTGACTTTATTACCTGCCGACGGTTTTATATCGGGCGCCAGTAGCGAAAGGGAATCGGTTGAATGGGCGATTGCTTGGTCAAGCGACGCCGGCGAAGGTATCGCTGAAAGTTACGTTAATCTAGTGCCAACAGCACAAGGCGGTACACACGTTAATGGTTTGCGTACCGGACTAACAGAAGCGATACGCGAGTTTTGTGAATTTCAATCGTTGCTGCCCAGAGGGGTAAAGATCACACCTGATGACGTTTGGGAGCGTTGCCACTATGTGTTGTCGATTAAGCTTGAAGACCCGCAGTTTTCAGGTCAAACTAAAGAACGACTCACCTCTAGAGAGTGCGCGGCTTTTGTCTCGGGGATCGCTAAAGACAGTTTCAGTTTGTGGTTAAACCAACACCCTGGCGTTGGCGAAGAAATTGCACAAATTGCCATTCAACGAGCGCTCAATAGACAGCGTGCAGGCAAAAAAGTGATCCGAAAAAAAGTGACCAGTGGGCCTGCCTTGCCGGGTAAATTGGCCGATTGTGCGTCGCAAGACTCTGATCGTAGTGAGCTTTTTTTGGTTGAGGGCGATTCTGCTGGTGGTTCAGCCAAACAAGCGCGAGACCGTGAGTTTCAGGCGATTATGCCGTTACGTGGCAAAATACTGAACACCTGGGAGGTTGAGTCGCTGGATGTGTTGGCCTCGCAGGAGGTTCACCATATATCAGTCGCCATCGGGGTTGAGCCCGGCTCACCTGATTTAAAATCGTTACGTTATAGTAAAGTCTGCATTTTGGCAGATGCCGACTCCGATGGTTTACATATTGCGACCCTATTATGTGCGCTGTTTGTACGCCACTTTGCACCCCTAGTAAATGCTGGGCATATATACGTCGCAATGCCGCCTTTGTACCGAATTGACGTCGGTAAGCAGGTATTTTATGCCTTGGATGATGCCGAAAAAGAGGGGGTTTTAGACAGGATTGCCGCCGAAAAACTCAAAGGTAAAATTAATGTTCAGCGCTTTAAAGGTTTGGGCGAAATGAACCCAGCGCAATTAAGGGTGACGACCTTGGATCCGGATACCCGCCGATTGGTTCGTCTTAGTATGCAAGCAGGCGATAACACCTACGAAAAAATGGATATGTTGCTGGCTAAAAAACGGGCGTCAGATCGCAAAACTTGGTTAGAACAAAGCGGTAATTTGGCCGATATATAACAGAGACAAACTATGACCCAACAATTTGAAAATATCGAAACCATCCCACTACAAGAGTTTACTGAAAAAGCGTATTTGGATTATTCGATGTACGTTATTTTAGATCGTGCTTTGCCGCATATCGCCGATGGTTTAAAACCGGTGCAACGGCGTATTGTTTATGCCATGTCAGAACTCGGTTTATCGAATAACGCTAAATTTAAAAAATCAGCCCGAACGGTCGGTGATGTCTTAGGTAAATTTCATCCGCACGGCGACTCTGCATGTTATGAGGCGATGGTACACATGGCGCAACCGTTCGCTTACCGTTATCCCTTGGTGGACGGGCAGGGCAACTGGGGATCACCTGACGACCCTAAATCGTTTGCCGCAATGCGCTATACCGAATCGCGCCTTGCGCCTTATGCGGACAGTTTGCTCAGTGAGTTAGGGCAGGGCACCGTCGATTGGAAGGATAACTTCGACGGCACCTTACAAGAGCCTTGCTTGTTGCCTGCACGCTTACCGAATTTATTGCTTAATGGGGTAACCGGTATCGCCGTGGGTATGTCGACCGATATTCCGCCGCATAACCTGAATGAAGTGGCCAGTGCCTGTATACGCCTATTAGACGAGCCGAGTGCTGGCGTGGATGCCCTAATGGAGCACATTAAGGGCCCCGACTTTCCAACCGAAGCTGAAATAATTACCTCACGAGAAGATATTCGCAGCTTATATGAAAAAGGTACGGGTGGCCTACGTGCTCGGGCCCGCTATGAAATGGAACAAGGCCAAATTATCGTGACGGCGTTACCTTTTCAAGTATCGGGCGCCAAGGTGTTAGAGCAAATTGCGGCGCAAATGCAGGCTAAAAAACTACCAATCGTCGAAGATTTACGCGACGAGTCTGACCACGAGAACCCTACGCGTTTAGTGATTGTGCCCCGATCAAACCGGGTGGATATTGAGCAATTGATGTCGCACTTGTTTGCTACTACCGATTTAGAACGTACCTATCGGGTTAACTTTAATGTGATTGGCCTATCGGGTAAACCACAGGTTAAAAACTTAAAAACATTATTAACTGAATGGCTAAGTTATCGCATCGAGACGGTCAAAAAGCGGCTGGAATATCGCTTAGATAAGGTGAATGATCGTTTGCATATTTTAGACGGGCTATTAATTGCCTATTTAAATATTGATGAAGTGATCCAAATTATCCGCGAAGAAGACAAGCCGAAAGAAGCGTTGATGTCACGTTTTGGTATTACCGATGTACAGGCTCATGCGATACTTGAAATTAAATTGCGCCAACTGGCCAAGCTGGAAGAGTTTAAAATTCGTGCTGAACAGCAAGAGTTAAGCGATGAACGTGATGGGTTGGAAAAAATTCTAAACTCTAAGCAACGATTGCGTACCTTGGTTAAAAATGAAATTCAGGCCGACGCGGCGCTTTACGGTGACGCACGACGTTCACCAATAGTGAACCGTGACTTGGCACAGGCATTGGATGAACGCGCGCTGATTCCTAACGAAGCGATGACCATTGTTATCTCACAAAAAGGCTGGGTTCGTGCAGCGAAAGGGCATGATATAGACCCGATGAGTTTAGCGTTTCGTTCGGGTGATCATTATCTGGCATCGGCTAAAGGGCGCAGCAATAGTCTGGTGTACTTTTTGGATTCAAATGGACGCGTTTATAACTTGCCCATCCACGGCTTACCGTCTGCCCGAGGGCAGGGTGAACCGCTGACGGGTAACTTAAAGCCGGCTGCGGGCTCAATGTTCGTAGACGTGATCAGTGGCAAAGATGAAAGCATAATGTTGGCATCTAGTGCGGGTTATGGTTTTGTTAGCCAAGTTGCCGAGCTAGCAACAAAAAACAAAGCCGGTAAAGCCTTGTTAAGTTTGCCGCAGGATGCAAGTGTGCTACCGGCCGCCTTATTTGAATCCAATGATGCCTTGGTGGCGGTTGTGACAAAGCAAGGCCGTTTATTAATTTTCCCAGTAAGTGAAGTGCCTGAATTGGCACGTGGCAAGGGTAATAAGTTAATTCAGATACCGACTAAAGATTTGAAATCGGGTGACGATGGCGTACTCGGCTTCTGTGTGATGGATGAACAACAATCAATTCGTATTCACGCGGGCAAACGGCATATTAATTTAAAACTGGCTGATTTACAGGCGTATCGTGGCAAGCGCGCGCAACGCGGTAATAAATTACCTAGGGGTTATCAAAATCCTGATGCGATCGAGTTGATTTGTTAATAAACGTCCCCATTTAGACGATGGATTTAATATAACGAGGTTTACGCATGAAACGAATCTTTTTATTTTTACTCACTAACTTTGCGATTGTTATCGTACTGGGTATTACCTTGCGCTTACTGGGGGTAGATAGCTTGCTGAGCGACAATGGTAGCGATTTAAATATTAATTCATTGTCTATTTTTGCCGTGGTCTTTGGCATGGGTGGTTCGTTTGTCTCCTTAATGATATCGAAGTGGTCGGCTAAGCGTATGTCGGGCGCTCAGGTGATAGAACAGGCCACTAATGACACTGAACGATGGTTACTACAAGTGGTTGCTAGACAAGCCGATGCGGCTAATATTGGCATGCCAGAAGTCGCTATATTTCCGGCGGCGCAACCGAATGCCTTTGCCACGGGGATGAACAAAAA
>JAGPVU010000032.1 GCA_018066825.1 Cycloclasticus sp.
AAGGCAAGGATATTATTGCCCAAGCTAAAACCGGCAGTGGTAAAACCGTAGCGTTTGCTGTGGGGTTGTTGGAAAAAATAAACCCGCGCTTTTTTGGTAGCCAGGCCTTAATTATATGCCCCACGCGCGAATTGGCTGACCAAGTAGGCAAAGAAATTCGCAAACTAGCCCGCAGCGTACCCAATATTAAGCTCGTGTTATTGTGCGGCGGCAAACCCTTTGGCCCGCAAGTAGGTTCCTTAGAGCACGGCGCGCATATCGTCGTCGGCACCCCCGGCCGCATTCAGGATCACCTAAAAAAACGCACCTTAAAAATCGATCAATTAAAAACCCTGGTTTTAGATGAAGCCGACCGAATGTTGGATATGGGTTTTGCCGATGTAATGACCGAAATCATTAGCCATACCCCTAAGTCGCGCCAAACCCTGCTTTTTTCGGCCACTTTTCCTGACGCCATTAAACACATGTGTCGTTCCATTCAACGTGATCCTATTAATATTACTGTTGAATCGAACCACCAACAAAGCGTGATTGAGCAGCTGTTTTATCAAATAAAAAAACACGAGCGTAATAACACCTTACTGGCCTTGTTCGAACATTATCAACCCAAAACAGCGATCGTTTTTTGCCACACCAAGGCACAATGTGCGGATACAGCGGACCTTTTACGCGAACACCAGATAGAGTCTTTGGCTATTCATGGTGACCTTGATCAGCGCGAACGTGACCAAGTACTGGTCCGCTTTGCCAATAACAGCTGTTCTGTCTTGGTCGCCACCGATGTGGCCGCACGTGGACTCGACATTAAATCAATCGCCATGGTGATTAATTACGAATTACCACGTGACCCAGAAATTTACGTTCACCGGATTGGCCGTACCGGCCGCGCCGGGGAAAAAGGCCTAGCGATGAGCTTATTCACCGACAGTGAAGTGATTCGACTCAAGGCGATAGAACAGTACCAAAGCAAACCCTGTTTAATTGACAGCCCCCAATCCCTCGATCGCGATAGCAGCTTTAAGCTCTACCCACCGATGGTCACGATTCAAATTGACGGTGGCCGTAAGGACAAAGTACGTCCCGGTGACATCCTCGGCGCCTTAACTGGCGATGCCGGGCTTGATGGCAGCCAAATTGGCAAAATTGATATTTTTGATCGTTCCAGTTACGTGGCGCTTGAACACGACGCGGCTCGCCAGGCGCTCAATTATTTGGCGAACGGAAAAATAAAAGGCCGCCCTGCTAAAGCCCGTAAAGTTAAGTAAGGCGTGACCTGTCGAAGACTCTTTAATGCTGCGACCGCACAATTACTGCTATAATTCAGCAGCACTTTAAGCTCGACGCTTAGCCAACAACAAAATAACGCACCTACTTATGTTTCAACTTATTATTTCTCGCTCTCAAAGCTTAAAAAGCGACCTGCTATCTGGTCTTACTGTTTCCTTGGCACTGGTGCCCGAAGCGGTTGCCTTTGCCTTTGTTGCGGGCGTTGAACCCTTGGTCGGTTTATACGCTGCTTTTATGGTGGGCCTGATTACTGCGGTTATAGGCGGCAGACCAGGGATGATTTCCGGTGCCACTGGCGCATTGGCTGTTGTAATGGTCAGTCTGGTGGCTGAACACGGTGTTGAGTACTTGTTTGCCACCGTGGTATTGATGGGCTTATTGCAAATATTGGCCGGTGTGTTTCGACTAGGCAAGTTTATCCGCCTCGTGCCACATCCGGTGATGCTTGGCTTTGTGAATGG
The DNA here is from genome assembly GCA_018066825.1 of Cycloclasticus sp. Lineage (GTDB taxonomy): Bacteria > Pseudomonadota > Gammaproteobacteria > Methylococcales > Cycloclasticaceae > Cycloclasticus. The sequence goes on from JAGPVU010000032.1 coordinate 1,749, forward strand.
GCTTGCGATTGTTATTTTTATGGCACAGCTACAACAATTTCAATTTTTGGATCCGAGCAGCGGTAAACTCGAATGGTTGCAAGGCAATCAAATGGCCACGATGCTCGGTATGGTCGCGCTAACGATGGCGATTATTCACTTTTTACCAAAACTGACCAAAGCCATTCCTTCATCATTAGTCGCTATCGTGACGATCGTTGCCTTATCGATTGGCCTAGAGATGGAATTACGCACCGTTCAAGACGTATTACAAGACATGACCGGCGACCCTTTAGCCACCATCGCTGGCGGCTTACCTAGCTTCCATTTGCCAGGGGTTGCGCTTAACTTAGAAACACTTAAAATTATTTTCCCTTATGCCTTAGTGCTCGCTGCTATTGGCCTGATTGAGTCACTGCTTACCTTGACCTTAATCGATGAAATAACTGAAACCCGTGGTCGCGGCAATAAAGAATGTGTAGGCCAAGGCGTTGCCAATGTTGCTACTGGGTTTTTTGGTGGCATGGGTGGCTGCGCGATGATCGGCCAAAGCATGATCAATATTAATTCTGGCGGGCGAGGGCGCGCTTCGGGTGTATCGGCTGCCTTATTTTTATTAGCCTTTATTCTGGTGGGCTCATCACTGATTGAAATGATCCCTGTTGCTGCCTTAGTGGGTGTGATGTTTATGGTGGTACTTGGCACCTTTGAATGGGCTAGCTTTCGCTTACTGGGCCGCATTCCAACCTCTGATACTTTGGTCGGTATTACCGTCGCCGTAGTCACCGTTCTGTCTGACTTAGCGATCGCCGTGGTCGTCGGGGTAATTATGTCGACTCTGGTGTTCGCCTGGAAACACGCTAAAAACATGCATTTTGAGATTGAAGAAAAAGGCGGCGTAAAAATTTACAAACCGACCGGCCCGCTATTTTTTGCCTCTATCCATAATTTTCGTGAGCACTTTGACCCGGCTAATGACCCACAAGAAGTGATCATCGACTTTGCCCGTTCACGGGTATCCGACCATTCCGGTATTGAAGCGATCGATTCGCTGGCTGAACGTTACTTGAAATTGGGCAAGACACTGCATTTAAGGCACTTAACCCCAGAATGCCAGCTGCTATTGCATAAGGCTAGAAAACTGATCGAAGTGAATGTTATTGAAGACCCTAAGTACGCTATCGCCGACGATAAACTGGACTAAATAACAACTTATAAAGACGCCTGCACGCATTTGATAATGCCATAATTGTAGGCCTCTTCTAAAGCCTCATAAATCGGCTTGATACGGCCTTTTGATTCGTCTTCAAGCGATTCGATGGTCAACACAATGGCTTGGTACTCGTCATCATCAAGCGCCAATACCTCACGCACATCGAGCAGCCCCACCTCGATTGCATCGGCCAAATGCCCATACACCGTATTTGACTTAGTGCTACGTTGCGCCGCGATTTGATCCACGTCTAGCCCGTCTTTGTACAGCATTAATGTTTCATTAACCGTCGCACTCAAGCGATTGTTCAATAATTCGTTCAAGGGGTGCTTGGTAATTTCGGCAATAAACAGCTCGCCATAGCGCTTGATCTTCTGATCACCTACACCGGAAATATAACGCATATCTGCCGTGCTGAGCGGTCGCTTTTTAACCATTTCTTGCAGCGTCACATCATGAAAAATAACGTACGGTGGCACCCCGCTATCGTTTGCCAGCTGGCTACGTAAGGCCCGCAATGCCTCCCATAAAGGCTGGTCTTGTGGCCGTACTGGGCTTTTTTTCGGTTTGTCGCTAGCCAGCCTGTCTTCCTTCGTTTGCTTTCTTAGTTCTAGCACCTGTTCACCGCGTAAAACCGGGCGACATTTTTCAGTTAGCCGGAGCGCGCCGTGGCGTTCTGCATCAGAGTGTATAAAACCCAGCGCGATCAGTTGTCTAAAAATGGTCCGCCACTCGGCAACAGACAGTTCTTTGCCGATACCAAATGTACTGAGCTGGTCGTGCTTATTTTGCGCAATTCTCGGGTCCGATTTGGCCAATAAAATATCGATAATATAGTTCACACCAAAACGCTGCTCGGTTCGATAAATAGTGGACAGTATTTTTTGTGCCGCCACGCTACCATCCCATTTTTCTGGCGGCGTAATGCAGTTGTCACACGCACCACAGGGCTTGTCTAAGGCTTCATCAAAGTAAGCGAGTAAAGCTTGGCGGCGGCAAGCAATCAATTCACACAGTCCCAACATGGACTCTAATTTACTGTGTTCAGCCCGTTTATGCACCTCGTCCGCGCTTGAGTTTTGCACGAACTGTCGCAGCGTTAACACGTCTTGTAAACCATAAGCCATCCATGCGTTAGCCGGCTCACCGTCGCGCCCTGCTCGACCCGTTTCTTGGTAATAGGCTTCGATGCTTTTGGGCAAGCTCAGGTGCGCCACAAAGCGTACATCAGGTTTATCAATGCCCATGCCAAAGGCGATGGTCGCGACAATAATAACCCCGTCTTCACGCAAAAAACGTTGCTGATTTGTTTGTCGCACCTGCTGTGGCAAACCGGCGTGGTAGGGCAATGCAACACGGCCTTGCTGACTTAACCACTCGGCGGTGGCCTCTACCTTATTACGTGATAAGCAATACACAATACCCGCATCACTAGGGTGGTGGTTATGTAAAAACTGCCACAGTCGTTGCTTTGGGTTATTGCCTTCTGAAATCGCGTAATGAATATTGGGCCGATCAAAGCTATTGATAAACACCTGCGCATCATCTAATTGCAACTGGCTGATAATTTCATCCCGCGTTCGCTGATCGGCGGTCGCGGTTAAGGCAATACGCGGGATATTCGGAAAACGCTGATGAAGCATGCTCAAGCGTTGGTATTCCGGGCGAAAATCATGCCCCCATTGTGATACGCAGTGTGCCTCATCAATCGCAAACAAGGCAATGTGGCAACGATCTAACAGCGACAACATTCCCTCATTTAATAGGCGCTCAGGTGCAATGTACAGCAGGTCCAATTGGGCATTAAGCAATTGCTGTTCGACTTCTCGTGCCTGCACGATGGTCAAGCTTGAGTTGAGATACGCCGCCTTTATGCCCAGCTGTTGAAGCGCATCTACTTGGTCTTGCATTAGCGCAATCAACGGCGATACGACAATACCCGTGCCCTCGCGTAATAACGCTGGAATCTGATAACACAAGGACTTGCCACCGCCGGTAGGCATCAATACAAAGGCATCTCTACCCGCATTAATTTCACTAATCACCTCTGCCTGCGGATGGCGGAAATCATCATAGCCAAAGGTTTTTTGTAAAAGGGCTTGCGCGTGACTCATTGCTTAGGTTTGCTGGCTTCAAAGAGAAAGATTATCTCATAGCTGTGAACTAATACGCCGACTTATAGCCACATTGCTTAGACTTGATTCGCCTGTAAAATTAGCCTTACTCAACCCAGCTTTAAACGAAACGCCTGCGTTAAAAGGTATAATGTTTTTTTATTTTTGCCGACCTGCCGATTAATGTTAAACCTAAGTCATGTGTCGCTCCGCCGAGGAGCCAACGTTTTGTTCAAAGACGTTTCTTTTACTGTACATTCGGGGCAGCGCGTCGGCATAAGCGGCGCCAATGGTTGCGGCAAATCCAGTTTATTTGCCATGGTGCTGGATGAAATTCACGCCGACACCGGTGAGTTTTCTGTCCAGTCTGGCTTTGTTATTGCCCACGTTGCACAAGAACTGTCTAGCACTGATCAAGCCGCTATTGAATTTGTGATTGATGGCGATAAAGAACTGCGTGGCATTCAACAAAAACTTGCTATCGCCGAGCAACAAAATGACGGCCATCGCGCCGCCGAACTGTATGCCGAGCTTGACACCATTAACGGTTACACAGCTAACTCACGCGCGGCTATTTTACTTAGCGGTCTCGGCTTTAAACAAGGGGAGCTAAACAACCCCGTATCGACCTTTTCTGGTGGCTGGCGGGTTCGCCTAAACCTTGCTAAAGCCCTGATGTGCCGATCCGACCTGCTATTACTTGACGAGCCGACCAATCACTTAGACTTAGACGCAGTGATGTGGCTACAAGAGTGGTTGCAGAGCTATGCCGGCACCTTATTGTTAATCTCTCATGATCGTGATTTCTTAGATGCCGTCGTTGGCTACGTACTCCATATCGAACAACAAGGCGCCATGCTGTATAGCGGTAATTACTCACAATTTGAACGCGCCCGCGCTGAGCGATTGGCGCAGCAACAGTCCAACTTTGAACGCCAGCAAAAAGAACGTGCGCATATTCAAAGTTTTGTCGATCGCTTTAAGGCCCAGGCCACTAAGGCCAAACAGGCGCAAAGTCGTTTAAAGGCGCTTGAACGGATGGAATTAATTTCTGCAGCACATATTGATTCTCCTTTTCATTTTAAATTTTTTAACGCAGATCGGGTTTCCAACCCCATGATTAAAGTTGAAAAAGCCACGATGGCCTATGGCGAAAAAGTGATCTTAGACACGGTTTCTTTATCGATAAAACCGGGGGATCGATTAGCGTTATTGGGGCCTAACGGTGCAGGCAAATCAACCCTTATTAAATTATTAGCTGGCGAAACAAACGTTACTAGCGGCTTGATTGATTCCGCCGAAAATTTAAAAATTGGTTACTTTGCCCAACACCAATTAGAACAACTCGATGGCAGCGCTACACCCTTATTACACATCCAACGGCTTGACAAAAAAGCCACTGAACGCGAGCTACGCAACTTTCTTGGGGGGTTCGGCTTTCATGGTGATAAAGCACTTGAAGCCGTTGCACCATTTTCCGGCGGGGAAAAAGCACGGCTGGCCTTAGCGATTCTTGCCTATCAAAAGCCCAATCTATTATTACTTGATGAGCCAACCAACCACCTGGATATCGAAATGCGCCACGCCTTAAGCTCTGCTTTACAAGAGTACAGCGGCGCAATGATTATCGTATCCCATGACCGCCACTTATTACGTACCATCACCGATCAATTCTTATTAGTCGCCAATGGCAAGGTTAGCCCGTTTGACGGCGACTTAGACGATTACAGCCAGTGGGTAAAAAATCAAACCTGTCGTCTTGAAAACCCAACACCTAGCGACGCACCAAAGGCTTCAATAAAAAGTCAAAAACAACGCCAAGCGGGTCATCGACAACAACAAAAACCACTGCGTGATGCGCTCAAAAAAGCAGAAAAAGGACTAGAAAAACTGTACGCCGAGCAGCAACACATAGAAGAACAACTCGCCGATAATGCCCTATATGATAACGATCAAAAGAGTCGTTTGGTTAAGCTGCTCGAATCGAAAAACAAACTAGACCAAGACCTTAAGCAAATGGAGGACCATTGGTTGGATGCCCAGACTGCTTTAGAGGATGCCTCATAAATGCTGAGCAAAGAGATGCTAAGTTTGGCCGCGATCATCTTAACCTTTGTCGCATTTATTCCCTACATTCGGTCTATTTTTAATCAGCAAACTAAACCCCATGTTTTTTCTTGGCTTATTTGGAGTATAACGACTTTTATCGTCTTTGTTGCCCAGCTTGACGACGGCGCCGGTATTGGCGCGTGGCCGACGGGGGTTTCCGCCTGCGTCACCAGCTTTGTCGCTTATTTGGCATACCTGAAAAAGGCCGATATCAGCATTTCAAAAATGGATAGCCTGTTCTTTGTAGCTGCGATAACCTCATTAATTCTGTGGTACTTCACTTCAAGCCCCTTATCGGCGGTTGTGGTTCTGACCCTTATTGATACACTCGGTTTTGCGCCCACCTTTAGAAAAGTTTATTATCAGCCTTACCAAGAAGAACGGTCTTTTTATGCCTTGATTGCCCTTAGAAATATTGTCGCAATTACTGCACTGGAAAACTTTTCGGCTACGACGGTTTTATTTCCTGCCGTCATCGCTTTTTCTTGCAGCTTACTCTTGGTGTTAATAACGTACCGTCGACACCTCTTATCACCTTAAAATTAAATCAATTAATGACCAAAAAAAACGCTAAAGACCCTTTACACGGATTAACACTTGAAACAATCGTTACCGAACTGGTTGCACACTATGGCTGGGAAAGTCTGGGGCAGAAAATCAACATTCGTTGTTTTACTAGTGACCCATCGATTAAATCTAGCTTAAAATTTTTACGTAAAACACCGTGGGCGAGAAAAAAGGTCGAGGCCTTGTATTTATCAACATTAAAGGCTATTTAATAAGATCATTATTAGCCATCAAGCTCGGATATCTTGCCTCACATTTTTTATATTCTTTCGCTATACTCTAAGTTAAGTTACAAAAATAAATCTG
>JAGPVU010000041.1 GCA_018066825.1 Cycloclasticus sp.
TTAACCAGCTCAATATTCTGATTTTTTACAATCGCCTCTGTTACCGAGCGATAAACCGGGTTAACGGTACGCGGCATTAAAATTTTGCGCGACTTGGATTGACGATTAGCCCGCACCGCCATTAATACCGCTTCGGCTAGAGCAGAAGCGCCGTCATAAAGCGACGCATTCGACACATCCATGGCCATTAGGCTGGCCATCATCGTCTGGTATTCATACAACAGTTGCAACGTTCCTTGCGAGGCTTCGGCCTGATACGGTGTATAGGCACTATAAAACTCGCCACGGGTGGTGATTTCCCACACCGCGGCAGGAATATGATGCTCGTAAGCACCGGCACCTAAAAAGCACAACGGCGTACCATCTTGCGCGGCGCGCTCACGCATTAAGCGCGTGATGTCCATTTCGTTCATTCCCGCAGGAATTTTTTCGAGCTCACCACAGCGCAAGTGCTGCGGAATTTCATCGAACAAGTCTTCTATGCTGTCTGCGCCAATGGCAGCCAGCATCTGTTCAACATCGCGTTCGGTGTGTGGAATAAAAGGCATAGGTTTCTCTAGTCTTCGTCTATAAAAGCTTGGTAGCCTTCGTCATCTAATAGTTCGTCTAATTCGTTAGGGTCGATCGGCTGAACGATAAAAATCCAGCCGTCTTCATACGGCGCATGATTGATCATTTCTGGCTCGTCTTCCAACGATTCGTTGATCGCAATAATTTCACCTGAAATCGGGCTGTAAATATCTGAGGCAGCCTTAACCGATTCGACCACACTACACTCTTCACCTTTACCAACGCTCTGGCCAATCTGTGGTAATTCGACAAACACTAAGTCACCGAGTAACTCTTGCGCGTGATCGGTAATACCGACACGGATCGTACCGTCATCTTCTAATAAGGCCCACTCATGGGATTCTGCATATTTTCTATCGTCAGGCGTATTGGACATGTGAGTCTCCTGTTGTGTAGTCACCAAAAGGCATCTATTTAATTAAACAAAAAATGGTTTACTGCGTTTTATTCTTTCGTTTTATAACAAACGATTAAACCGTTAGGCTTATAACGTAATTTGTATTTGACCTTGTCGCACAAAGCAGGGCTTTACGACGGTCGCTTTTTTTAGTTTACCGCGCATATCAATATCACAGTTATCAGCAATGCTGGCCGGCACTCGGGCGAAAGCAATCGATCGTTCTAAGGTCGGCGAATAGCCGCCGCTGGTCACTTCGCCTGTTTGTCCGTCCGGCAAGACAACTTGCTGATGCCCTCTTAATATACCTTTATCTTGCAATAGTAGACCAACAAATTTATCCGTTTGCCCCTGTTGCTGGATCGCGGCCAGTGCCTTCTTTCCGATAAAGTCGCGATCATCTGGCAGCCAGGCAATAGTCCAAGTCAAGCCTGATTCCAACGGGTTTTTTGTTTCATCCATATCTTGGCCATATAGGTTCATGCCTGCTTCAAGCCTTAAGGTGTCTCGTGCGCCAAGTCCACAGGGCTTTACCCCCACCTCAATCAGCTGCTGCCAAAAACCGACTGCTTTGTCCTCGGGCAGGATGATTTCGAACCCATCTTCACCGGTATAACCGGTTCGACCAACAAACCATTCGCCAAACCAACACGCACTGAAGGGCTTTATTTCTGCTGCTGACAGACCTAGCCTGTCTGGCAATAAAGGGCATACCTTTTGCCGCGCTTTCGGGCCTTGAACCGCGATCATCGCGAGCGCTGGCCGTTCATCTACGCGTACATCAAAGTCTGCGGCTTGTTGCTCCATCCACGCTAAATCTTTGTCCCGCGTTGAGGCGTTAACCACTAAACGGTAATTGCTATCATCTAAATAGTAGACAATTAAGTCATCGATGATCCCCGCGTCGTCGTTCAACATACAGCTATACAAGGCTTTACCTTGACGCGTTAGCTTGGCGACATCGTTGGCCAGCAAATAGCGTAAAAATGCCGTGGCTTGCACACCACTGACATCGACAACCGTCATATGCGACACGTCGAACATACCGGCGGCATGTCTTACTTGATGATGCTCATCAATCTGCGAACCATAATTGACTGGCATATCCCAACCGCCGAAATCAACCATTCGAGCGCCGAGTGAGCGGTGAGTCTCATTTAAAATCGTTTTTTTTATCATATGTCTCTTTAGCGCAAAAAAAGGGCGGCACGCGAACAATTCACGTGCCGCCCCTCTGTCCAAAACCTGAAAGTTTAAGGATACACTGCATCCTCTTTCCTCTTCGGTGGGCTTAACTCATTGGTTAAACCGCTCTCCAGAGCCAACTGATCCTGACCGCAGCCAGTGATCTCTCTTATGGTCCTTTTGCCTGAGCGATTCCGGACGGATTGCGCCTTCGGCGTCGGCGATTGCCGATCTCTCCCAAAAGAGGTAAATTAGGGCGACACTATACCTTGATATCGTATTTTTTTCCATCCAAAAAAGCTAGCTTTTAAGTGATTAAATCCCTGCTTCGTCATCAACGCGCTGAACACAGGCATATCCTATAGCTGAGTACTATATTCAATACAATCAAATTGCACCCACGCCCTATTAGCGTTATGCTGAAGACCAAGCAATCAACAACTAGGGCCGCCAATGAAATTTAATCAAGACAGTATTGATGAGCTAAATATTTTGCTGCAATATGACCTATCGAACATTGAACAAGGGATAAAAATTCACCACGACGCGGACCCTCGAGTGGTTGCTGCTGCGGCCCGGCTATTTAACAAAAAACTTATCGACAAGGTAGACGGTGGCTATTTAACGTCTAGCGGCATTACCACCGCCAAACACGCGCAGGCTATTTCTGGCTTATTAAATTAACGACGCAGGCCCATCGCGTAGTGACAAATTTGATTTTTTAATAGCGACGACGCATTAATTAATCCCAGCCCCGAACTTCGCGCCCATTGGATTAACGCCTGATCAGTACCAAACAAGCGTTTAAAACCATCCATGATCGCCATCATCAGTAAATTGTCACCTTTACGCTGGCGCTCGTAGCGCCTAAGCACTTGCTGGCTCGCGATGTCGCGGCCTTTATGATGCGCTTCTATAGCCACCTCGGCCAGACTGATGACATCTTGCAAGCCGAGATTCGCACCTTGGCCTGCCAGCGGATGAATGGTATGGATGGCATCGCCAATCAAAACCAGTCGTTGCGCACTATAGTCGGTGGAAAACTGCATTTTGAGCGGAAATGCCGCTGTATTGCCGAGCAGCTCAAAACGACCCAAGCGGTTTTCCGAGGCCTCGGCTAAGGCGGTACAGAACGCTGTTTCTGACAAGGTTAAATAACCTTCCGTTGTCGCGGTATTCGAGGTCCACACAATAGAGATTAGGCCATCACGCAGGGGCAATAAGGCTAATGGACCTTCGGGCAAAAACCGTTGCCAAGCGGTATTTAAATGCGGTTGTTCGGGTCGCACCGTCGCGACCAGGGCTTTTTGCTGGTAGTCCCAGCCATAGTGTTCAATACCACTTAGCTGACGTAGCACTGAATTTGATCCATCTGCGCCCACCAACAACGATGTGGAGATTTGCGCTTGAGCAGCTAAGTTAATCAGCACTCGATCATCAAGGTATTGGAACCCTTCTAAACAGCTAGACTTATATAGATCGCAATTAGCCAAACCGCGTAGTTTTTGCCACAAGGCCTGTACTGTGATGCGGTTTTCGACCACATAACCCATCGCCATTTCCCCTGCATCTGCAGCGTCTATATCTAGCTCACTGTTACCCGCATGATCCCACACCAACATTTTTTCGATGGGTTGAACGCCCATTGCAGCCATCTGCGGCCATACCGCTAATGATTTAAATAGATTGACCGAGCTTAATGTTAAGGCCGAGACACGCAGGTCATAGCCCGGCTCCATCTCAACACGCTCAGGGTCGCCTGCATCTACCAATGCCACCGACATACCGCTATCCGCCAACAGGCACGCCAAGGTCGCGCCAACCATGCCGCCACCTACAATTGCAACTTGATACTGTTTAGTACTCATCAGCTTGCTTTTAAACGCGCTAAACGCGTCGCCAAGCCCATGGTTTGACGGGCAAACTTATTTTTTAACGCGGGTACTTTATCCAGCAATAACAAACCACTATTACGAATAAGGCTTAACGCAGCGCTATCGTTAGAGAATAGCTTGACCACTTGGTCGGTAAACCCAGTGATCATGCCTTGGTCTGGTTTTCTGCGTTTAGCATAAGCCTTTAATGATGATGGTTTTCCCACATCGCCATCGGCCGCCATTAACACTTCGGCCAATCCAGCCGCGTCGCGCAAGCCTAAATTAAAGCCTTGGCCCGCCACTGGGTGTAATTGATGCGCGGCGTTACCAATAAGCACGACACGATCCGCTACTGTAGTTGGTACGTACGCCAAATTCAAAGCAAACGATTGGCAATCACCTACCAAGGATAACGCCCCCAGCCACTGACCAAACTGCGACTGCAAGCGTGCGGTTAATTCTTTTTTAGGCAGTTGAATAAGCCGCTCTGCAAGTTCACTCGGCAGCGTCCAAACTAATGAGTACAGTCCGTCAAAATGCGGCAACATGGCAATAGGGCCTTCTGCGGTAAAACGCTCGAAGGCCACATCACAGCAGTTGGACTCAACTTTAAGTAAGCCGGTAATAGCCCGTTGCTGATAAGCATGTTCACGCAACTCAAAATCGCCCTGTTGGCGAACTTTAGACAGGCCGCCATCTGCACCCACTAATAAACGGCAGCTGAGGGCTTTTTCTACGCCATCGACATCTACATTGACGACAGCCATCTCTTCGCTCACGTGATAGTCCAGTAATTGTGCAGGGCATAAAAGGTCGACATCGGCGCTTGCGAGACGATTAGCCACAGCTACTTCAATCTGGCTAGCTTCCACTACGTAACCCAAGGCATCGACTTGCTGGGTTTCGGCGGATAAGCGCATTTTTCCAAAATGGCCTTTATCCGACACATGAATTTGCCTGATTGGCATCGCCGCTTCGCTGAGCGTTGCCCACAAATCAAGCTGCTCAAGCAAGCCACGGCTACCCCACGATAACGCAATCGCTCGCTTGGAGGCATCATTGGAGGCGTGATCAACAAATGACGTCGCCTCAACGACGGCAACCCGAAGTGGCGATTGACCTAACGCTAAAGCCAGACAGCCACCCACCATGCCACCGCCTATGATAATGACGTCGTAATCAGGCAATGGCTGAACGCTTCATCAGTGCTTCGATTGCTTTAATTTCTTTTGGCGCGGCATCGGTTAACACCTCATGCCCTTTACTGGTGACTAACACGTCGTCCTCGATTCGAATTCCGATACCCCGCCATTTTTTATCCACTTCCAGCGCGTCAGGTTGGATATATAAGCCCGGCTCAACCGTTAACACCATGCCGGGCTCGAGCAAGCGCCATTGCTTATCAATTTTATAATCGCCGACATCGTGTACGTCCAACCCCAACCAGTGGCCAGTTCGATGCATGTAATACGGTTTATAGGCCTCGTTTTTTATCAATGTTGATACCCGACCCGTTAATAAGCCTAGTTTGACTAAGCCCTTAGTTAATACTTTAACCGCTGCCTCATGCGGGTCATTCCAGTGGTTGCCAGGCTTTACTTGCTCGATAGCGGCGTACTGAGCATCTAGTACACATTGATAAAGCGCTTTTTGCGCCTCACTAAAAATACCGTTGACCGGAAAGGTTCGAGTAATATCAGACGCGTATTTGTCCCACTCGCAACCGGCATCAATCAATAGTAGGTCACCCTCATTTAACACCGCGTTATTTTGCGTGTAATGTAGGATACATCCGTTTTTACCGCCGCCGACAATTGCGGGGTAAGCCTCGAACTGCGCACCCTTGTTCATAAAGCAATGCTTTATTTCTGCTTCCACTTGGTATTCGAAAACGCCCGGGCGCGTGCATTGCATCGCTTTTTTATGCGCCTCAATAGAAATTTTAGCCGCCTTTTTCATTTTGCTGATTTCTTGCGGCGACTTGATTAAACGCATTTCGTGGATCAGGTGATCTGTAGAAATAAACTCGGCGGGCGCAGAAACGCCTGTCCTAGCCCTGTTTCGAACTTCTTGCGACCAATCCATCAATTGCTGGTCAAAATTTGGGTGAGCTCCCATCGGGAAATAAAGCCGGTTTTTGTTTTCCATTAGGCCGGGTAAAATATCGTCGATATCATCCATCGGAAACGCATCATCCGCATGATAGTCATTCATGGCCCCTTCAAGGCCTGCATTCCCTCCAACCCACAAGGCTGTTGTTTTATCGAACTCTCGACAAAATAGAATGTACTCCCCCTGTTTGCGTCCAGGAACGAACACTTGCACCGCATCAGGCTCATCAAAGCCACTTAAATAGAAAAAATCGCTGTCTTGGCGAAACGGGTATTCAACGTCACTGTTTCTATGCAGAATACTGGCACTTGCAATCACCGCAATATTGCCATCACCGACCATACGTAAAAACTGCTTCCTACGTCGCGCAAACTCTTTTAGATCTTTTGCTTCTTGTGCCACCTAACCCCCCTTAGTGGACTGTTGGCTCACTGGCCTTATCGCTTGGCACTAATTGCAATTCAGTCATGAGTAATTGAACGGCCGTCCGCACATATTCGTGCAATTCAATAAAGGCTTGCTCATCGGTATCATCCGAGTTATCCGAGTCTAATCGAGAAATCTCCATCAGGTCTCTCAGCACACCCCTACTTTCATCTGTCCAATCTTTATCGTCACCCACACCCATATACGCCACACCGTATAAAAAACCTTGGCACCATTCGCTTAAAGCATTAGCACGAACGGCAATTCGTTCATCGTCACGGGGCAGCAACAGGTCAAAGATAAATTGATCGCTTTTTAGTAACTCAAGCGTGCCGTTAAAAAGACCCGCAAGGCTTTGCATATCATCCTTGGTTAATCCGTTGAATTGCTCTTCTGTATCAAACAAGGCGGCTAACCATTTATTAAAATCAGCATTTAACTGCACGCATAACATACCTGCTGCTAAACCGTGTGTTTCAGATACGCCCATCTGTGCCTCTTGAGACTCCAAGACCTCTTGCAGCTCGTCAAAATCGCCTAATCGTTCCACGCTATACTCCAACACTATTCATTAAAGTGGCTATGCTATCATTGTGTGTGCTAACACCAAAATTTAGTCGTTAAAAATTAACCTTAGTATTGACCTCAACGATAATCGCACCTACTATCTACCTCGTGAATAAAGAACAAAAACCAGACATTGCGTTGCAAGAACTTGAGCAAAAAATTGATGCTCTGGTACAACTTTGTCAGCGCCTGCACGAAGACAATCAGAACCTTAAGAGCCAACAAACGGACCTGATCCAACAGCGCAGCGCTTTAATGGAAAAAACTGAAAAAGCTAAATCACGTGTCGAACTAATGATTTCAAGACTCAAGTTAATGGAAATCTAGTGATGACGACCAATACCGTAGCCGTTACTATCTTAGATAAGGAATACCGAGTCAGCTGCAGCGATGAGGAAAAAGCAGGACTTGAAAAATCCGCGCGCTTTTTAGACGATAAGATGCAAGCGATTAAACAGTCCGGTCGTATCATTGGCCTCGATAGAATAGCCGTTATGGCGGGGCTAAACATTACCCACGACTTACTCGTTGAAAACCAAACAAAAAGTGGGATGTCATTGAACATTAATGAAAAAATTAATGCGTTACAGAACAAGCTAGACTTTGCCCTTGACGCCTTCGGCAAATAGCTATTTAAACTAAAGCCTGCTTTCTATATTCTTTTAAGTCGTATAAATGGTCTTTATATTTAGCCCCAGAGGTATACACTGTCAGTGCGTTCCCTGTGGTGTTCGAAATAGGGCGAAAAACCCTTGGACCTAATTACCTACTCGGGAAGTCAGATTATTTTGTTGGTGTGCATGCTCTTTAGTTGAGAAGCCTAATACAAATTTCCGACCCCCACTTGAACCTCTCGGTTCAAGGTAGAAACCTGACTGCGGCACTAACGGGGAACGTCTTTACCTTATGCAACAAACCATCTCGTCAACTAGACTACGTTTACGCAAATCGCGTAACGATATACCACCTACAACAAGACGCCGCTATAACCGTCTAATTCATCAACACCTATTGACTAGCGGCCTTTTTAATAGAGGCTCTCGCATTGCGGGCTATTTAGCCTATGATGGCGAGCCTAGCATTGACCTAATAATTCAACGGCAGCACAAAGCTAATCGGCCTTTTTATTTACCAGCCCTAAGAAAACAACAGTTAACCTTTAAAGCCTATCGGTTTAACGACACCTTAGCGAACAACAAATTTAATATACCCGAGCCTACCGGCCATCAATCTTTTAACCCTAAGTATCTCAACACTATATTAATGCCCCTTGTAGGCTTTGATGGACATGGCAATCGTTTAGGTATGGGCGGCGGTTTTTATGATCGCACACTTCGTTTCACCTTGCCTGCGTCCTGTAAAAAGCACCCTTTATTGATTGGCATTGCCTACAGCCAGCAAAAGGTTAACCGATTATTAAAGCAACCTTGGGATATACCCTTAGACGCTGTCATTACAGAACAGGGGTTACAGTGCTTTTCCATTAAGTCGCTAAGCTTATTAAGGCCACCTACACGCTAAAAACAATCAAACCAGTTTGCAGCTGGTCATTAGCCCTATATCATAACCTCTTACTAACAACGTTACTGACCACACAATGCAAGAAAGTCTAAAAAAACAAGCCGCTAGCGCTGCTATCCCTTATCTAAAAGGTTGCCGCATTATTGGCATCGGGACCGGCTCTACGGTCAATCATTTTATCGACCTACTGGCGCCGATAAGACATCAGTTTGATGGCGCTGTTTCAAGCTCAGAGGCCAGCACAAAAAAATTATTAGCCTTAGGCATTCCTGTATTGGATCTTAATTCGGTTGGAACGCTTGACGTATACGTTGATGGCGCTGATGAAATCAACTCTAATCTACAATTAATCAAAGGTGGCGGCGGCGCCCTCACCCGCGAAAAAATTATCGCCGCAGCCAGCAAATCGTTTGTTTGCATAGCTGACCACAGTAAATTAGTCCCTTATTTAGGTAACTTTCCATTACCCATTGAAGTAATCCCCATGGCGCGAAGCTATGTAGCACGAGAACTCGTTAAACTTGGGGGCCACCCTGTTTGGCGAGAAAACTTTATCACTGATAACGGCAATATCATCTTAGACACCCACCGTTTAGAGATCTTTGAACCCTGCCTGCTTGAGAGTGCCATCAATAATTTAACCGGCGTGGTCACCACCGGGTTATTTGCACAACGACCTGCTGATATCGTTTTATTAGCCAGCGAAAACGGCACGCAAACATTATCAATGGAACTTGATTAGCCCAAATATTACCGGGCTTTTTGAACACATAAAAAAAAGGGACCTAAGGTCCCCAAGTTTTTTTTATTTTTATTATTATTCTTTGAATATGCAGATCTTTATTTTTAATATTCGAAAGTATCTGCCTTCCCCTCTCCTTATTGCTGATAACCATAATACTTAATTTTTGCATAAATGCAACAAAAAAAATCATTAACTAATTGATTTATATGATTATTTGCTGCGACGCAACAAATCAGCGTCTTATTAGCAACAACAAGGGTTTTACTGAACTTTTTAAAATTTGTTTATATGCATATAATTATTTGCTATATTAATCCATCGCTGTATTTGAGTTTTGATGTGGCCAACAAACAGTATCGGCTATAAATTCAGGTAACATGTTCTGACGCCTTATAAAATGATAACGATAACAAACCGCTACTTATGCTACTTCCAGACTGGTTAAGAAACTACAAGAAGAATCAATTAAGCGGCGACTTGGTTGCCGGTATTATTGTCGCTGTTGTTCTTGTCCCCCAATCAATGGCTTATGGCTTATTAGCAGGCTTACCACCCGAAGTGGCCCTCTACTCATCTGTGCTTCCGTTACTCTTATACGCTTGGTTTGGCAGTAGTCGGGCATTAGCGATTGGCCCTGTCGGCTTAATGTCATTAATGACGGGGGCGACACTGGTTGAACTTGAAATTAACAATATTAACGAAATGGTTAGCACGGCTCACACCCTAGCCTTGCTAGTGGGTTTGATTTTAATCATTATGCGACTCGCTAAATTGGGCGCTATTACTAATTTTTTAAGTCACCCTGTTATTTCTGGCTTTGTCAGTGCATCGGCGATTATTATCGCACTCAGTCAATTAAAACATATGTTAGGCATAGACATACCGCGAGGACTCCCTGTACACGACACCCTCTATTACCTCGTTACACAGTTCAGCCAGAGTGATCTAATTACATCCACGCTCGCTGTTATTAGCTTACTACTGCTTTGGTGCTTTAAGGCCCCTGTCGTTACGCTACTAGAACGTAAAAAGATTCCTCCAACCCTTATTCAGTTTATTTCTAAATCAGGTCCTCTCGCCGCTGTCGCTATCAGCACGTTTAGCGTTTTTTATTTTCAACTTAATGAACAACACCATGTCAGCATCATCGGCAGCATCCCAGCTGGGCTACCGACCCTAATCGCCCCCAACATCGACCCATCACTGATCAAGCAGTTACTGCCCAACGCCTTGCTAATCGCGCTAATCGGCTATTTAGAAAGCGTATCCATTGCTAAGTCCATGGCCAACCAGAAACGGCAAAAAATCAATTCTGACAAGGAATTACTGGGCCTGGGTGCCGCGAACATTGCTTCAGCGATCAGTGGCGGCTACCCTGTCGCTGGCGGTTTTGGTCGCTCGATGGTTAATTTTTCAGCCGGTGCGAACACCCCGATGGCATCAGTAATAACTGCGGGCCTGGTTGGTTTAACATTACTTTCTTTGACACCCTTGTTCTTTTTTCTACCTAAAGCAGCCCTCGGCGCTATCATTGTTATGGCCGTTATCCCCCTTATTGATTTGCACACGCTAAAACACGCTTGGGACTATGACAAAACCGACGCAGCGGCAATGATGGTTACTTTTTTTACTGTGCTAGTTGTCGATGTAGAAACGGGTATTGTTGCTGGCATGGTGCTATCTATTGGCCTTTATTTGCATCGCAGTAGCCAGCCACACATCGCCATTGTGGGTCGCGTTGACAATACCGAACATTATAGAAATATTGATCGACACCAGGTTAAAACAGACGAGCAAATTCTTGCACTGCGGGTTGATGAAAACCTCTATTTTGCGAATACGAATTATTTGGAAGATACCATCATGCAACTGGTTGCCGATAATAAAAAAATAAATCACGTCGTTTTGATTTGTAGCTCCATTAGCGTGATAGATTCAAGCGCTTTAAAGTCCCTTGACGACATCTTATACGGTTTAGAAAAAGCGGGTTTGACTCTAAGCTTAGCTGAAATAAAAGGCCCTGTTATGGACAAACTTAGGAACACTGATTTTTTGCAAAAAATCGGTCTCGACAATGTCTTTCTTAGCACCCACCAAGCGATACAACACTTGCAAAAGTTGGGCTAGGCCGAAGACACCCGCGTTTATATATCCAACTCACTAAGGCATTTGTTTCGTCCCGTTTTTTTCGCTTGGTATAATGCAGTATCAGCTCGTTCATACACAGCGTCAGGCGTTTCACCTTCATGAAATAGCGCGCAACCAACCGACATAGTGATCACAACGCGTTTACCCTTGAGACCAAACTTACAGTTTTCTACACTTTTCCTGAATTGCTCAAGCCGTTTCATGGCATTTTCTAAATCACTGCCGATAAAAACAACCACAAACTCTTCGCCGCCCACCCGTCCAAAGAAGTCACTTTCACGTACTTTTTTATCAATTAATTGACTGATAGTGCGCAACACTTTGTCACCTACCGAGTGGCCATAGGTGTCATTAATACTTTTAAAGTGATCAATATCTAACACGGCGAGCGCCAAGGGTTCTTTATTTCGCTGCCAACGCTTGTGTTCAAGCTTAATTCGCTCCTCATAGGCCCGCCTGTTAGCAACACCCGTCAAGACATCAATAAACGCTTGCTCATGCGCGTGGTAGAGGGATGATTTAAGCTCAGATACTTCGGATTCAACTTTATTAAGTTTAGTCGTTACACTTTTAGCGTGCGCCTCAGCTTGTTTTGATCGCTCGGATTCCAATTCAACAAATTCCGACACCGTTTTATTCAAATTTACTATACGCTCAGACATCATGGACTTTAACGTAACTAAACTATCCGCCTGTAAAACTGCCGAACGAATGGTTTTTATTTGGCCACCCATCAACTCTGTCAAACGCCAACGATCTTCTTTAGCCTGCTTGTTGCTTGCACCCTCCTTCTTCAAGTCTTGAGACAATTCGGTTAACTGGTGCATAACCGTTTCGATTAGCCCAGAAAGCTCAACAATAAATTCATCTTTTTTGCTCAGGCGTTGACCTAAGCCTTCAAATACTTGCCGATAGAAAAACTCTAAGTCCCTCAAACTCCCTACCTTTTTGAGACTTTTCTTTAAACCAACGATATCAATCGATTTAGCTAACTCAGCATCTGATTGACCTAATTGGTCTAGCTGAGTCGATATGCTCTGCTTGATATCGTCAATCGAGTCATCCTCGGCAATTGAGCCACTTTGGATTTTATTTTTCTTGAGTATTAAGCGCGAAATTTTAGAGGCTAGCGCCATAAAGTCTTTCGGACTATTCGCCTGTACTAATTTTTGCTGTAAAGACACAATGTCATTGCGTACATCCTCTAGCACGAGCAAGCTCGACAGCAACGCATCAAGAACCGCGGGGGCCATATTCTCAGCCGGGTTTTTGTCTATATAACTGACGACAAGATCTTTCACCCTATCTAAATCATTAATGGGCGGCAAAGCATCCCGCGCTATCTTCTTTGGTAACGATGCAATGGCCTTATCAATTTCTTTATGGTGCCCTCTTAGCTCGCGCAGAACGCTCATTAATGCGGCATACAAGCTTTGAATGTTATCCGTTCCTTCTTGCTCAACCTCATCAAGCGCCTTAACTGCGCGCAAATATTTTTCTTTATAATCGGTCGTCATTAGCTCACACCTTATTATTGTAATTAATCACAAACTAACAGCCATTCATCCTTTAGAACAGGCAGTAAAGCACGATTTTTTTTATAGCACAAAAAAAGCCCATTTAAAAATGGGCTTTTTAATTGTCGAAAGCCAATGCCTCCGTCTGTTCCTACTCGTCTCAGTATTAACGTTTTGAGTACTGAGGACGCTTTCTAGCTTTGTGCAGACCTACTTTTTTACGTTCAACTTCACGTGCATCACGAGTAACAAAACCCGCTTTACGTAAGGCTGGGCGCAATTCACCATCAAACTCCATCAATGCACGTGTGATACCTAGTCTAATGGCACCTGCTTGACCTGATGTTCCACCACCTTTAACAGTGATCAGAAAATCAAATTTTTCGTTTGCTTCCGCTGTTTCTAACGGCTGACGTACGATCATTCGATCTGTTTCACGACCAAAGTATGCATCTAAGCTAAGGTTGTTGACTTTAATAGCGCCTTTTCCAGGACGTGCAAAAACACGTGCAACTGAACTTTTACGACGACCGGTTCCGTAATATTGGGTTTGTGCCATGATAATAAACTCTTGTTAAATATCTAAGGTTTTAGGTTGTTGCGCCTGATGCGTATGCTCAGGACCAACAAATACTTTCATTTTTTTGAACATATTTCTACCTAACGTGTTCTTAGGTAACATGCCTTTAACAGCTGTTTTGATAATACGGTCAGGATGTGTCTCACGAAGCTTCCCTAAAGGGATAGACTTCAAGCTACCAATATAGCCTGTATGGTGATGGTACATCTTATCTTTTTCTTTATTACCAGTGACACCAATTTTTTCGGCATTAATGACAACGATGTAATCACCTGTGTCTACATGCGGCGTGTATTCTGGCTTATGTTTGCCACGTAATCTAAACGCGATCTCAGAAGCCAATCTACCTAAGGCTTTACCTTCTGCATCAACAACGTACCAATCGTGTTCTACTTCTTCTGCTTTTGCACTAAATGTTTTCATTTCTTAAATCCCCTCACTAGGGATGTGGGTCTATCAAAGAGCCGCACATTCTATCTATTTTTTTAGCCAACCACAATGCTAAGTTACATTTCTTTAGGCTTGATTGACGTTTTTTTGGGTACAGTGTCATAAATACGCTAACCCTGCACCTTGCCTAACGCCCCACACCAAAGTAGATAAACCCGCTTTTTTTCGCCTGTGTTTTATCAAACATGTTTCGACCATCAATCAGCAAAGCCACCCGCATAAGCGCCACTAGCCGCTTATAATCTGGTGATTTGTATATGGGCCACTCAGTGACTAGCAATACAGCATCTGCCCCTTCTGCGGCCGTCAAGTGGTTTTCAGCATAGTTAATTAATGGGTGCTGGCCGTAATGCGTCATTAAATGCCCTAACGCTTCTGGGTCATGAACATTGACTCGCACGCCCTGGGAAATAAGTGCGTCAATGATTTTTATACTGGGCGCATTATCAATACTCCCCGTTCCAGGTTTAAACGAAGCCCCCCACAAGGCGACGACTTTACCCGCAAGTTTACCCTGATAATGCTGCCACAGCTTTCTAAACAATAGTTCCTTTTGCACCTCATTTTCTTCGATCACTGTTTTTAATAATGACTGCTGGCGCTCTTTTTTTAAGATACCTGAAAATTTTTGCACATACGCATCGAAGTTTTGCCCACCAAAACCACAACCTGGAGAAAGGTAATGATTCCCTATGCGGGGATCAGCACCCATGCCTTCTTGCACGATACTAATATCCACCTGCAATAGGTCAGCCAAATTAGCTAGCTCATTGATGTAACCTATACGAAGGGCCAACATACCGGTAATGGCAAACTTGGTAAACTCTGCTTCGCGAGAACTCATCAACTGCAAGCAGTCAATATCACTACTGAATGGTTGCAATAAGGCCTTTGTTTTATCTACGGCAGCCTCCTTATCGATGCCCAGAGTAATTCGGCTGGGGCGCATAAAACCATTCAACGCCAAGCCCTCTTGCAAATTATCGGGTATATAAACGACATCGCCACCCACCCCCAAACTAGACTGCAAGCCTTCGGTTGCGCCCACGTTAAAATTACACTGATTAACGACCAAAACCCCAGTGCCATTTAAGCGTAAATCATCCATGACGCGCTCGGCTAGTTGTTGCTCATTCGGTTGTAAGGCCAACCAGTGGACATCTGCCGTAACTTTTGTGTGCTGCTGACGGCGGCTAAGTCGACCTTCCTTTATTTGACATAGCACCTCAGTCAGCAGCCCCGGCTCATCACGGATGACAGAGACTTCAGTTATTGCTTGCTTGCTATCGCCCATCACTTCGTCGATAACCACCTCATTGCCGACTTTAGCTAAGCACGTTGCCGCGACCCAAGCAGATAGACTGGATCCATAGATGCAGATATTCAACTTTCAGTCCTTTGTTGCCAGTCTTTAACATAACGAAGCAAGCCATTAGTTGACGAATCCAAATCGTCATTACCCCCGTTTTTAAGCGCTGTTAATAAAGATGAGGCCGCTTTTTTACCTTGCTCCACCCCCCATTGATCGAATGGATTGATGTCCCATATCACCGACTGTACAAACACCTTGTGCTCATACATTGCAATTAAACCACCCAAGGTTTCCGGCGTTAAGGTGTCGAGCATGATGGTTGTACTTGGCTGATTACCATCGTAGTGTTTATAGTTTGATCCTTGTTCTTTACTATCCGATAAACTATCGCCTACGGCCAATAACCTCGATTGCGCCAAACAGTTAGCCAGCGATAATTGGTGTTGTTGTTTTAATTGCGGGGCCTCGCTTTCATAACGCGTCGCCGAAGCAATAAAGTCACACATCACCGGCTCGGTACCTTGGTGTAATAATTGGTAAAAAGCGTGTTGCGCGCTAGAACCCACCTGGCCCCATAAAACTGGGCAGGTACGGTACTCAATTCTGTCACCTTGGCGATTAATACTTTTACCATTACTCTCCATTTCAAGTTGCTCCAAATAGGCGGGCAACTGGGCTAACCTACCATCGTAAGGCAATATAGCGTGCGCATGAATGTTCAAAAAATTTATATTCCATACGCTTATCAGCGCCAACAAAACGGGTAGGTTTTTTTCAAAAGGCGTGCACCTGAAATGCTCATCCATGGCATGTGCGCCTGCCAGCATCTCACGGAAATTCTGCATACCAATTTTTAATGCAATCGGTAGACCAACCACTGACCATAAAGAATATCGGCCACCCACCCAATCCCAAAGTAATAGCTGGTTTTTTTCAGGCACCCCCCATGTGAGGGCCTGATCAGGCCTTGCCGTTACAGCGATAAAATGGTGTTGATTAATAAGGTCTATCGACTGATGGCTAGCTGTCAACAACCACTGCCTGGCCGTGTTTGCATTCGCCAGAGTATCTACCGTAGCAAATGATTTGGACGCAACGATAAACAAGGTCGTCGACGGATCAAGACTGGGCAACAGTTTTTCAAGCTCGCTACCATCCATGGATGAGACAAAATGCACATCCAAATGGCGTATATCTGCACCTGCATATTGCTCTAGCGCTGCGCACGCCATCAACGGCCCAAGATTTGAGCCGCCCACGCCTATATTCACAACACTTCTGATCGGACTGCCATCAAAACCACGCCATTGCGCTTGCTGAATTTGCTCAACCAAGCCATGCATTTTTAGTAAGGATGCCTGTACATCGTGCGCCACATCTTGACCCTCAACACGCAGGGGTGCATCCTCTGGGAGTCGCAAGGCCGTATGTAATGCCGCGCGTTGCTCAGAATAATTCACTTTTTCACCGTTAAATAGCTTGCTGATCCAAGCCTCTAAACCCTGTTGATCCGCCAGCAACAACAACTTACTTAGTGTTTCGTCAGTAATACGCTGCTTTGATAAATCTAATAAGTAGTGGCTAAATGAAAAACTAAAGGTGCCAAACCTGTCTTCATTAGAATCAAATAAATTTTTTAGGTGGATGGCTTGCATCTCCTCAGCGTGGCTTTGCAAACCAACCCAGGCCTTTATGCTACTAGCCATTACTCAGCCCAAGGTCTTTAGGAAAAGGTTTAAATCAGCGCCTATTTCATCGTGTTGCAAGCCATAGGCTATATTCGCTTTCAAATAACCTAATTTATCGCCACAATCGAAGCTATCACCCTGCATTCTATAGGCTTGCACTTGTTGCTCTAATAACAGAGTATCAATGGCGTCGGTGAGCTGAATTTCATCACCCGCACCCGCTTTACCCTCAGCCAACAGCGCCATTATTCGGGCTGGCAGAATGTAACGGCCAATGACCGCCATGTTAGACGGCGCTTGGTCTTGCAAAGGCTTTTCAACCAACCGGTTAATCGCGACTGAAGCACCTAATTTTGGTTGCACCCCGCCACAATCGACAATACCGTACAAATGAACATCTTCTAACGGCACCTCACTCACCATAATTTGGGCAGCAAAATCACGTTCAAATGCCACCACCATACGTGCCAAGTCGGCACCCTGTTGTGCACCATTATTAATAAGCACGTCTGGCAAAATAACAGCAAAAGGCTCATCGCCAATCAAACTGGCCGCACAACTAACCGCGTGACCCAAGCCTTTGGCCTCGGGCTGCCGAACTGACACGATAGATACGTCGGGCGGCACGATATGTTGAATCATTGCGAGCACGTCTAGTTTATTCTTGCGTGCCAACTCTTTTTCTAATTCATAGTTTGAATCAAAATGATCCTCAATTGCCGACTTACCACTGCGTGTCACCAGAATAATTTCTTTTATCCCAGCCGCTATCGACTCTTCAATCACGTGCTGAATGACCGGTTTATCAGCCACTGGCATCATTTCTTTGGGTATTGCCTTACTCGCGGGTAATAAACGCGTACCTAAACCCGCTACGGGAATAACCACTTTTCGTACCTTCAACATTCTTCCCCTATCTACTTAAAAATGTCCTCAGCTCAACAAAAAAACCACCTCTATTCGTAGTGGCAAACAGTCCTTCAGCTAAAACAACAATCGTTAGTACTATAAACACCGTAGTTCAAATCCAAGGTGAGCAATTAAACTCGGCACTTTTCTACTAACTTATTGTTCTTAATGTGCTGTTCAAAAATCTCATCAAGGTCTTCTTTTGTTTTGTATTGATACCACGTTTCTTCAGGGTAAATAACCAATACAGGGCCTTGCCCACACCGATCCAAACAGCCTGCGTTATTGATTCTAATACCGCCGGGGCCAGCCAAGCCTGCTTCTTTAACGCGCTTCTTTAAATAATCACGCAGTTCTTGGGCATTATGGTCTTGGCAGCTAGCGCGCCCATCAGTACGTTGATTGGTACAAAAAAATACGTGTTGTTTATAGTAGGCCATGTGTTTGGGTTTAGCTGACGATAAAAAATGGATTTAATAAGTTTTCTTTATTGTATACAAGCTGGGCGTTATTAGCGGGGTAAATTTTAACCCCCATACCCGCTTCTAATACAACCGCGTGTGCCGCAGCTGTATCCCATTCCATGGTAGGGCCGAGTCTTGGGTATACATCGGCTTCACCCTCCGCAACTAAACAGATTTTTAATGAGCTGCCGATCGCGACCAGTTCTTTTGCTTTATCTGTTTGTATTGCATCTATAAATTGCTGGGTTTCATCCGACATATGCGAGCGGCTGGCTACTATCTTATAGCTGACCCGTTGTTCGGCTTGCTTTAACGGTAGACGTTGCCCATCTTTAAAAGCCCCTTCGCCTTGTTTAGCCCAATACATTTGACCAAGCGCTGGCGCATACACCACACCCATAACCGGCGCACCGTTATTGATTAGCGCAATATTAACGGTAAATTCGCCATTCTTTTTGATGAATTCTTTGGTGCCGTCGACAGGATCGACCATCCAAAAATAGCCCCAATCCTTTCTATCGTCATAAGGAATATTTTTTCCTTCTTCTGACATGATGGGTATCGCCGTCTCATTCTTTTGATCCAGCTCTTTTAGTCCTTGCTCTATAATATTGTGCGCTGCTTTATCCGCTTCGGTCAGTGGAGATTGATCCGCCTTAAACGCTACGTCGAAATCTTTTTGATAAATCGCCATAATGGCTTCACCGGCTTTTTTTGCAAGTAGCACAATGTCTTGAACATCTATTTTATTTAACATCATTAAACGTACGCGTGCTTCTTTAGGTAATCAACCACTTGCGTCGCTGCTTCTTCAATACTGACACCGTCATTAATAATGTGTAGCTCTGGCTTAACCGGCACCTCATAGGGCGAATCGATACCGGTAAAGTCTTTAATTTGCCCCGCCCGCGCTTTCTTGTAGAGCCCTTTGGGGTCTCTTTGCTCACAAACACTCAGTGGCGCGTCTATAAACACTTCAACAAACTGCCCTGACATAGCCACCTGTCGGACCATCTCGCGATCTTTCTCAAACGGTGAAATAAAAGCGGTGATAACCACTAAGCCCGCGTCACAAAATAAATTGGCCACCTCGCCAACCCGACGAATATTTTCCACCCGGTCCTCTTCACTAAAGCCTAGGCCTTTATTTAGGCCTTGACGCACGTTATCGCCATCTAATAAATAGGTGTGTTTATTCATTGCGAACAACTGGTTTTCTACCGCGTTGGCCACTGTCGATTT
>JAGPVU010000056.1 GCA_018066825.1 Cycloclasticus sp.
CGGAGCGGGCTGCCTGAGACAAGCCAGTGAATGGCTAAAAAAAACAAGCAGGCGGCGATTAAATTAACCATAGTTGAAGCCTCTTATAAAAAAGCCAGCCCTAGTGATTTCTAAAGCTGGCGTTAAGGGTATGACACTTATCGAACTTTTACAGCATGGTATTTTATAAAGGTAAGTCCATGCCGTAGCCACTTTTCTCGATATGGTGACCAAAAATATCACCAATATAGTGCTCTTGTGCTAGTGGTTTGTAATTTTCGCCAAAGCCAAGCTCCAGTAGCCATTTAGACGGCGATGCACAATAGAAAGTGTATAATTTATCGTTGGCATGCATGCCCAACTGGAGCGCAACATCGATGTCTGAGCTACGGACTTTATCGTGGGAAATACCCAGATCATTTAAATGATCGTACTCTAGCATCAGGTGATTGATGTTTTTCTCCATACCCGGCAAGCCAAAGGCGATGTTATGTTGGCGGTCATTACAGGTCATAAAAATTGGTTGGGCAACCGCACCGTTTGGCATCGCAATACGGTATTCGACTGAACCGCTTAACCCTAATAATTCATAGAATTTATAGGTCGCTTCGTTATCATCGGCGCGAATCAGTACATGGCCAATGCCTTGGCTACCAGTAACAAACTTTCCATACATAGGGCGTGGAGGGTGGAACGGCTTCATCACATCGACCTGAGGGCTCCAAAATATTTCAGTTGGAATACCTGAAGGGTCATTCAATTTAATTAAACCCAAGACACGACGTTCACGAATTTCTTCTACGCTGGCTATGCGGTATTTAATACCCGCATCGGCTAGTTTTTTTGCCATCGCATGTAAATCTTGCTCGGTGGCTACACGCCAACCCATATAAGACATATCGTCCTCATCGGACTGGTGAATAGCGATGCGGTGATGATGGTTATCCATGCGTAGGAAGAGGCAGTCTTCAGTCGTATCACTGGCAACTTCTAAGCCCACGCATCGGGTTGCAAAATCATGCCACTGTTCAAGGTTGCTTGCATTAAAACCTAGGTAGCCAAGTTCGATTACTTTAGTCATTTTTTGTCCTCTTGTCAGGTGTTATATGGGTAGTGATTACTTTATAAGTAAACGTTTAAGCTTTTATTCATGAAAATATTTTGATCAAGAATAATTTTACGTTTAGCGAGCTTCAATTCACCACCGACCCGACGTAAGGTGTCTGTGCGGTGGCCAACCATCGTGTGTTCTTCATCCTCATTCATATTGCGGCGTACGGTAATTAAGGAATACACTTGATATTCATTAGGGTTACTGCTTAATTCGACCTCGATATTGGTAACAATATGCGCGGCTCGTGTGGCAGGGTCTTCTGACCAACAAGTGCCCGTTTCGGTGCGCAAGATGCGTTTTTTAAGGTCTTCCATCTTGTCGTTATAATAAGCTTGGTCGTAAATAGTGGGCTCTTTTTCATTTTTACGGTAGCGCTGATAGCGGTAGGGCATCCAATAATGAATATCTTCGGTTAGCATGTTGAGCCAGTCACGAAACTTTTCAGTGTCTTGAAGGCGGGCCTCACGATACAAAAACTGTTGCACCTCGTTCATCAACTCAACAGAGAGGCTGTGGGTGTTAAATTCTTCTTGTGTGCTACTCATTGTTTTCTCCTAAACCGTTGGCTTGCCGCTGTATCGTGGGGTGTAACGTGTTGGGACATCGTCCCAGTTGTTCGCATTCATTAAGTCGGCCCAACGTTGATAAAACTGGCGTTGGTTGGCGTCATTGAACTGCCCAGCGTAAATAGTGCCGGGCAACTCTTGGTGCTCAATTTGCCTGTTAATGCCGCAACCATAATGCAGTTTTTCTTGACGGGTTAGGTAGCCTTTGTTGACCGAGGTATTACCTTCCCAGTTCTCGCCGTCGTCCATTTCTAAGACCCCAGCAGGGTTAAACGTTTGCATACAGCCGATGTTTATTTCCTGCTTAATGTCATCAGGCATGCTTTTATTTACAATTGTCCAGGTACGGAGCTCTAATTTTCTTGGCCCTCGGGGTAGCCAAACACGAAACGTTTGAATGCCGGGTAAAAATGAACAATTGGGAAATAACGACACAGAGGCTAGTGAGCCATAGATGGTTGAGCGTAATTCTCCCAAGCGCTTCTTCATTTGTGGTTTTAAGACGTTTTGTACGTATTCGGTCCATTTCGGACGGCCCATGATAATCACGTCGGCAAAACCATCTGTGCCAAATTCCCAGCCGTGACCATTCACGCTGGCATGATAGGAACCTTCGGTGACTGCTTGGCCAAAACCTTCGCCATTATTCATGGCTTTGAGGCCGGAATCGTGATTCCACAACGCGTGATAGGCATCGCCCACAAAGTTTTCAACACCAAATTTCCAGTTCGCGTTAACGTAGGACTTGATGCCGCCACCAATAAACTCGGTGCCGCTGCCATCGCCGTCGAGCATCATGTCCAAATACCAGCGAAAGTCCCCTAGCCATTCTTCAAGTGACGGAGCCTCAGGATCAAAGGTGGCAAATATTAAACCCTTATAGTTATCTACTCGCGCTTGCCTAGGTCCCCATTTTTCTTTATCTATATCGCCTTTGTCGTACACGTGTTCGTTGGCCAGCGCACCGAGTTTGCCGTCTATACCAAAACTCCAACCGTGATAATTACAAGTGAAAGAACGGGTGTTGCCATCATCGGCATAACAAAATTTATTACCACGGTGGGGGCAGGAGTTTAAAAACACCTTAACACTCAAGTCTTTTTGGCGTGCTACGACAACGCCGTCTTCGCCCATATAGGTGGTGTAAAAATCATTCACATTAGGCAGCATCGAGTCATGGGCGACAAACTGCCATGATTTGGCAAATATTTGTTTTAGTTCTTGCTCGTAGATTTCTTGGTCCCAAAAGATACGACGGTCAACCCAGCCTTTTTTGGTATCAATGTAGTTATTAAAATCGTTATTTGTGGCCATGACGTTTTAGTTCTCCAATTATATTTAGTAGCCGTGTATCATGGCTAGCGGTCAGTCGCGTTGATGTACGTGTTGAATTCTAATAGGGCGTTGTTAAAATTAACCTGATTTAGATCAGGTAATGTGTCTGTTGGCAGGGTTTGCGTAATTGCTGTTAAATGCCTCTGAACACTCATGTTGAAGTGGGCTTAGGTGAGCCGATTAAATTAGGTTTGTTAATGAAGGCAGCTTACGTTTTGCCTTTGCTTGTTAATTCTGGAGGTTGTACATTGGTTCGATTTTGGGTGGCTGTAGGTCTTATTTTTATGGGTGTATCAACCGTGTGGGGGCATGGAGTTGATGAAAATACAGCGCGTTTTTTATCGGAAAATAAAGGCGTTGCTATAGGTCCCTTCCTCTATATCGGCGCCAAACATATGTTGACCGGCTACGATCATTTGCTCTTTTTGGTCGGGGTCATTTTCTTTTTATTTCGCAAACGCGAGGTACTGTTATACGTTAGTTTATTTACCCTAGGACACAGTGTGACACTGTTGTTTGGAGTGCTAAATGACATAAGCGTTAACCCGTATTTGATAGATGCGGTGATAGGTTTATCCATCGTATATAAAGGCTTTGATAACTTAGGCGGCTTTAACAGATTACTGGGCTTTCAACCCAATACCAAAATAGCGGTGGCAGTGTTTGGCTTATTCCATGGTTTTGGTCTAGCTACAAAAATACAAGATTTTGCGTTACCTCAAACGGGTCTATGGAAAAATTTATTAGCGTTTAATGTTGGGGTAGAGCTCGGCCAGTTCCTTGCCTTAGTGTTTATTCTGATCGGCATGAGTTTTTGGCGCAGACATGCCAGTTACTTTGCTTTTGCTAGTGCCACCAATACGCTACTGATGTCGGCAGGCATGGTGTTATTTGGTTATCAAATGGTTGGTTATTTCGTTTAACGTTTTAAGGTTAGGATAATGGAAAAAATAGAACATCCCGTGCAGTCGCTAAAATCGCTAATAAAGTCCACATTGCTGGCGATAGTGTTAGCGGTAGTTATTTTGGTAACGGCAATATTACCCGCTGAGTATGGCATCGATCCCACGGGGTTTGGTCAATGGCTTGGTTTAACGAGTCTGTCGGCAAGGCCTGACGACGCTAAAAAAACCGAGTTGGCTTGCGACAGTAATACATCGATAAAAGAAGATAGCATAAGCATGGTGATCCCTGCGTACAGCGGCTTAGAGTACAAGTTTTATCTGGATAAAGACAAAACCTTAGACTACGAGTGGCAAACTGAAGGTGGTGTGCTTTATTTTGACTTTCACGGTGAGCCTAAAGGCGATAAAACGGGTTATTTTAAAAGCTTTCAGGAGGATACGGCCGGTCAACAGCAAGGCTCATTGATAACGCCGTTTGCCGGTTCGCACGGTTGGTATTGGAAAAATGATAGCTCATCGCCAATCAACGTGATTTTAAAAACTAAAGGTGACTATCAAGTATTAGGCCACCCATGATTCAGCAGATTTTTAGCACGCTTAGAATTTGTTAAGGTGTCTCATTGGCGGTAAAACGCGTGGGTGATTAAACGCATAGAGGTGGCAGATTGAAGGGATACAGTGTTTTACAACAACTTTTTCTTGGGTCTTTGCTAGCCTTTAATCTTAGTGTTAGCCACGCCGAGGTTTTTCAATACAAAGATAGTGAAGGGCGTTGGCACTTTTCAGACGCGCCTATAAAGCAAGCAGGGCAGACAGTGAGGCGCAGTTATAAGAACGGCTCATCGGTCGTACAGGATAACGATTTTTATGCGCTGCTAAACAACAAATATCGTCCGTCAAATCCCGTTCAAAAAGCAACGTTGGCTGTGGTAACAGTCAAAAGCGAACTGGGCAGTGGTTCGGGTTTTTTTGTCAGTGACGATTGTTTTTTAATTACCAATAAACACGTTATACGGCCTGCAAAAGGTACGCAATGGGATGCTACACAGGCACAAATTCACAAAAATGCAGACACTTTTCAACGCGCGCGCATACAAATTACCGAACAAAGGCAACGTCTCAACATTAATAAAGAAAAACTAGATCAGTATAAAGATTACCTAAATGGTCTTGCGGATGGGGTGGTTAAAGAAACAGCTGGCAGGGAGTACGAGCTAAACCGCGCAGCCTATTATCGAGATCTACAACAGTTAACAACGGCGGAAAAACGTTTTAATAACGATGAGCAGCAGTTTTTAAAGCAACAATCGGATTTTAATTTTTCCAGTAGTGTTGCTCAGGTTGCGAAATCGTTTGAGATTATTCTAAAAGACAATACAAAGACCACGGCGAAGCTTGTTAAAGTGTCGGCTAACGATGATTTGGCTTTACTCAAAGTTAATGCCTGTAAGGCGCCTTATCTATCGCTTAGATCATCAAGCATTTCTCAAGGCCAAGAAGTGTATGCAATCGGCAGCCCTCTCGGGCTGCGTGATCAATTGACCAAAGGAACGGTGACCCATATAGCCGCAGATGGCATTGCGACGGATGCACAAATACTCCCGGGCAATAGTGGTGGGCCATTAATTGCTAATGATGGACAAGTGATTGGGGTCAACACCATTAAAGTTGCGCAAAATAATGCGCTTAACCCTGGGTTTGGTGTAGCTATTCCAGTGAGAAAGGTTAAACAAAATTTTGCTAGTTATCTTCGTTAAAAAACCTAACGGGGTAT
This sequence comes from Cycloclasticus sp., assembly GCA_018066825.1. Lineage (GTDB taxonomy): Bacteria > Pseudomonadota > Gammaproteobacteria > Methylococcales > Cycloclasticaceae > Cycloclasticus. The sequence goes on from JAGPVU010000056.1 coordinate 5,674, forward strand.
TGAGTTTGTCTTTTATTAGGGAAGGTATAGATGGATCCATTTATTGAAGTTTGCTTAGCCAAGGACCAACAACTGCGCAGCCGAGTGCGCTTGATGGGTAATGTGTTGGGTGAAGTGATTAAAGCGCAGTCGGGTAAGGATGTTTTACGACGCATAGAGTATTTGCGTAAAGGTTTTATTCGATTACGTGAACAGTATGATACGGCTGGGCTAAATCAACTCAAAGGGTACATACAACAACTGTCTGCGGATGAACTAAGGCCGGTTATTCGTGCTTTTACGACGTACTTCCAATTGGTTAACATCGCCGAAGAAAGCTTCTTGCACCGCCAGCGTCGACGGTTTGCTGCATCTGGAAAGCTACTTTGGGAAGGCTCTTTTGACCACTGCATTCGACAATTACACGAAGCCAATGTTAATCAACAGGGCTTACAGCGTTTATTGACGGATATGTGCTATATGCCGGTGTTTACAGCGCATCCCACCGAAGCGAAACGACGGGCGACAATGTTGCAATTACGGCGGATTTTTGAGGCCAACGAAGGCATTGATAGCCAGGCAATGACCTTGGATCACAAAGCACATTGGCGACGCGCCTTAAAAACACGGGTGCAGACCCTTTGGAAGACCGACGAGGTGCGTCCAGAAAAACCGGATGTTCGATATGAAATACGTATGGGCTTATTCCATTTTAAGGCCAGTTTATTTGAGGCGGTACCGATCGTTTATAGGCGCTTGCAAGATGCGATTGAACGCGTATATGGTGAAAACTCAGGCATCCATATTCCTAATGTATTAAGTTTTGGTACCTGGGTGGGTGGCGACCGTGACGGCAATCCTAACGTAACTGCTCAAACGACCCGAGAAGCAATACTGCTGCAACAACGGACTATTCTTGGTCACTACCTAAGTAAAATTGACCAATTATTAGAAATTTTTACCCAATCGGAACAGTTTTGTACGCCCTTGGCGGCGTTTAACGCGTCACTTACTGAGGACGACCGTTATCGTGAATTATTTACTGACTTATGGCCCGCACTTTTTCCACAAGAACCCTATCGACGTAAGCTCTACCTAATAAAACTGCGTTTACGGCAAACACTGCAACGAGTCGAACTGTTATTAAAAGGCGGAGTCGACACTGACTGCGGTATCGGTTACCTGAATGAGACGGCGTTTATTAATGATTTACAGTTGATGTATGAGTCGCTCTGTAGTCATGGTGATGTTGACGTGGCCGATGCGGAATTATTGGACCTACTGCGCCTTGCGCGTACCTTTGGTTTCTATTTGGCGAGCTTGGATGTGCGCCAAGAATCTACTGTGCATACCGAGAGCGTTGCAGAAATATTAAAGTTGCAGGGCGTTTGTGATGACTACATGGCCTGTACAGAGGAGCAGCGCATGCAACTGATGGCACGGTTGATTCAGCAGCCACCGATACTAAACTCACTAGATGAACTTTCGCTAATAACCCGCGAGGTGTTAGCGGTGTTTGATGTGATCGCCGAGATGCAACAAACGGTGAGCCCCTCAGTGGTTGATCGTTATGTTATTTCGATGGCGCATCAGGCATCTGATGTATTGCATGTACTGTTCTTAGCCACGTTTTCTGATTTATGTACCTATGAAAAAGGGCGTTATTCTTGCCGCTTAGCGGTGTCGCCATTGTTTGAGACAGTGGACGACCTTCAACACATTGAACCGGTAATGTCTCGCTTGCTGGATGACCCGCTTTATCACCAGCTCTTAACGGCAAGCGGCCGAATACAAGAGGTGATGTTAGGTTATTCGGATTCGGCTAAAGACGGAGGTATCGTTGCTTCAGCTTGGTCGCTTTATCAAGCGCAGCAACAAGTAATTGAGCTTGGCCAGCGGCGTGGAGTACGTATTCGCCTGTTTCACGGCCGAGGTGGTACGGTCGGCCGGGGTGGTGGTCCAACCTATCAAGCAATCACCTCACAACCTGCGGGCACGGTTTTTGGACAAATTAAGTTTACCGAGCAAGGCGAGGTGCTGTCTTTTAAATACAGTAACAAAGAGACGGCAGTTTACGAGTTGACCATGGGGTTAACCGGCTTGATCGCAGCGAGTTCAGGCCATATAACGCAGGTGCCCCTCGATCCGCCGGTTTATGGTCAAGTGATGTCACAGCTTAGGCAACAAGGTGAGCACTATTACCGCAAACTGACGGAAGATACGCCAGCGTTTCTTGACTATTTTTACGAAGCAACGCCGGTTAACGAAATAGCCTTACTCAACATAGGTTCTCGCCCCTCGCACCGGCAACAAAAAGACCGCTCAAAATATTCGGTTCGTGCGATCGCCTGGGTGTTCGGTTGGGGGCAGTCTCGCCACACCTTGCCTGCGTGGTATGGTCTTGGTAAGGGGCTAGAAGGCTTTTGTGCAAAGCAGCCGCAAAATTTATCTGTGTTACAGCAACTGTATAAAGAGTGGCCATTCTTTCGGGTGTTGCTGAACAATACGCAAATGGCTTTATTTAAAGCAGATATGTCGATAGCCGCTGAATACGCGCAGTTGTCAAAAAACAATGGGGCGCAGCAGCTGTTTGAAACAATTAAGGCTGAATGCGAGCGAACCATTTACTGGGTATTGAAGGTGGCGCAAATCGATGAGTTATTAGCTGACAATGAATTATTGAAGTTATCCATCAGCAGACGAAACGCCTACCTAGACCCGCTTAATTACATTCAACTGGTGTTGTTAAAAAATTACCGTAATGATCAGATGCATGAAGCAGACCGAGAAGGTTCGCTTGACCCCTTATTAAGGAGCATTAATGCGATTGCCACGGGTATGCGTAATACCGGGTAATACGATGAGAAAAAAGAGAGTTAAAAAGATGGTCGATTATTGATTAGACGTCTTCTTCAAGCCATCGGTATATTTCAATCGTATTGGGCGCGCAACTAGTGCAAGCACTTTGGCAAAGAGTACCGGGCGGCTGTTTAACGGCACGGCCTTTTTTTACCCAATGCTCTAACATTGAGCGGGTGTCGTCTTCAGATAGTTTGAAGTGAAGAGCGATATCGCGCACAGGGGCGCTTCCCGTCTGTTTTAAATAATTTTTAATATCCAGTAAAATCATGCGTTTTTAGCCGTGCTAAAGTTTACAGCGAGTAGTTGCTGCCCCATGTGACGCAAGGTCAGCCAGATAATGATAAAACCAGCCGTAAAGAGACTAAGCCAAATCATTGATTGCATCGGGTGCTGGCTGAAGGTGGCTAGTTGATAAAACGACGTTGCCATGCTGTAAGCTAGGTACAAGCTCCAGAATATCGAAAAAAGCGCCCAGCGTGTGCCGGTTTCGCGTTTTACAGCGGCCAAAGCGGCAACGCAGGGGACATACAGCAGAATAAAGAGTAAATAGCTAAAGGCACCAATTTTACCGTCAAAGTATTTGACCAAAGTGCCAAATAGCGTGCGACTAACGTCTTGTTCTTCGGCGGCCAGTTGTGTGTCACCGCTGCTATCTAAGCTGCGCAAACCAAGTGGGTCACCCATGTTTGCATATGCGTCGCGTACATTCTCTTGGGTGACGCTTAGGGCTTCAGAAAACTTGTCGCTAAGACTGAATGCTTCATTGTCATTATTGTGTTGGCCTTCTAAATTTGAATACACAGCGTCGAGTGTGCCCACCACGACTTCTTTGGCCAATAAGCCGCTAAATATACCCACGATCGCAGGCCAATTTTCTGCTTGTACACCCATCGGTTCAAAAGCTGGGGTAAAGGTTTTGCTGACCTCGCTTAATACGGAGTTAGCACTGTTTTCATTACCAAAACTGCCGTCGGTACCGATGGAATTTAATACATTGATGACCATCACCATGACAATAATGAACTTACCCGCTTCTAACACGAAGCCTTTTAAACGTTCCCATGTATGGATTAATAAATTTTTAATGGCGGGTCGATGGTAGGGCGGTAATTCGATTAAAAAAATGTCGGAATCACCTTCTAACACGGTCTTTTTAAGTAATAGGGCGGTAAAAATAGCCGCGCCAATGCCGACTAAATACAGTAAAAAAACGATATTTTGACCTGACTGGGGGAAAAATGCGGCAGCAAATAAGGCGTACACCGATAAACGGGCGCCACAAGACATAAAGGGGGCCATCATCACCGTCATAATACGGTCACGTTGTTTTTCTAGGGTGCGTGTCGCCATAATAGAGGGCACATTACAACCAAAGCCAACGATCAGTGGAACAAAGGCTTTACCGGGCAACCCCAGCTTACGCATAAACCGATCCATAACAAAAGCCGCTCTAGCCATATAACCCGAGTCTTCAAGAATAGATAAGCAAAAATATAAGGTGGCGATGATGGGGATAAACGTAGCGACTACTTGAATACCGCCACCTAGACCATCAGCCAAAATAACCTGAAACCAATTGGGGAAACCTAAGGTTTGTAGTTGCAGTTTAAAACCATCGACAAATATCGCACCGGAGGTGATATCAAAAAAGTCGATAAAAGCACCGCCAAAATTAATCGTAATGCTAAACATTAAGTAAATGGCGAATAAGAAAATAGGTAAACCTAGGTAATTATTAAGCACGAACTTATCGATCAAGTCCGAACGTGTTTGAGCGCCAGCTTGTCGTGTTTGAATGGCCACCTGGGTGGTGAGTTGATGGGCAAACTCATAACGGGTGGCAGCAATGAGTGTGTCGGGGTCCTCGCCTGTTTGTTGTTTGATTGCCAGCTGAAGTTGCTGGGAAACACGTTTTGTTTGCTCGTTAGTAGTGGGCGAAAAATGATTTTCTAAACACTGCAATGCTTGCCAATATTGGATCGAGCTAGACGGTGTTACCGAATCGAAGGTCGTCGTGATATCGCTAACAGCAGCTTGGATAACTGTCGGGTAGGTTAACCTGAGGGGCGTATACGTGTTATCAGTTAACACCTTAGCCACAGCTTGCAATAGGACATCAATACCCTTATTTTGCCGAGCCATGGTTGGCACAACAGTCAGTTGTAGTGATTCGGCTAATAACGAAAGGTTAATGTCCATGCCGCGTGACGACGCAACGTCCATCATGTTTAAAGCCAATACAGCGGGTATGCCCGTTTCGATTAGTTGGCTTGTTAGGTAGAGACTGCGCTCTATATTGGAGGCATCGGCGACAATCAGTAACACATCGGCGGCGCCAGATAAAATATATTGGCGAGCAATTTGTTCGTCTAATGCCTCGCGATCACTGTCGAGTGAATAAACGCCGGGTAAGTCAACAAAAACAAACTCCTCTGGGCCTATTTTTCTTAAGCCTTCACGCCGCTCAACAGTGACGCCGGGCCAGTTACCCGTTTTCTGTTTGACGCCGGTGATGGTGTTAAATAGCGTTGATTTACCGCAGTTGGGGTTGCCAATAACGGCCACCACAGGGCGCTTATTTGATACAGGCACCGGTGTTGCAGCTTCACAGCACTGCTTGCTCATACGGCTTCAATCATAATTTGTTGCGCCAAGGTTTGATTCAGCGCGATTCGTGCGTTACCGATACCAACCACTAAGCCGCCGGTTCTTTTTTGGGTAACCCTTAATGGCATAAGCATAGAAAAACCTAAGGCTAATAGTTTTTTCTCAAGGCGACGGTCCATCGTGTTTTTGCACAACATGGCCTCTTGACCAATGCTGATCTCAGTTAACGAAGAATAAGTCTTTGCTGTTGGGCTTGTAGACATAACACTCTAAATCTTAATGATAATGATTCCCATTCTAATCTATAGGGGGGTGCTGTCAAGTGACTAACGGTTAGGTTGACGATTGTTTGACGTGTTTAGTGATATACATCAAATACAAAAGTGACAGTAACATTAGCCAAGCAAAAGCGAGCCAGCCAACGATGCCGTCGTAATGACCGGTTAAAAACGACCAATCAGAGTGAGGGTTGTTGTCGGTTAATTGTTTACTGGATTTAATAAGAAAAACCCAACTAGCGTGTAGGCCGATACAAAAAGTGAGTGTGTTGGTTTTAAGCCGAACTAAAGCAAGTAGGGTGCCGACAGCGAACAAGGCGGCTAAATCACTGATTTGCATAGACATTAAGCCAATAAAAGCGTTTATCAGCACCTCACCGCCGCTATAAATAGATAACGTGTTTTGATCAATATGATTGATGGGTTTTATGAAATGCAAAATGGCATAAAAAAAACTACTGACGACAATAGCAGTAAATGCATTGTGCCATTTAAGGGTGAGTTTAAAAAATAAGCCTCTAAATAAGGTTTCCTCAATGAGCGCAATGATCAGCCCCGCGACTAATGACTTAATAAGTAAAGATGAAGACAAGGTTGCTGAAGGGTTTATTAAACGAATGTCGAGCGCTAATAAGCTGATAATAAGTAAGCCTAAAATGACGAGGCCAACTGCAAAGCCAATGCTCATCTGTTTGATGTATAGGTAGGTTGAGGCGTTGTGCCCTAATGACTTTAATGAAAGTTTGAAATACTTGATGCAGGGGATGAGGCCGAGAATAAGAAATAAAAGTGCAAAACGACTGACCCAGCGTTCAAAAAGAAACGTTTGTTCTGTGAACAGTAAATACAAGGGGTAGCAAAATAAGGCCGCTAATAGCGAAGCGACGAAGAAGTAAAAAATAAAAAAAACACAGGCTTTCATGAAAAATAGGGGGGTTTAGTTAAATTGTCTTAAAAAGAGGTGCAATAATTCGTTAAGAATAGGTATGATACCGCACATTATCACCAACACATATTGCGAAAGTGGCGGAATTGGTAGACGCGCTGGATTTAGGTTCCAGTATCGTAAGATGTGAGAGTTCGAGTCTCTCCTTTCGCACCATCAAGTAAACGTTAAACATCACCAAAAAAACTAGAGAGTAATTATGCAGGTTTCTGTTGA
>JAGPVU010000079.1 GCA_018066825.1 Cycloclasticus sp.
GTTGACTGGTACAATCAACGCGTCGATGCCTGTAAAAATGAGGAATTGAAAGCCATTCTTGCGCACAATCGAGACGAGGAAAAAGAACACGCCGCGATGGTACTGGAGTGGATTAGGCGTCAGGATCCACGCTTTGACAAGGAACTAAAAGATTACTTATTTACCGATACGCCGATCGCTCATTTATAAGTCATCACATCATTTTGGCGAGTGTGCTGCCACAGGCACTCATTCATTATTTCGCCCCTCAGGTAAAATTGCGGTTAGGCCGCTATATAACAAGCTGAGCTGATGGTTAACACCCGTCTGACGACCTAGGCTAATAGTTGTTTAAATAATAAAAAATCACTTAACAAAAAGACCACATATGAAGTCATCGAGTCAACACGAAACCAAGCCAGCAAACCCTTATGCAACGGCTAAAGCAAGAAACTACGCCTTGGTATTGCTAACGATTGTGTACAGTTTTAACTTTATTGATCGGCAGTTACTGGCGATTTTACAAGAGCCAATAAAGCTTGAACTGGCCTTATCTGATAGCCAGCTGGGCCTATTAACGGGTTTTGCGTTTGCCTTGTTTTATGTGATTGCAGGTATCCCCATTGCTCGCTGGGCGGATCGCTCTAACCGGCGCAATATCATTTCCTTATCTTTAGGTTTGTGGAGTTTAATGACCGCCATCAGCGGCCTGACCAATAATTTCATCCAATTGTTAGCCGCCCGCGTCGGTGTCGGTGTGGGTGAGGCCGGAGGTAGCCCTCCATCACACTCTATTGTGTCCGATATTTTCCCTGCTGAAAAACGCGCGAGCGCCATGTCTTTTTATTCCACCGGGGTCAATATCGGCATTTTATTCGGCTTTTTATTGGGCGGCTGGCTGAATGAGTTTTTTGGTTGGCGCGTGGCCTTTATCGTGGTCGGTGCACCCGGTGTTTTATTGGCACTACTGGTACGCTTTAGCTTAAAAGAGCCGATTCGAGGGTTAACTGAAAACAAATTAGTTTCTGATGAACAGCCCCCCTTCTCTGAGGTCCTTCGCTTACTCTGGAGCCGGCATTCTTTTCGGCACATGGTGTTTGCTGGCTCGTTGAATGCCTTTGTCATTTACGCCACGGTTAATTGGTTAGCGTCTTTTTTCATTCGTAGCCACGGCATGAGCACGGGTGAGTTAGGTACTTGGCTGGCGTTGTCGTCTGGACTCTTTGGCGCCATCGGGGTATTCGGCGGTGGCTTTTTTGCTGATAAATTGGCGCTCCGGGATAAGCGTTGGTATGTCTGGCTTTCTGCCCTCATGATGCTGGTTTGTGTGCCCTTTACTGCCGCCATTTATTGGGTCGATAACCAGTATATCGCGCTGCTTTTAGCCTTTGTTCCCGGTACATTATTCAATGTGTATTTAGGCACCACTATTTCCACCACTCACGGTTTAGTTGGCCAACGCATGCGGGCAACATCCTCAGCCATTTTACTATTAGTGCTAAACATTATTGGCCTTGGCCTTGGGCCTTGGTCGGTTGGTATGCTCAGTGACTATCTGCTGCCAAGCCTTGGGACAGAGTCCTTACGCTATGCCTTGCTATATATTATTCCAGCCGTCACCTTCTGGTCTGCTTGCCACTTTTACTTTGCTGCCCGAACGATTAGGGCAGATTTAGAGAACGCACCCAGTTAAGGCTATGCGTGTTGCGCGCCAAACTGGGTAGGCGTATTATTTAAATTTTCTGGACACAACTCATGGAGAGTTCCTCATGTCTATAGAGGTTATTGGCGCTGGCTTTGGTCGTACCGGCACGCTGTCATTAAAAATGGCGCTGGAGCAATTAACCTTTACCAAGTGCTACCACATGCACGATTTATTCGCCCACCCTGGTCACGCCGAAACTTGGACCGATATCGCGCAAGGCAACGCTGCAAACTGGCCCGTTTTATTTAACGGTTATCGAGCACTGGTTGATTGGCCGTGCGCCTATTTTTGGCGCGAGCTAAGCGACTATTACCCCCAGGCCAAAATCGTACTCACCGTACGCGACGCCAATGCTTGGTACGACAGCATTGAGCAAACAATTTTTGCTGTTATTAATCGTTCATTTCCTGAGGGTGCTACGCAGCCACAACTACCACAAAACGCTTCGCCAGTCGCGGCCGCGCAAATCAGCATGGCCAAATTGATGATCGCAGATAGCTTGTTTTCCGGCCGTTTAGACGATCGACAACACTGCATTTCGGTTTATGAGCAGCACAATGCCGAAGTTCAGCGCAGCATACCGGCTGAAAGACTATTAGTGTATAACGTGAGCGAAGGCTGGTCACCTTTATGTAAATTCTTAGGCACAACAGAACCGGACACGGCGTTTCCCCGCTCTAATAGTAAACGTGAATTTTTAAGTGCAATGGACTGAGCAATAAAATAAATTTCTAACCGAGTTTTACGTAGGTTATTACATTCTAAAAGGGAGCTTTAATGAACTGAAGCGCAATCAGTGCAATAAGTGACGCCTTAGCAGCCATTGGCGTGATCGCCTCAATTGCTTATTTGGCTGATATACGGCAGCTTCCCCAATATAATTTTGAGTGGGATCGTCAAAATAATTTACGCACACCTACATTAAGGAAAGAAGATGAATATTGCTACACAGCCACAAATAGATGGCTTTATTAATAAATTTAACGACTGGTCTATTGTCAATGGCAAACTACAGCGTGAATTTGTATTTGCCGACTTTGCTCAGGCGTTTAGTTTTATGACCGACGTAGCACTGGAGGCTGAACGTGCTAACCACCACCCCGAGTGGTTTAACGTCTATAAAAAAGTGCGGGTGGATTTAACCACCCACGAAGCAGGCGGCATTACCGAACGCGATTTTCAATTAGCCCAACAAATGGAGCGGATTGCCGCAACAAAGCAAAGCTAGTCGAGAGGCAGTTCCCAAGCCACGGTTAAACGGCCGTCTTTAAACATCGCTTGAATCTCTTTTTTAAGCACTTTACCCGTCAAGCCTTTAGGCAAATCATCGACTAAGACAATCGCTTTGGGTACTTCAAACTTGGCCATTTTTGTTTTGCTAAAGGCGATAATTTCATCAACATCAAAACTGTCGGCATGCTGTGGAATAACAACTGCCACCACCGCTTCGTCCCACTCAGGGTGAGGCACGCCAACAACCGCGACTTCTTTTATTTGTGGGTGCTCATCGAGTACGTTTTCTACCATACTGGGGAATACATTGGCTGAACCGGTAATAATCAGATTATTTTTACGATCCGTTAAATAAAGAAAGCCTTCCTCATCTAAGCAGCCCATATCGTTGGTTTGTAACCAACCATTTTGCAAGGTTTCAGCCGTTTGTTGT
>JAGPVU010000089.1 GCA_018066825.1 Cycloclasticus sp.
CTAAGTCTTGCAGCATTTTAACGACTGCGGCATTCATCATCGGTGGTCCACACATATAGAACTCACAATCTTCTGGCGCTGGGTGATTTTTTAAATATTGTTCGAGTAGCACCTCATGAATAAACCCAGTCAAACCGTCCCAATTATCCTCTGGTTGTGGGTCAGATAACGCAACATGCCACTCAAAGTTGTCATTTTCTTTCGCCAGCATGTCAAAGTCTTCAACATAAAACATTTCTTTTAAACTTCTGGAACCATACCAAAATGATATTTTTCGATCTGTTTTAAGGCGTCGCAGTTGATCAAAAATGTGTGAACGCATCGGCGCCATACCTGCACCACCACCGACAAACACCATTTCTGCCTCAGTTTTCTTGGCAAAAAACTCACCAAACGGACCTGAAATAGTTACCTTATCACCCGGTTTCAGGTTAAAAATATACGATGACATTTTACCCGGTGGGATACTGTCTGGCCCACGCGGTGGTGGTGAAGCAATACGCACATTCAGCATAATAATCCCTTCTTCTTGGGGATAGTTAGCCATTGAGTAAGCCCTTAGTACGTCTTCTTCAACCGTTGATTTGTAACGCCATACATTAAAGTGATCCCAGTCGCCGCGGTATTCTTCTTCAATATCGAAATCTTTATATTCCACGACGTGAGGTGGGCATTCTATTTGAATGTAGCCGCCGGCTCGGAAACCTACGTCCTCGCCTTCTGGTAATTCGAGCACTAATTCTTTAATAAATGTTGCGACATTATGATTAGAGCGGACGGTACATTCCCATTTTTTGACACCGAATACTTCTTCTGGCACCTCAATCTTCATGTCTTGCTTAACGGTTAATTGACATGATAAGCGCTCACCAGCCCGTTCTTGCCCTTTATTGATATGGGTGCCTTCAGTTGGCAGCATAGCGCCACCACCTTCGCTCACACGCACCTTACACTGACCACAGGTACCGCCACCACCGCAGGCTGAGGGGACAAACAACTGGGCGTTTGCCAGTGCACCTAATAACTTACTACCTACAGGCGCTTCAATTTCTTTTTCACCGTTAATCAGCACCTTTACATTGCCATGCGCAACTAATTTTGACTTTGCAGACAAAATCACAACAACAAGAATCAATACGATAGCCGTAAAAAAAGTAATACCTAGTCCAATTTCTAACATCTTGATTTCCTAATTACAGTTGAATGCCTGAAAACGCCATAAAACCCATTGCCATAAGTCCTGCCGTAATAAACGTGATACCTAAACCACGCAAGCCATCGGGCACGTCTGAGTATTTGAGCTTTTCTCTTACACCGGCAATCGCTGTTATCGCAAGCGCCCAACCCAAACCACTACCGAAACCAAAGACCACACTTTCACCGAGGTTATAGTCACGCTCGACCATAAACAACGAACCACCCAAAATAGCGCAATTCACTGTAATCAAAGGTAAAAACACACCCAAGGCGTTGTACAAGGCCGGCGTATATTTATCCATTGCCATCTCAAGTATTTGCACTATGGCGGCAATCACACCGATATAACAAATTAAGCCTAAAAAGCTCAAATCAACCTCTGATAAACCGATCCAGTCTAACGCGCCTTCTTTTAATACGCCCTGGTAGAGTAAATTATTAATAGGCATTGTGAGGGTTTGCACCAAGATAACTGCAACACCCAGCCCCATCGCGGTAGAGACTTTCTTTGACACTGCCAAAAAAGTACACATGCCAAGGAAAAATGCCAACGCTAGATTTTCTACGAAAACCGCACGAACGAATAAACTGATATACGCTTCCATTAGATAGCCTCCGTTCCGTTAACGCTTTTGATTTTAAAGTCAGCCACTTCAACCTGTGCGGGCCGCCATGTTCGAACAGCCCAAATCATTAAACCGATGATAAAAAACGCACTCGGCGGTAGCAACATCAACCCATTTGGTACGTACCAACCACCATCATTAACGGTGGTTAAAATTTCCACGCCAAATAATTTTCCTGAGCCGAGTAGCTCGCGGAAGGTCCCTACGAACATCAATACGATTGAATAGCCTAGGCCATTGCCGATACCATCAAGAAAACTGAGTCCCGGTGGGTTTTTCATCGCAAACGCTTCGGCACGACCCATCACAATGCAGTTGGTGATAATCAAACCAACGAACACCGATAATTGTTTACTTAAATCGTAAACATAGGCCTTTAACACCTGGTCAACCACAATAACCAGTGAAGCAATAATCGTCATTTGTACGATAATACGAATCGCACTAGGTACGTGATTACGAATCATACTGATTGAAAGATTGGAAAAGGCCGTTACTGATGTAAGCGCTAAACTCATTACCAGTGCTGTGCCCAAATTTGTTGTAACTGCTAGCGCAGAACAAATACCTAAAACCTGTAGGCCGATAGGGTTGTTATCAATTAACGGGTCTAAGATGATTTTTTTAGATTCGTTACTCATTTTATACTCCGTTTGCCTGAATTTTAGTCAGATAAGCCTGGTAGCCCTGTGCGCCCATCCAATACTTCAGCATATTGCTCACGCCACGACTTGTTAGTGTTGCACCCGCTAGACCATCTACTTGATACTGTTCACCTGATGCACCTGAAACAACCGTTCCTTTAATCACTTTAATGGCAACATCGCCCTCTGCATCGTAGATTTTTTTACCAGACCACATTTTTTTCCATTTTGGGTTATCTACTTCGCCGCCTAAACCCGGGGTTTCTGCGTGTTCGTAATAACTTAAGCCAACGATAGTTTGACCGTCGTTTTCTACCGCAAGAAAGCCATACAGCGTTGACCAAAGGCCATAACCATTGATTGGTAGGATCAATTGTGTAACCTTCCCTTCTTCTTGGACTTGGTATACAGGCATAATCGTAGGGCGCATTCTAATGCTGGCTAAATCTTCACTTTTTGGAATTTTTACATTTAAATCAGGGTCTTTTGCCGCTTTTCTAACGTCGTAGCTGGCCGCGTCAAACTCAGTGGTATAGTCGCCCGTTTCTAGGTCGACTAGTTTGATATCGATTTTAGCGAATGCCGCTTCAATGTCATCACCTTCATGATATAAACCCGCTACTTGAAGAATGTTTTTCTTTTTATCCAGTTCTTTATTAAGCTGCTGCAAGGGCTTTAGTGCGACTGCCGAAACAGAAACGAAAACTGCACAAACTAGACACACCAAGGTTGCCATAATAAAGGTTTTTGCAGTGCTATCGTTTGACAGCGCCAAGAAATTCAGCGGGTTTGTTGCTTGCTTTTTAGTGTCATTAGACATTTCTTTTCTCCCTTCTTTTGATATTTGACTGGATAACAAAATAGTCAATCAAGGGTGCGAACATATTGGCAAATAGGATAGCCAGCATCATACCTTCTGGAAACGCTGGGTTAACGACACGAATCAATATCACCATCAAACCAATTAAAATCCCGTATATCCACCGGCCCGTATTGGTCATTGCCGCACTGACTGGATCGGTTGCCATATAAATCGCACCAAAGGCAAAACCACCCAATACTGCGTGCCAATACCACGGCGTGGCGAACATCGGATTAGTGTCGCTGCCAATAAAGTTAAGCAAGGTACTGGTAAAAATCATACCACCTAATACACCAAGCATAATACGGTACGAGGCTATACGCGTGTACAGTAAAAAGCTAGCACCAATTAAACACGCCAAGGTTGAGGTTTCACCAATCGAGCCTTGCATAGTGCCTAAAAAGGCATCCATCCAAGTGATACCCGATGCCATCACGGCGTCAATACCACCAGCAGCGGCTAAGCCCAATGCCGTTGCGCCACTAAACCCATCAACTGCAGTCCAAATCGCATCACCCGACATTTGAGCCGGGTACGCAAAAAACAGAAAAGCGCGACCTGTTAGCGCAGGGTTTAAAAAGTTTTTACCGGTACCGCCAAACACTTCTTTACCAATCACGACGCCGAATGAAATACCTAATGCAACCTGCCATAGCGGTGTCGTTGCTGGCAAGATTAAAGAGAACAGCATCGAGGTCACAAAAAAACCTTCGTTCACTTCGTGACCGCGTACGATAGCAAACAGAACTTCCCAAATGCCACCAACGATTAACGTGACCAAATAAATCGGTACGTAATACATGGCGCCATGCACCATGCACGCTAAAATACTATCGGGGTTATAGCCCACTAAATTGGTGACTAAGCCGCGCCATGAATCCAAACTGCTAAGACCTAGGTCTGCCATCGCCATATTGGCCAAATGACCGGTATTCCACATCGCCATAATCACACACGGTAAGGCCGCGATAAACACGTAGGTCATGATCCGTTTCAGATCAATCGCATCACGTACGTGTGTAGATCCTGCAGTGACATCCTTGGGTGTGTACAAGAACGTGTCGACCATTTCATAAATGGCGTAATACTTTTCATACGACCCACCTTTCGCAAAGTGTGGGTGTATTGAATCCAAATAATTCCTTAAACGAGACATTACCCCTCCCTCTCGATGCTTTCTAAATTGGCGCGTAAGGCCAAGCCAAAGTCGTGTTTACCTGAATCGACGAAAGAACATAATGCTAAATCTTCTTCATCCAGCTCTAAAGCACCCAACGATTCGGCGCTGTCTACATCCATAACCACCAATGCGCGTAGTAATTGGGTGGGTAATATATCTAGTGGCATCACGCCTTCAAAAACACCAATCGGCACAATGGCTCGCGGGCTACCATGCGCTGAGGTGTCAAATGCCATTTTTTTGTCGCGGCTAAAACTAGATAAGAGCGCATTGGTAAACGAGAACTTCTCGCCTGCTGGGTTCAGCCAACCGAGTAATTGACGTTCTCGCCCCTCTTGTAACACCGACAGTTGTACGTGATAGCGGCCTAAATAACAGGCCCAATTGCTCGCTTTCCTGCCCGATAATACAGAACCCGAGACCACGCGAACGTTACCTTCTTTTAATTCGTTACTGACTAGCTCATCCGTATTTGCACCTAACCTGGTTTTAACCAAGCGCGGTTTATTGACCATTGGCCCCGCCAAGGCGATAACCCTTTCAACGTTCAATCGTCCGCTGGTAAACAGCTTGCCTATCGCGATAACGTCTTGATAGCCAATCGTCCAAGCAACTTTATTCGCGCTAACTGGCGCAATAAAATGCATATGTGTGCCAGGAAGGCCCGCTGGGTGAGGGCCAGAAAACTCAACCACTTGCACACCCGCTGGCACCCTAACAACCACCCCAGCAGATTTGCTCAGGTATACCGCGCCGTCAGTCAACTTTGTTAATAAACGAAGACCATTATTGAATGCCTCTGCATCAGCAGAAATAACCCGTTCAGGATTAGCCGCCAATGGATTGGTGTCAATCATAGACACGTGAATCGCAACCGGCTTTGTTGTTGGCGCTGGAATTTTACTAAAAGGCCGCGTTCTAAACGCCGTCCATAAGCCTGAATCGACTAAATTTTTAACCACTTCAGGTGCTTCAAGCTCGACCAGTTTGTCTGCTGCATACTTAGTGAACTCAACTTCTTCATCACCGTCCAGTTCAATCACTACGGTGCGCAAAACACGTTTCGCACCCCGGTTAATACCACGAACAACACCACAACCTGGCGAGGTAAAGCTTACCCCTGGGTTTTTTTTATCCGTAAACAAGGTTTGCCCTAACTTTACCCGATCACCCTCTTGTACTAGCATGGTCGGCTTCATATCGATGTAGTCCTTACCGACAAGAGCAACACTGGATACCGGATTAGCGTCTGAAATAACCTGATCGGGTTGCCCAGTTATGGGTAAATCCAGACCTTTTTTTATCTTGAAGTGTTTCATTAGTGTAAGCTTCTTATTGATTAAAATCGTTTATTTAACTCGTTTTTCAAACAAGTCCCACTAGAAAATTTAGTCTCTTTTAATTCTAGTACATCTGACAAATAAAACTGCACGCATTTTATAGTATGGCACTGCAACATTCAATCCTGCTTGTTAGTTCTTAAGGCCAATACCTTTATTTAATAATCTTAGACTGAGTGCTAATAAACACACAATAAAGATCAAGATGACGCTAAAACCCCCAACCAGGGAAACGTCTGATTGGCCTAAAATGCTATAGCGGAACACATCTATCATATAAAATACCGGGTTAAGCAACGAAACTTTTTGCCAAAATGCGGGCAACAAATCAATCGAATAAAACACCCCGCCTAAATAAATTAACGGCGTCAGTACAAAAGTTGGGA
>JAGPVU010000091.1 GCA_018066825.1 Cycloclasticus sp.
TAGAGGCCTAGGACACCGCCCTTTCACGGCGGTAACAGGGGTTCGAACCCCCTTGGGGACGCCATATAAAACAACCACTGACAGCAATGTAAGTGGTTTTTTTATGCCTCAAATAAATCCGGTGGGAGATTTATATTGCATGCCCTTTGGACCTTAGGCGCACAATATTAAGTTTTGCTCTAGTAAAAATTCAATTAACGACTAAGGTTAGGTAAGTATAAAAAAAGAATCTAAAAGATCGTTTTTTACACGCTCTAATCTAGTTTGATAGAGAAAATAAATTATTACCGCCATTTCAATTAGGATTATTTAGTCGGTGATATATATGGTCAAACTATGAAAAACAAATTAATCACGGAAATAATCGTATGCGTATTATAAAAACCTTAGTCGTTGTGTGCTTGCTGCTATTCTCTTTATCGTTGTCAGCCAATGAGGTAGACAATTCATTTGATTTAAACCTTGAAGAACTATTGGGGGTTGAGGTTACCTCGGTATCTAAACAACGCCAACCCTTGTCGGATTCTCCGGCCGCTATTTACGTTGTCAGCAATAAAGATATTGTTAGTTCAGGCGCAACGTCTATACCCCAGGCCTTACGGGGTGTGCCGGGCCTGCACGTGGCGCAAATAGACTCGCAAAAATGGGCGGTCAGTAGCCGTGGTTTTAATGGCCGTTTTAACAACAAATTACTGGTATTGATGGATGGTCGCGCAATCTATTCACCGCTGTTTTCAGGTGTTTATTGGGAAGCGCAAGATACATTAATGTCTGATATCGACCGTATTGAAATTATTCGTGGCCCAAGTGCAGCTATTTGGGGCGCTAACGCGGTAAATGGCGTGATCAATATCATCACCAAGCACAGCGCTGACACCATTGGTGGTTATGCCGAGTTGGGCGTGGGTGATTATGAACAGGGCTTCGCAGGTTTTCGCTATGGTGCTAAATTGGGCGACGGTATTACGGCTCGAGCATACGCTAAAGGGTTTGAGCGCGATTCACTGGAACACAACGGTCAAGATATGAACCCAATCCAGCACATGTTGATGACGGGTGTTAATACCGATAATGGCTGGCGCCAACAACAGGCGGGCGGACGCATTGATATGAAGCTAGATCAATCAGCGACGTTAAGCTTAAGTGCAGATATTTATCGTGGCGAAATAAACCAGCTTAGTTTCAAACCCATATTGACGCCTTTTTATACTGAATACTCTGTTGATAATTTTAATTCAAGCGGCTGGAATGTTCTGGCTAATTACACTAAAGCGCTATCAGCGACCTCTGAATACAACCTCAAGGTCTACTTCGATCATACTAAAAGAGAAGAATCTTTTGTTGAAGCCAGTATTGATACGATTGATATCGACTTTCAGCATCAATTTAACGCCTGGCAGCGCCATAACGTAGTTTGGGGCCTGGGTTACCGCTTTATTGAAAACGACCTTGAGGGCTCTTCGTCTATTGATGTCAGCGAGGTAAGTAAGAACAGAACTTTATGGAGTGGTTTTATTCGTGATGAAATCACCCTATCTGAGAATGCCTTATGGCTGACGCTTGCCACACGTGTTGAGCATAATAGTTATACCGGTATGGAGTGGCAACCGAATGCCCGCCTGGTGTGGAAATTGAGTGATCAACATAAATTGTGGTCGTCGGTGGCTTACTCGGTAAGAACACCGTCACAGGCAGAAGACGCAACAGGCATTAATATCGCGGTTGTTCCTCCGGTTCCTGCACCCTTCCCAACTGAAATTGTACTTCATGGTGATGAGCAATATGAGTCTGAAGAGTTATTGGCGTATGAAGTGGGTTATCGTTTTTCACCGACCGATCGTATTTCTGTCGATGCCACGGTTTTTTATAATAAATATGACAAATTGCGTAGTACTTCTACTGGCGCTTTTGTTGGCCCTGAAATATTGCCGGTTCCTCATTTTACGCAATTCCTGCAAGTGGGTAACGATGCAGATGGGCACAGTTATGGCTTGGAAATATCGAACCAGTGGGTGGCAAGTGAAAAACTCAAATTTAAACTAAATTATGGTTTTATTCAAAGCGATTTTAGCGAAGGCCAAACGCAGAACACCGAGGCTCCAAAACATATCGCGTCACTCAGTGCAGAGTGGTTGATGCATCAAGACGTCGATATCAATATGATGTGGCGCTACGTTGATGAGGCCGCCATTCTAGATATAGCTGCCGGTGGAAGTGAAACCATAGACGCTTATCACGGTGTTGATATCGGCGTCACCTGGCGAGTATTACCCAAGGTGAGTTTGTCGGCCTTTGGTAAAAATTTATTTTATGGCGATCACGTTGAGTATAAGCCCGAACTATTCCACATTCCTTATCGTGTAGAGCCGAGTTTTTACGGCAAAGTAACGATAGATTTTTAATTTTACGTAACTTAGACGATAACGGTGAAATTTTTTCGCATCAAAACAAGGGGGATAGGCCTATGCTTAATCGTTATGGCTGCTATACCGTACCCCGTGTCTGCAACAGACATCCTGACGTTAAAGGTAGCGCTGGCCTATAACTTAGCCAAATTTGTAACATGGCCCGAACAGGCCAAAGCAAATGAGTTTTTCCAGTTCTGTTATTTGTCTAAGGCGTATGAATCAGGGATTGAATATTTGCAGGGTAAGAAATTACATAACAAAGTGATACAAAAAAAGTACCTGAAGGATTTAAATCAAGCGTCTGTTTGCGATGCCATTCATATAAGTGGCGCCAATAGGGTGTTGCTGCCACGCCTTTTAATCGCATTAAACAAATCCCCAACGTTGACCGTTTCTGACAGTGCAGGTTTTATTGATAACGGAGGGATGTTAGAAATAGTGAGTAAGGATAATCGTCTGCAATTTAAGGCGAACCGAACGGCCTTCGAAAAAGCGGGCTTATCGATCAGGTCAAAAGCGCTAAAGTTGGCGTTAGAGGTTAAATAACTTGATAGAACAAAAACATGGATTCTTATCTATACTTAA
>JAGPVU010000095.1 GCA_018066825.1 Cycloclasticus sp.
GTGGGCATTATCGCCAATAACGGCATCCTATTTTCACCATCTGCATTGAAAGGGACGCACTTTATCGAGCTGTGTAACCAACGCGGCATCCCTTTATTATTCTTGCAAAACATCACTGGCTTTATGGTCGGTAAAAAATACGAAGAAGAAGGTATTGCTAAAAACGGCGCCAAAATGGTGACAGCAGTATCCTGTTCTAGCGTGCCTAAATTTACCGTATTAATTGGTGGCTCGTATGGCGCGGGTAACTACGGCATGTGTGGCCGCGCCTTTGGTGCACGGATGCTGTGGAGTTGGCCGAATGCACGTATTTCTACCATGGGCGGTGAGCAAGCCGCATCGGTATTGGCTACTGTCAAACGCGATGCCATTGAACAAGCTGGAGGCAGTTGGTCGGCAGAAGAGGAAGAAACCTTTCGTCAACCCATTCTTGCCCAATATGAGGAACAGGGTAACCCCTACTTTGCAACAGCTCGCTTATGGGATGATGGCCTGATTGACCCACGGGACACTCGACGAATACTTGGTTTATCATTGGCCTTGGCTGCCAAAACCCCTGTCGAAAAAGCGCACTACGGCGTCTTTAGAATGTAACTTAATGTGACCACCAGAGTATATTCCTATGTTTAAAAAAGTATTAATTGCAAACCGTGGCGAAATCGCCTGCCGAGTCATTGCAACACTTAAAAAAATGGCGATCACTAGCGTCGCTATTTACTCAGACGCTGACCGTCACGCTCGACACGTTAAACTAGCCGACGAAGCTTATTATATTGGTGGCTCACGCCCTGATGAATCTTACCTAAAAGCCGAAGCGATCTTAAGCTTAGCCAAAGTGGTTAATGTTGACGCTATTCATCCTGGTTACGGCTTTTTATCAGAAAACAGTGAGTTTGCCCGCCAGTGCGAGCAAGCCGGTATCGCGTTTATTGGCCCCGCCGCTGAGTCCATCATTAAGATGGGCGGTAAAGATGCAGCCAAAGCCTTGATGGAAGCAGCTAATGTACCCGTTGTTCCTGGCTATCATGGTGATAATCAGGACCCCGCGTACCTGCAAGAACAAGCTGATAAAGTCGGCTTTCCGTTGTTAATTAAAGCGGTATCAGGTGGTGGTGGCAAAGGCATGCGAGTCGTTAACTCTGCTGATCAATTTGCAGAATTGCTCGACTCCGTCAAACGTGAAGCGAGCAACGCCTTTGCTGATGACCGTGTGTTACTAGAACGCTATATTAGCAAACCACGGCATATCGAATTTCAGGTGTTTGGCGATTCGCATAATAATTTTGTGCATTTACATGAACGCGAATGCTCCTTACAACGACGGCATCAAAAAATCATCGAGGAGACCCCGTCGCCCTTCCTGGATGATAAAACCCGTCAGGCCATGGGTGAGGCCGCTGTTAACGCCGCTCGTGCCATCAATTACCTGGGCGCAGGTACGATTGAATTTATCGTTGCTGAAGACCGTTCATTTTATTTTATGGAGATGAATACGCGGCTTCAAGTTGAACACCCAGTAACCGAGATGGTCACAGGGCAAGATTTGGTCGAGTGGCAACTGCGTGTGGCGGCTGGCGGGACATTGCCTTTAAGCCAAGATCAAATCAGCAGTAAAGGGCATGCTTTTGAGGCACGTCTTTACGCCGAAAACCCCAATAACTTATTCCTACCGTCTACCGGTAAATTACATCAATTACGCTTTCCAGATACCGATCAACACCTACGGGTAGAAACTGGGGTTAGCCAGGGCGATACCATCAGCGTATTTTACGACCCGATGATTGCTAAATTAGTTGTCTGGGGTGAAGACCGCGAACAAGCACGTCAACGCTTGCTTGATGCACTGGGCGAAACGGGTATTTTTGGGGTAGAAAACAATATTGCTTTCCTAGAAACCTTAACCTCTCACACAGATTTTATTAATAATAAAATTGATACTCAGTATATTGATAAAAAACTCGACTTACTGCTGTCAGACAGCCGCGTTGAGCTACCGCAACAAGTACTGCTAGCCACTGCTGTGCGTACCTTGATGGACGGTCAGCGAAACGTCGCCAGCATGGCTTCAAAATCTTCTGAACCCAACTCCCCTTGGTTTGATACCACCGGTTGGCGACCTAATGGCTTAAGCCAACGCAGTTTATTCTTTACCGATGCCGATGATAACGAAATTCAAATCAAGGTAACCGAGCATAATCAACACTACGTGTTTCATTTTGAGGACGATTTGGATGTTACCGCGCAACGCATAGATAACCATGTTTTCCGTTTACAGATTAATAATAAATGGGAGCGTTTTATCAGTCTAAAGCACGATAAAAACACCCTTATTTCTTGGAAAAATCGTTGGTATCCACTCACTGAATTTAACCCGTTTGAACCCGATTTATCGCTGAGTGGCGGTGCATCAACTATTACCGCACCTATGCCCGGCAAACTGCTTAAAGTCTTAGTTAAACAAGGTGATAAGGTTATTACAGGGCAGCCTTTGGCGATTATCGAAGCAATGAAAATGGAACATACCTTAACCGCGCCTTTTGACAGCGTGGTGGACCAGGTATTTTATATCGAAAATGATTTTGTAGAAGCCGACGCGACCTTAATTACCTTTAAGGTTGAGGAATAAAGCATGACGCATAATTATCCCAGCAAGGTTAGAATTGTTGAAGTTGCCCCGCGCGATGGTTTGCAAAACATTAAAACCAACGTATCGACGGAAGTTAAGGTCACCTTAATCACCAAACTATGCAACGCTGGTATAAAAGACATTGAAGTGACCAGTTTTGTTAGTCCGAAGTGGGTACCACAAATGGCCGACGCTGCAGATGTCCTTAGCCAGTTAGCACCTAGAGAAGACACGGCATATATCGTATTAACCCCTAATCTTCGTGGTTTCGAACGCGCCATTGAAAGTGGTGCAAAAGAAGTGGCTATCTTTGCAGCCGCATCAGAAACCTTTAGTCAAAAAAACACCAATTGCAGTATTGCTGAATCGTTACAACGCTTTGAACCGATTATGCTCAAAGCCGCTGAACTGGGTGTTCGCGTTCGAGGTTATACCTCATGCGTGTTAGGTTGCCCTTACGAAGGTGATGTTGCCGTTAGCGAGGTAGTTCGAGTGAGCAAAGCGTTAATCGATATGGGGTGCTACGAAGTATCACTCGGTGACACCATTGGTATCGGTACACCGAGTAAGGCTCGCGAAATGATATCGGCTGTGATAAAAGAAATCCCTGCAGAAAAATTGGCTCTACACTTCCATGATACACGTGGGCAAGCATTGGCTAACATTTTGGCCTGTCTTGAGTATGGCGTAGCCAATATTGATTCTTCAGTCGCTGGACTTGGCGGCTGTCCCTATGCCGCTGGCGCTTCGGGTAACGTTTCAACCGAAGATGTTGTTTATATGTTGCATGGCATGGGAATAAAAACAGGCGTTAATTTAGAAAAACTAGTCGCTGCTGGGCACTATATTTCAGAGCAAATTAATAGCAAAAACAACAGTAAAGTTGGCGCTGTTTACAAATAATTTTATACAAAAACAATCAAACAGGAGCAGAACCATGAGTGGTTTTAATAAAGTTGTATCTAACTATCAAGAAGCCATGGCTGGGCTGACCGATGACATGACTATCATTGCCGGTGGTTTTGGGCTTTGTGGTATCCCCGAAGGCTTAATTACAGAAATTAAACGCCTGGGTGTTAAGGGTTTGACCATTGTCTCTAACAATTGTGGAACAGATAACTTTGGTCTGGGTATGTTATTAGAAGACAAGCAAATTAAAAAAATGGTGTCATCTTATGTTGGTGAAAATGCAGAATTTGAGCGTCAATACTTATCAGGTGAGCTAGAAGTCGATTTAACCCCTCAAGGTACATTAGCTGAAAAAATGCGGGCCGGCGGCGCTGGAATCCCTGCTTTTTATACCGCCACAGGTTTTGGTACGCCAGTTGCTGAAGGCAAAGAAGTCAGGCAGTTTAACGGACGTAACTATATTCTAGAAGAAAGTGTTACCGGTGATTTTGCAATTGTTAAGGCTTGGAAAGCTGATAAGATTGGTAACCTCGTCTACCGTGATACTGCGATGAACTTCAACCCGATGGCGGCAACGGCAGGTAAAATCACCGTCGTTGAAGTTGAAGAAATCGTTGAAGTGGGTGAACTCGATCCCAACCAAATTCACACGCCAGGCATTTATGTTAACCGTATCATTAAAGGGTCTTTCGAGAAACGTATCGAAAAAATAACCCTCGCCAAAAACTAAGGAGCTTCACATGTCATTAAATCGTGACCAAATTGCCATGCGAGTGGCTCAAGAACTTGAAGATGGGTATTACGTAAATCTCGGTATTGGTATTCCAACCCTAGTTGCAAACTATGTTCCCAACGACATCGAAGTGATGTTGCAATCGGAAAACGGCTTACTGGGCATTGGCCCCTACCCAACCGAAGATCAAGTTGATGCCGATATGATCAACGCAGGTAAAGAAACCGTTACCGCTGCGTTGGGTGCATCAATATTCTCATCTGCCGAAAGCTTTGCAATGATTCGTGGTGGACACGTGAATTTGACCGTACTCGGTGCCTTTGAAGTTGATCAAAACGGTAATATAGCTTCCTATATGATCCCTGGTAAGCTGGTTAAAGGAATGGGCGGCGCAATGGACTTAGTCGCAGGTGCTGATAACATTATCGTTACCATGACCCATGCCGATAAGCGCGACAATTCTAAGTTACTTGAAAATTGTAGTTTACCGTTAACCGGTGTTGGCTGTGTTAAACGCATTGTTACCGATCTAGCGGTTCTAGAGGTTAAAGACGGTGCGTTTCACCTATTAGAACGTGCGCCGGGCGTTAGTGTTGAAGAAATTCAACAAAAAACAGCCGGCAAGCTTGTCGTTCCTGAGCACGTACCTGAAATGTCTTTTGATGCCTGAAAACGCCCGCGTATTGTTAAGTTAACTGAGCAATAAAATGACTGGAAAAACCACTATAAAACCCTCTGGAGAAAGCGTGCGCCGCCAAGTCATGGGCGATGAGTTTGTCGATAAAGCACTTGATAGCGCTGATTGGCTAACTCAGCCAGTGCAGGAGTATATTAATGAACACGGCTGGGGCGCGACTTGGAACAGACCGGGCTTAGAACTTAAAACGCGCAGCCTTATTACTATTGCCATGCTCGCTGCCCTTAAAGCGCCAGCAGAATTAAAGGGCCACGTGCGAGGGGCTTTACGTAATGGCTGTACTAAAGAAGAAATTCGTGAAACCTTACTACATTCTGCCGTGTACTGTGGTGCACCGGCAGCGCAAGAGGCCTTTAGAGCGGCTCGAGAGGTATTAGACGCTTGGAAAGATTAATCAAACAAGTCTGTTGTTAACTTTATAACTACAATTTAAGCTAATATAAATAACGACCATAATGAAGCTTTAATCAATGAGTAATTCAAAGTTCACTGTTAAACACTTAAGCCCGTTAATTGGCTCTTATATCCATGGGCTTGATTTATCCAAACCCATTGAAGCAGAAGCACTCAACGAGTTAAGGACCGTTTGGTTGCAGCGAAAGGCTCTATTTTTCCCCGACCAACAACTCACACCGCAACAACAACTCGATTTTACTGCGCAATTTGGCACGTTGGATAAATACCCTTTCCTCGATGGAATGAAGGACTACCCTTTTATTGCAGAAGTGCTGAAACTACCCGAAGAAAAAATTAATTTTGGCGGTGTTTGGCATACTGATACCACCTACCTCGAAGAACCTGCCTTAGGCGCCAGCTTATATGCTATTGAATTACCTGCACTAGGTGGCGACACTATGTTTGCCAATATGGCCAGTGCTTATCAAGCCTTGCCCAATGATATAAAACAGCAAATTGATGGTCTCAATGCGGTAAACACCTCATCTAAGAGCGCGGTGGCAAAAACTCGAGCCATACGTTTCAGCGGAGATGTCTCGACAATGCAGGTCCTTACCCATACGCACCCCGTTGTACGTATTCACCCAGAAACTGGGGAAAAGATTTTATATATCAATGAAGCCCATACATTGCACTTTGAGGGCCAAACAGAGCAACAAAGCCAAGGCTTATTGAACTATCTTTATAAGCACGCACAGAAGCCCGAGTTTCAATGCCGTTATCAATGGACGTTGGGGGCGGTCGTGTTATGGGATAATCGCGCGACACACCATTACCCCATTAACGATTACACCGGTTTTCGCCGTTTGTTACACCGGGTATCACTTAAGGGTGATAAACCAAGATAGCAACCGTTTGTACACTATTCTTTAACTGGCATAGCAGAGACGCCTTGAGCTATAAAATCATCAATTTGCTGTTGGCTAAAACCAATTTCATCTAATATTTCTCGACTATGCTGACCTAAATGCGCAGCGCCAAATTGAAAGCCTGGCTTTGATTTGGAAAACTTAGCCGCTGATGTTACCCGACGTAGACGCCCTTCTGTGGGGTGATCATATTCCGCAAAAAAACCAACATCCTGTAGATGAGGATCGGTCAATAAATCGTCTAGACTTGAAATCGGCGCAAAGGGTATATCATTTTCTTCGAGTACTTGTAGCCAATACGAGGTTGACTCTTTCATCAATAACTTTTCAACCAGAGAGTAAAGCTCCGCCGTGTGCTCAGTTCGTTGGGTAATATGCTTAAACCTTACATCATCCGCCATTTCTGGGCAGTTCGTGAGGCTGAAAAAACACCGCCAATGCCTATCGGTATAAGGAAGCACAGAAATAAAGCCGTCTTTCGTTTTAAACGGGCGGCGAGTAACGTCTAGCTGCCTTATATAACCGGCTGGCCCAAGAGGCGGCTCATAAGCAGGCCCCGTTAAGTGCTCGACCAGTAAAAACGAAGCCAGTGTCTCAAACATGGGGACTTCAATTTCTTGACCCTCCCCGCTTCTTTCACGCTGATATAAAGCAGCAAGAATTGCTGATAAAGACATTAAAGAGCCGACCTTATCCGCTAAAGCAGTCGGTACATACGCGGGTGATGATTGTGTGTATCGGCCAATTAAATCAGCCATACCGCTAATCCCTTGAATTAAATCATCATAAGCTGGTCGTTCACTGTAGCGCCCCTCTCGGCCATAGCCTACTGCTATACAAGTAATAAGTTTGGGGTTAATCTGACTCAATCGCTCATAGGTCAAACCCAAGTCCTTAGCAGGCCTTGGTCGGTAGTTATGCACCAGAATATCGCTTTGCGCAACTAAGCGGGCTAATACCGCTTGTGATTCCGGTTTTTTTAAGTCTAACACCAGGCTTCGTTTATTGCGGTTCATGTTCATAAACATCGCCGACATACCTGGGTTTTTTGCAGTCGCCAGATTACGGGTTGTATCGCCGCTAGGTGCTTCAATTTTTATTACTTCAGCACCCCAATCGGCCATTAATTGGGACACATACGGGCCCAGAATAACAGAACTTAAATCGAGAACCTTGACGCCCGCTAATGCGCCGCTCGTTTGCATAGTTGTAGCCATTAAATAAGGCTACAGAATAGTGTCGAAGCGCTCACGCGCCTCTAACATGTCGTTAAGCAATTGATAAACCGTTTCTTTTACCGATATTTCTTCTTTCATTTCGCCAACAATTTGCCCAACTGGGTAGGTTAAAAAATCTTTTGCTTTTGCCCTTTCAACACGCGTTCTACCTTCTTGCCAACATAAATAGTTTTGTGTAGGCGCGGGTAATGTTGGCGGAGCACCCGGTAACTCCCATGCCTCAGAAAATTTATTGCGTAAGGTTCGGCAAGGTTTTCCGGTAACGCTTTTGGTTAGTATGGCGTCACCCGCTTCTGCTTCGAACATTTTTTGTTTAATTTCAGGTATTACCTCACTTTGTGCGGTTTTAAGCCAAAGTGAGCCCGTCCAAACGCCTTCACAACCCAATACTAAAGCTGCGGCTAATTGGCGGCCATTGCCCACCCCGCCTGCGCCAAGCACCGGCATTGGTGCCACGGCATCGACAATTGTTGGCCACAACACCATGGATGTTATATCACCCGTGTGCCCTCCGGCTTCTGAACCCACTGCAACGACAAAATCACAGCCTGCTTGTTTATGTTTCAAGGCGTGTTTAGCTTTACCTGCCAAGGCAGCCACTTTAATACCCCGAGCGTGGGCACGATCAATTAATTCAACTGGCGGCGTACCTAAACCACTGACAATCAATTTAATCGGATGATTAAGTGCCGTTTCAATCATTTTTAAGCTTTCCGCCGGGGTAAAATTGATGCCTTTAACAATCTCGCGTTTAATCTCATCTGCTTCATTTTTTGGGAGCTCAGGCACACCCGCGTCATCGAGCATTTTCCTTACAAAATCAACCTGCACTTGTGGTAACAAGTGTTCAGGATCGTATTTCCTATCGCTGCTATCGGCAAAGGTCGTCGGCATCAATACATCGATACCGTAGGGTTTACCATCGATATGCGCATCAATCCATTTTAGCTCTTCCTCAACCCGTTCTGGACTCATCCGCGCCATGCCTAAAACGCCCATGCCACCCGCCTTTGACACTTCGACCACTACATCACGACAATGTGAAAAGGCAAAAATAGGCAATTCAATACCGAACATCTCACACATTTTATTGCTCATGGTTATTCCCTAAGTTTGTTTGATGGGTCATTGTCTATGCACGTTTACAGAGTCAGCTAATAGTCACTACTGGCGATTTATTGTTTATTAACGAAAGGGACTGAAATCAGGCGTTCTTTTTTCTAAGAAGGCATTCGCGCCTTCAAGCTGTTCACCGGTGTCAAAGTAATTGGGTGCTACTTCTTCAACAAGGTGATTCATGTCTTTACCTAAAATCGGCTCTGCATGGTGATAGAACGAGCGTTTAAGAATTTTTAAACATGTAGGACTGAGCGCGAGTAGTTCTTTAGCCCATTTATCCACTTCAGCGTCAAGCTCAGCCATCGGTACCACTGCATTTACCAAGCCCCAATCCATAAAGGTTTGAGCTGAATAGCGCCGCGCAAACATCCACATTTCACGGGCTCGTTTATGGCCGATGCAATTGGCTGCTTGGGCTACAATATAGCCACCTGCAGGTGAACCGACTCGTGGGCCATTTTGCCCCATAATGGCGTGTTCAGCAGCGATGGTTACATCACAAAAATAAGCAATATGATTCCCTGCGCCAATAGCATAGCCATTAACTCGGCAAATAACGGGTTTAGGGCAAGCGAGTAGTTGATGGTTAAAATTGAACTCCAGGTCTTTCAAACCACTGTCAGAACTATCGCCATCACTGGCACCTTTCTCCCAATTAACATCACCACCTACGCAAAAAGCTCTTTCACCAACACCGGTTAGCACGATCACACCAACGGCTGGATCAGTTGCTGCTGCATCCAGTGCATGCTCCATTTCTTTAATCGTATCGCCGGTAAAGGCATTGAGCACTTTAGGTCGGTTAATGGTGATCGTCGCTATACTATCTTTTACATCATAGAGAATATCTTGGTAACTCATCTGTTTTCCTTTGTATTGTTTATTTAATTAAACCGGTGTGAACATGGGTAAGGCTGTACCTTCGCCGGTATCGACAAAGCTAACTTTTACTGCCATATCAATGCGTACTGAATCAATATCGCAATCGATGATATTGGTCATCATGGTAGGGCCTTCTTGTAGCGTAACATAGGCTATAACGTAAGGTACTTCGGCTCGTCGGATGACGCTATAACTGTAAATAACACCTTGCCCCGATGCTTCTATCCAAACCGTGTCATCACTAAAACAAAAGGGGCAAATCGTACGTGGGTAATAGTGCACTTCGCCACAGGCCTTGCATTGTTTGAGTAATAATTGACCCTTAG
>JAGPVU010000117.1 GCA_018066825.1 Cycloclasticus sp.
GATTATATTTCGTTGGGCCACTTTGGTGTGTACCAGCGAATTTTGAATGGTAGTGAGCGGCGTAAAGCGATTATTAAAGCCGCCGAACGTATCTACCCCGACTTATCTAAAGCCACTGAAGCGGTGCTGGACTTTAATGATAAGTACCAAACTCCAACAGCGGAAACGATTTCAAATGAGCTATCAACTGACTTGTCGGCATTAGGTGAGCAGTTAGCGAACCGAATTGAATTGGAAGACCAGCTGTTAGGCGAAATGCTGGCGTAAGACAATGCAATGAAATTTTGCCCCGAATGTGGCAGTCAAACTCAATCGAGCATACCTGAGGGCGATAATCGCTATCGGGATGTGTGTCATAGCTGCGACCTGATCCACTACCAAAATCCTCGTATCATTGCAGGTTGCATACCTGTTTGGGAAGATAAGGTGCTGCTATGCAAACGTGCCATTAACCCACGTAAAGGGTATTGGACATTACCTGCAGGCTTTATGGAGTTGGGCGAAACGACCGAGCAAGCAGCGCATAGGGAAACGCTAGAAGAGGCGCAAGCCATCGTTAAAAGCGATCAGCTCTACGCTGTATTTAACCTGCCACATATAAACCAAGTGTATATGATGTACCGTTCTGCGTTACTGAAGCCGGAGTTCGCTAGCGGTGTGGAAAGCCTAGAGACGCGCTTGTTTGCAGAACATCAAATCCCTTGGGGTGAACTTGCGTTTGAAACCATGCGATTATCCTTAGAGTACTTTTTTCAAGATAGGGCCAATAATAACTTTGTCTTTCGAACGACGGATATCGTAAAGCCGTTGCGGCGATCAACCGGCAGCTAACTCGCCACTGAGGCCGTATGAAACGAGAGCAAATCATTCGTTGTTTAGAGCCCGCGTCAAGCATTCAGCAGTGGCCAGAGCAAGGTCGTACAGATGGCTTACGTGACGCAGCAGTATTGGTGCCACTGGTGGAGCGGGACGAGTGGCATGTGCTGTTGACCAAACGTACCGATCATTTACACCATCACCCCGGTCAAATTAGCTTTCCCGGCGGGCGAGCAGATTCCATCGACACATCACCTTTACATACAGCATTAAGAGAAACCCAAGAAGAAGTTGGTATTGACGCGCGTTTTATCGAGATTGCCGGAGTTATCGAACCGTATTTAACGGTTACTCGTTTTAATGTTGTGCCCATTGTCGGCTTTGTAGACCCAGCGTTTAAGCTAAAAATTGACAGTTTTGAAGTGGCCGAGGCGTTTGAAGTGCCGCTGGCTATACTGGCGGACCCATCGCAGTACCAACGGCAAAAAACGTTTTGGCAAAACCAGTGGCGTGAATACTGGGAGTTAACCTACCAGGAGCAGAGAATTTGGGGGGCAACAGCGGCCATGCTGCATGCATTAAGCCTTCGTCTGCAGAGCTAAAGAGGGCGTGATCGCTCGAACTCTATCAGCTCTTTCTTAGCCTTGACCCCGCCGGCATAACCGCTTAACTGACCGTTGTTGGCGATAACGCGGTGGCAGGGAATAATAATGCTGATGGCATTAGCGCCGTTTGCGCTGGCAACGGCTCGCACGGCTTTTTCGTTATCAACGGCTTTGGCGAGCTCTAAATAGGATTGCGTGCTCGCGTAAGGGATTTGTACCAGTGCGTGCCACACGGCTTGCTGGAAGGCAGAGCCGATCATCTGTAACGGCAGGTCAAATTGCTGACGTTGGTGTTGAAAATACTCATCAAGCTGCAGCGCCGCTTGTTCTAATAATTCACAATTAGCAGTGACATAATGGGCGTCCAAAGTGACTTGAATACGTCTATCAATGGCCTCTCGACGACTGCGGGCTTGCCAGTCACATAAGCAAAGCTTGTTTTCATAAGCGCCCAATAGCAAGTCACCTTGGGGTGCTTGGTACACTTGGATGTTAACCGTGTTCATTTCCTCATCATACGCCCAGCGACAGGGGAAACCTATAGGTTTAATAAGCGAGGTGTAAACGCCTATGCTTATTTTTTAGATAAAATGAGTTGGCTCCTTTGCGCGCTGGCTTGTATAAGGTGTTTTAATCAGCGGGGCGAAACTTTGCTTGTATGCCCTGCAAAAAATTACGTAAGACTTGGTCTTTGCAGGTGCGATAATGTTTATGATCAGCGCGGCGGAAAAAAGCGCTTAATTCGTGTTTGCTGAGCGATAAGCCTGATTCTATCAACATCTTCAGTACCTCATCATTTTGCAAATTTAGGGCGATTTTTAATTTGCGTAGAATAATATTATTACTGAGTTTTTTTTCTGCTTCAGGCAACGGCCCGTCTTGTTTGCCGCGGCGGTCAATAATTACGCCATTTAAGAAAGTGGCAAATTGCTTGTCGGTGCAGTTGATGTAGGCTTCATCATCGTCCTTTTTAAGCCAGTTGCTAATGTCCTCACGGCTCACGCTGAGTCCCGCAAGCTCGAACAGTTCAATCATTTTTGAATCGCTAAAATCAAAACAGTAGCGTAGACGGCGTAAAACATCGTTATTGGTCACATCAATATCCTAAGTTGTGGGGCGTCGCATCCAAATAATGCAAAGCCTACCGGTCAGCGCTACCCAGTAGTAGCGTTCTGCGGCAAGAATAGCATTTTTGGCTGCGCTGTTGTGGATGCCGAAGCAATTGTTAAAGAAAAAGGCCGTGTTTTTCAAAACATGGCCTTTTGTCGTCGAGGCTTTAAGCTTTTAAGCTACGCGTTACAATTTCTAGTACATCGTTTGACAAGGGGCTATGTGCTTGGATGCGCTTGAGTTGTTGTTTAATTAATTGCTGGCGAGACAGGTCAAATTTTTTCCAACGACTCAGCGAGCCGGCCAAGCGAGCGGCAATCTGTGGGTTGATGGCGTCTAAGTCAATAATGCTGTTGGCGATAAAGACGTAACCAGAGCCATCGGCGGCGTTAAACTGTAGTGGGTTAGCCGAAGCAAAGGCACCGATCAAACTGCGCACGCGGTTGGGTGTTTTAAGGTCAAAATCCGGGTGTAGCAGCAGCTGTTTAACTTTATCTAAGGCGTCAGGTTTTTCGGAACAAGCCTGTAGACTAAACCATTTATCGATCACTAAATCTTCGCCTTGCCATTGCTGATAAAACGCGTCGAAATAGGGCGAATTTTGAGCGCTGTCGAGATGGCTTAGTTGTCCTAGTGCCGACATTTGGTCAGTCATGTTTTGTGCGCCGTCAAATTGTTGTATAGACAGGTTGATTAATTGCGGCTCGCCCAGCGTCATCAAATAATCTAGGCACAGGTTTTTAAAGCTGCGTTGAGCGATGTCTTGCGCCTTAATGCCTGCACCGGCTTGGTGGTAAGTCTGGTAATTAGTTAACCATAAGTCTTTTAAGGCATGTGCTAAACCGTGTTTAATATGGCGGTGGGCTTGATATAAGGCATCAATATCTATGACGTCCATTTGTTCTGCCAGATAAGCTTTCGCCGGCAGGCTTAATAGTAATGACTGGTAAGCGAGGTCATCTAGCGGTTGCTGTAATACATGGCGAAAGGCTGCAATAAGTTGTATCGGGAGTTCAGCTAAGGGGGCGTGCTGTTGAATGTTTTCAACCGTGTTAAAAATTAACGCGCTTAAACAGTTTTGACCGGCTTCCCATCGGTTGAATGTGTCGCTATCGTGCTGAAACAAAAATAATTGTGTTTCAAGGCTTTGTTGCTGGATTAATTTAACGGGTGCAGAAAAGCCGCGCAGGATAGACGCAATAGGTTCGTCATCGAGTTGCTCGAAGGTAAAAGACTGCTCTGGCTCGGTTAGTTGTAATACACACTCCTCCGCTGAACCTCCTTGTTTATCCAATAGGCCTACTCGAATGGGTATATGGAAAGCTTTTTTGTCGTGTTGATTTGGCGTTGCGGGGCAGCTTTGTTTGAGCGTAAGGGTGAATTGCTTTTTATCGGCGTTATAGTAGCTGTTAACCTCGATGACCGGTGTACCAGCCTGAGAATACCAGTGTCTAAATTGCTGTAGCTCGGTCTGATTGGCGTCTTCCAGTGCTTTCACAAAATCATCGGTGGTAACCGCCTGACCATCGTGGCGCTCAAAGTACAAATCACAGCCGCGCCTGAAACCCTTTTCGCCTAATAGGGTGTGCAGCATGCGTACCACTTCGGCACCTTTTTCATACACGGTTAGGGTGTAAAAATTATTAATTTCTACATAAGCGTCTGGACGAATAGGGTGGGCCAGTGGGCTTGCATCTTCAGCAAATTGGTGGGTGCGCAACATGTTAACGTCTTTAATCCGTTTCACCGCATCTGAGGTTTGATGCGCAGTAAATTGCTGGTCACGAAAAACGGTGAAGCCTTCTTTTAGACTGAGTTGAAACCAGTCGCGGCAGGTTACGCGGTTACCCGACCAGTTATGAAAATATTCGTGGCCAATTACCGCTTCTATATTTTCATAGTCCGCATCGGTGGCGCTGGCTTCGCTGGCCAACACAAATTTAGTATTAAAGATATTTAGCCCTTTGTTTTCCATCGCGCCCATATTGAAGTGGCTGACGGCGACGATCATATATAGATCCAAATCGTATTCACGACCAAACGCTTCTTCATCCCAGCGCATGGCGTTTTTCAGCGACTGCATGGCGTGTTGGGTTTTATCTAAGTCATGTGCTTCCACATAAATTTCAAGCGCGATCTCTCGACCAGAACAGGTGGTGAAGCGATCTTGCAAGCAGGCCAAATTGCCCGCGACTAAGGCGAATAAATAACTGGGCTTAGGAAAGGGGTCTTGCCAGCTCGCCCAGTGTTTATTGTTGTCTAAAACGCCCTGATCGATCCGGTTGCCGTTAGATAGTAGAACCGGGTAGTTGTCTTTATCAGCCACTAGGGTCACATGAAAGCTAGACATTACATCGGGCCGATCTAAATACCAAGTAATGCGCCTAAAGCCTTCTGCTTCGCATTGCGTGCAGAGCATTGTTTTTGATTCGTATAGGCCGCTAAGTGCGGTGTTGCTAGAAGGTTGTATCCGGTTGGTTATTTCTAAAATAAAGTCGTCACTTGGTTGTAAAATAGTGAGCGTTTCGTCGTTTATCAGGTAGTCCTTCTCGGCCAATGCTTGATTGTCGACGAGGATAGAAACCAAGGTAAGGTCTTCACCGACTAATACTAAATCATCGGGCTTTAGCTGGCACAATGGATTGCGGTGGATGCTTAAACGCGAACGCACGTAGGTATCATCTGCCGACAGCTCAAAGTGCAACTCGCTGTGACTGATTAAAAAGGGCGGAACGGTGTAATCGTTTAAGTAAATGGTTTGTGCTTCAGTGTTGGACATATAACAGGGGTTATTATTTGGGTTTAAATGATGCGTAAGCCAGTAGCGCCCACGCGATTAAAAATGAGGCGCCTCCGATAGGCGTTATTGCGCCGAGGGGCTTAATGCCACTTAAACTCAGCGCGTACAGGCTGCCGGAAAATATCAAAATGCCTGCGAACATAAACCACGCGGCTTTAGGCAATAAACGAGATGCGTTTTGTTGCTGAATAAGGCCGATGATTAGTAAACCAATGGCGTGCCACAGTTGATAGTCAACCGCGGTGTGGTAGATCGCTAGCAGATCCGGTGTTAAGGTGTTTTTTAAACCGTGCGCGCCAAAGGCACCGAAGGCAACGGCAAAAAAGGCGAGTATCGCGCCTAGACTAATACACTGCTTAGCGTTCATGATTTCTACTTTTCCAACAGCCGGGGCATGACTTCGACTAGGTTGCAGGGCCGTGTGCGATAGTCTAACTGGGCGCTAATAAGTTTATCCCAGGCGGTGCGGCAAGCGCCGGATGAGCCGGGTACACAAAAAATATAATGCCCATTGGCAACGCCTGCGATGGCCCTAGATTGTATTGTCGAGGTGCCGATCTCATCATAAGAAAGACTACGAAAAACCTCACCAAAACCTGTTAACTCTTTATCTAATAAAGGCTGTACCGCTTCAGGTGTGCCATCACGGCCAGTAACGCCAGTGCCACCGGTAGTGATGATAGCGTTAATGCTAGGGTCGGCTATCCAGCTTGATAGTTTGGCCCGTATCAAATAAATATCATCGGCAATAATGGCTTTATCGGCGCAGCGATGCCCTGTTTCAGTTAATCGGTCGACCAGTGTTTTGCCTGAGGTGTCTGTGGCTTCAGTGCGAGAATCAGACACCACCATGATGGCGATATTGAGGGAAATAAATTGACGTTGAGTGTTTGACATAATGGATTACCGAATAATGATGAAGAAGGCAGTTTTGTCGCGCTGAACATTAAGAAGCAATGACGAGTGCCCCTTGGCTGCTTTAATCAGTTCAGTTGTATTTTGCACCAGCACGCGATTTGCTTGCGTGATAATGTCACCCTTACGTAAGCCGTTATGCCAAGCGTTTGAATAGAGGGTGACGTCGATCACTTTGACGCCTTGTTTTACAGCGAGGCTGTTGTCGCCAGTTGTTAAATTTGACAAGGTGGCGCCGTTGAGCTGTTGATGGGCTTTTGAGCCATCTAAACGAACAAGCTTCTTTTTACCAATTTTGATCGTTAAGTGTCGTTGCTCGCCATTGCGTAAAATTTGTAAGCTTGCTTTATCGCCAACGCTTAGTAAGCCCAAGCTGTTTTTTAAGGTGGCACTGTTCTTTGCTCTTTTACCGTTAACGCTGAGTATAATGTCACTGGCCTGTAAGCCTGCTTTTTCTGCAGGCGAGTCATGCTCAATTTGACTAATAATAACGCCGCGTTTAATTGGTAAATTGAACGCTTGTGCCAATTCGGGTGTTAAGTCTTGAACGCTGATGCCAAGCTGTCCACGGTTGGTTTTACCAAACTTAACTAACTGGTCTTTTATACTCATCGCCATATTGCTGGGAATAGCAAAACCAATACCGACGTTACCGCCATTTGGCGCAATGATAGCCGTATTAATGCCGATCAATTCACCCCTTAAATTGATGAGTGCGCCGCCCGAGTTGCCGGGGTTGATGGAGGCATCTGTCTGAATAAAATCTTCATAACCTTCAATGCCCAGGCCAGATCGACCTAAAGCGCTGACGATGCCTGAGGTTACGGTTTGCCCAAGACCAAACGGGTTGCCAATGGCGACCACAAAATCGCCGACGCGCAAATCATCAGAGTCAGCGATTGTCAAATCAGTTAGGTTTTGACCCTCTATTTTTATTACTGCTACATCAGACTCAGGGTCACTACCGACAACGGCGGCGCTAAAAGATCGGCCGTCACGTAAGGTAACAGTAATTTTGTCGGCCTTATCGATAACGTGATGGTTGGTAATAATAAGCCCACGATCAGAATCCACAATCACACCAGAACCCAAGCTTTGTGAAGGCCGTTGTCTAGGTGCGTTAGGGATCTGAAAAAAACGACGGAAAAAGGGATCTTGCAGTAAGGGGTTTTCTCGTTGAGCGACAAAATTTTGGGTGGCAATATTAACCACAGCCGGCGTTACTTTTTCCAGAATCGGGGCTAAGCTAGGCAGCGGGCGATCAGCCAGTAAACTCGGTAGCGCAGCGTGGGCGTGACTAAAAAAGAGCGCAAAATAAACGCTAACTAGAAACAAGGGTCTAAAAGTTGGCATGGTAAATCCTAACAGTTATTGGTCCACGTCATCGGCGTCAACTTGCCCGCTCATTCTACGGCGAATATGCGACCAAGATAGGCCGATGGCTAAAATAAAACACAAAATGGTTTGCACAATATAGATTAAAACGGTGACGTTATCAGTAGCGATAAGGCCCCAATCAATGATAAGCCAAAAAACGCTGGCGAAAAAAGCGAGTGCTAAGCTGATGCCAATAAGACCAAGGGAGCGTAAGGTAGCGCGAATATAAATCGCCCAAGCGATGATGATTGTAAGACCGGTTAATCCCATCATAGGGCTAAAGCTGGATATGTCTTTTATAATCCAATGATAATACGAAAAACCACTGGGGTTGTACGAGGCGAAAACGAGCACCAAGGCGACTCCAAAACGGATGAAAAAACTTGAAGCTTTAAATGTATTTGTTTGCAAAACAATGTCCTTTTGATACGTTGGTTGAAATCGTCATTTTAACTGTAAAGCGTGAACGTTTAGTGAACGTTTTAACGGTCATTAGGATGCCCACGGTGCAGCGTGACCCATGTCGCAAATTGTTAGTTTCCGTTGATCAAACCTTACCATTTTTAATGCATGGACTACACTAAACTAATAGCACTGTAAGAATTTTATCCCAACGAGTTATATGAACGCATTAGTAAACCAAAATAAACAGGATGTTTTAAGGCATTTTATCCCTTTAAATACCTTACCAAAATCTCGATTTGATGCCATTTGTAATGAAATCGAAGTCGAAGAGTGGGTTAAAGGAACTGTGCTATTTGATCAAGGTGATGAAACAAAAGAGTTTATCTACTTGATCAGTGGCATGATCAGTTTATATGCCGGTGAAATGGAAATGGAAACCATTGTGACAGGATCCGAAGCAGCGCGGTTTGCTGTAGCACACCATATCCCAAGGAAGGTAAAAGCGGTTACAAAATCAAAAGTTCGTATTGTTCGAATACCGACTTATAAACTCGATATGAATAATAGCGCGGATCAAACGCAAAC
Organism: Cycloclasticus sp.; assembly: GCA_018066825.1. Taxonomy (GTDB): domain Bacteria; phylum Pseudomonadota; class Gammaproteobacteria; order Methylococcales; family Cycloclasticaceae; genus Cycloclasticus. Next base: position 8,614 of record JAGPVU010000117.1, read on the forward strand.
CTATTTGGTCGACGATGTTGACGATCAAGCTGGCGATTGGATGACCACGATGTTGCAATCACCGGTATTTCAGCGTTTACCTGCGGCTAATTTGCAAAAAATTATGATGCAGATGGAGGAGGTGGCTTTTGAAGCAGGGCAAACGGTCGTGCAACAAGGCGATGAGGCCGATTTTTATTACATTATTAAGTCAGGCGACTGCGAACTAATTCGCCAAGCTTCAGCCACTGCCAGGCCGGTAAAACTAGCTGAGTTACACAGTTGCGAAGCGTTTGGAGAAGACGCACTTTTATCGGGCAACCCACGTAATGTGACAGTTCGCATGAAGGGCAATGGCCAAATGCTAAGGCTGTCGAAGAAAAACTTTATAACGCTGGTGAAAGAACCGGTTTTAAAGTACGTCAATTATGAGGAAGGCTTGCAGCAAGTGAATGGCGGGGCCAATTGGCTCGATGTAAGAAGTACCGATGCATATGAAGACCAGCACATCGAAGACAGCGTTAATATTCCTTTTTTCTCACTCAGAATGAAAATTGCAGAGTTAAAGCACGACCAATTGCAAGTACTGGTGTGTGAAAACGGAAGGACCAGTGAGGCAGCGGCATTTTTACTATTAAAATTTGGCTTTAATGCGCTGATCCTGAAAGAGGGTATGGAGGGCATGCAAGCAGTTGATGCCGTTGATGAGGCAGAGGAAAAAGGTACAGGCTCAATACCAATGGTGGAGCCTGACGATGAAAGATTGATTGCCGAACAAGCGCACAACGCATCCAACGCACAGGAGTTGCATGAGGCAAGCAATAAGATTGAAGAACTAGAAAGATTTTGCGCGCAACTCAATGAAAAGTTGCATACCGTTGAGTTGGATCGCAATCAGTGGCAACAACAACACCAAAAAATAACGCAAGAACTAACCCAGGCGCAAGCGCTGGCTGACGATACAGAGACGCAACTTAAAGCATTTGAAAAAGATGCGATTACAAATAAAGGTGATTTAGACCAGACCTTGTCACATGAACAAGCGAACAATCAAGCGCTTCAGGCGGAACTAGACAGTCATCAGACGGAAATTGAGCAACTAAGGCTAGAACTTGACAGTTTGCGTCAATCACAGCTTGAAGAACAACAAGGGCATGATGGATTAGCAGTGGAACTCGCTAAAAAAGATGACGAGATAGCCATGCAATCATCCGAGATGGAGCGCCTGCAAAACGCCTTAACCGAACTGCAAGATAAAAATAATAAAAGCTCTGCAGCGCAACAACAACTTGAGCAAGCAGAACAGCAGCTTAGTGAATTAACAAACCAACGCGATGAAGTTGAGCAGCGTAATACGCAGCTGGAAAGCGAGGCAAATCAGTTACAACAGGAAAAGGCTGAATTAGAGCAACAGCTCGAGCAGTTGATCTCAGAATCTTCCGGCACTCAGGCAGAAAAAGATCAGCAAGTTCTAGCCTTAAGCGAGCAGCTCGATGAAGTAAACGTAGAGAAAGAGGTTCTTGAACAGTCTAAAAGAGAGCTAGATGGGTTGCTGCAAACAGCGCTCAAAGAAATGGAGCAGGTGAAAACTGAGGGGTTACAGGCTTTACAGCTTCAGACGAATGAAGCCGATATAAAAGTAACGACCTTACAAACAGAGTTATCAACATTAGCCGAACAGTTAAGTGAAAAAACCACCGAATTTGAGACCCAAGGCGAACAGCTCGGTGAGTTGAGTGAATGGTTGAGTTTACGCGACCAAACGATTGCTGAAAATCAGGCTGAGATCCAGTCGTTAAACGATCAAATGAAGGCAGCGTCTAATGGACTAGATGAAACACAGGAGCAATGCGCCGAACTAGAAAAAAATGTGTTAGAAAAAGAAGAGCTTTTAGAACGGTCTATAAAACACGCAGAAGAGCTTGACGCAGAACGCGACGCTTTGATAGAAGCCAAACAGCAAGTTGACATTGCTTTGGATGGCTCACGAAGCGAATTAGAACGAATACAGTTAAACGCTGAAATCATTCAGCAAGAACTTGACGCAGCACAAAAGCTCACCGAGGTTGCGGAAAGCTCTCTAGAGGACCTCACTTTAACTAAGGCGGCGCTGGAAGAAGAGCTAGCCCTGCGTATCGCTGAGCTTGAAAATCAGTTGATGGCTGCTGAACAAGATAAGGCTGAACAAGATAAATTAATTGTGTCAAGCCGGGCTGAGACCGAGCAGGCAAAAGAGCAACAGTTAAGTTTAGAAAGTGAGTTATCAAGTCGAGTTCAAGAACTGCAGATAGTAAATGATCAGTTAGTGGAAATAAACACGAGCAGCGAATTAAAAGAGGGCGAAAGACTTGAGTTGCTTGAGTCAGTAGAGCAGTTAAAAACGGAAAATGAGGCGGCGCAGGCAGCTTTAATTGAGCGAGACCAAGCGATAAAAGATAGCGAAGTAGCCATCGGCCAACGAGAAGAAGTGCTAGCTAGTGAAATAAAGCAATGGCAGGATCAAGCCGGGGAAGCGGAGCAAAAATTGCAGCAGGCGCTGCAAGAAAAAACGGCGGCCGAACAGCAATTGACGGCGCTTCAAGACGAAGTGTCCAGTGGTTTAGATGGACACCAACAGCTGACTGAGCAATTAGCACAACTCCGCCAACAGCGTGAATCAGACGTGGCCACCTTGGAAACAGAACGCGCTGCCTTGTCTGATTCATTGCAACAGGCACAACAAAGCATTAAGGCAACTGAGCTTGCCTTTAAAGAAGCGGAGCAAGCGAGTCAACAAACTCAGGAAGGTCTAAATGAACGCCTTGCCGTTTTGCAACTTGAGTTGGAGGAGTCACTTAAGCAAACAGCTTGTTCGACAGAGGAGCTGGCGGTATCGTTGAAAGAAAACAAACAATTAGAACAAAAACTAGAGGACACGCAGGGCCTGGTATCTAACTCAAGCGAGGACCAGCAGGCGCTATTGCAGCAACTGGAAGAGGCACGTAGCCAAGTGACTGAGTCTACGCAAAGTCGTGACGCCCTACAATTAGAAGTTAACGAGTTTGCAGCTATTAAACTTGAGCTTGAGCAGAAAACGCTATCGCTTAAAGACTCGCTAGAGGCAACACAATCAGAGTTAAAAGATGAGAAAAAACGCCAGCTAGATGCTACAGCAAAGCTAGAAAATTTAGCCGCGAATACCGAGTCAAGTGATCAGCAATTGCAACAACAAGTGTCTCAACTTGAAGACGATTTACAAGTCGCAGGGTTAGACAAAGCGGCACTGTCTAAGCAGTTGCAAGCACTAGAAAGTCAGTTGGCGTCAGTGTCTGAAACAGCCGGCCAGTTTGAAGTTGAGTTGGATGAGTTAAAACAAACCCGTGTGGTAGACGCGGAGACATCAAACGAAACAAATAATAAAGTTGCTGAATTAACGTTGTCACTCAAGCAGCTGGAAGAAGAAAAAAAACAACTATTAGAAGCACAGAATGCTGACGAGGCAGATAACGTTAAGCAACTAGAAACGCAGCTTGGCGAGGTCAAACAGCAAAAAGAAGATTTGCAGCAACGCATTAACGAATTAGAAAAAACGGTATCGCAATTGAGTGAAGCAGGGGGTGCGGGTCAGCGCATAAAGGAACTCGAAAAAGAGCTCGACGAGGCGTCTAGTTACCTTATGGACTTAGAGATTAAGTTGGAGACAGCCAAGGTTGGTGATGGCGATGATGATGAGTTAACAGAAGAAGAAACCAGTGAACTTGAGGCGATTAAATCCGAGCTTAATTTAGTTCGGGAGCAAACCGAAAAAGATGTACAAGCGATGAAGTTAAAATTGGCGAATAGCGAAAAAATGAATTTAGCCTTAAATAAGAAAATATTGTCCATGCAAACGATCGCTAATCAAGATGTCACTCCAGAAGAAGAGCCAACGACAAAAAAGAAAGGTTGGTGGAAATGAAAGCGCTAGAGATTGAAGGGTTGTTCTACGTGGCCGCCGCTGAAGTCGCTTCACTTGCGGCAATGAAGTCCAAAGCGTTTACTATTGATTTAGGCGATCAAGGTGTCTGTGAAGGTTTTCTGTTACGCGAGCACGATAGGACTTTACGCGCGTATAAAAACAGTTGCCCGCACACCGGCGCGCCGTTAAATTGGACGCCGGATCAGTTCTTAACCACTAACGGGCGCTATATTCAATGTTCAATTCATGGGGCGATGTTTGTTACCGAAACAGGGGAGTGTTTTGCTGGTCCTTGCGCTGGTAAGTTTTTAACGCCTTTTCAAGTGTTAGAAAAAGAGGGTATGTCGTATATTGCGGTTACGGAGATACAAAAAAGCCCATCAAAATGATGGGCTTTTTTGTATCAAACAAAGGGTCAGCTATTTAATTTTAGCTTCTTTGTACATAACGTGCTGTCTAATGGTTGGATCAAATTTTTTGATCTCCATTTTTTCAGGCATATTACGCTTGTTTTTAGTCGTAGTGTAGTAATGCCCTGTGTTAGCGCTGGAAACTAATTAAATTTTATCTCTCATGTCTAGCCCCTTAAACTTTTTCGCCGCGAGCGCGAATTTCAGTTAAAACTTTGTCGATACCTTTTTTGTCAATCGTACGTATGCCATTTGCAGATACCCGTAGACGAACCCAGCGATTTTCACTTTCAACCCAAAAACGATGTTGGTGAAGATTGGGTTCAAAACGACGACGCGTTCTATTTTTCGCGTGAGAAACGTTGTTTCCCGTGATTGGGCTCTTGCCGGTCACTTGGCATACTTTTGACATGATAAAACCTCTATTAATTTGATTGGTTGGCAGGTTTGCTGCGAAACGGTGCGAATTTATACCAGAATACGCCTTTCGAGTAAAGTAAAAGCTAAATTTTAAACTGGTTTTACTTTGTCATTATAGCCTATAGATGACCGAGTTCGGCCAATGATGTGGCGTTATTAGCCGCAATAATAATATGGTCGAGCACGCTAACGTCAATAAGGCTTAGGGCGCGCACTAATTGTTTGGTGATGTCGATATCGGCTTGGCTGGGTGTTGCATTGCCGGAGGGGTGGTTATGAGCAAATATAACCGCAGCGGCGTTATGGTGGAGGGTTCTTTTTAGCACTTCTCTGGGGTGAACGCTGGCACCGTCCAAGGTACCATAAAATAATTCTTCAAAGCCAATAACGCAATGCTTGGTGTTTAAAAACAAACAAGCGAAAACCTCACGTTGTTGGTGACGTAACTGACTTTTTAAAAACTGTTGGGTGTCGCGTGGGTTTTCCAGCACGGGACCACTGGTTAATGTTTCGGCTAAGTACCGTCGAGACATTTCCAATACCGCTTGCAGCTGCACGTATTTGGCTTGTCCCAATCCATGTGCGGCACAAAACGCAGTCTGATCGGCGTGCATTAAGGCTGTTAAGGAGCCAAATTGAGTGAGC
>JAGPVU010000128.1 GCA_018066825.1 Cycloclasticus sp.
TCTTTCATTTTTTCGACTAACTCACGACCACGGGTTTGACTGATATCGCGGTGTACAATCAACGACAGAGCATCCACCCGATCACCATTAATCAGCACATCAAGCTTGATCAGCGGCGCTTCTTGGAAACGCCTAAACTCATATTCAAATGAAGCGTAACCGCGACTAACTGATTTTAAACGATCAAAAAAGTCGAGTACCACTTCATTCATGGGCATTTCGTAACTTAACGACACTTGTTTGCCCATATACTGCATTTTAGTTTGCACACCCCTTTTTTCAATACATAAGGTAATGACATTCCCCAAATACTCTTGTGGCACAAGAATATGAGCCTCAATAATCGGTTCGCGTATTTCTTTAATGAGTGATATATCTGGTAACTTGGCAGGGTTATCGACACTAAGAACGGTATCGTTGTGCAGAAGCACCTCGTAAATAACTGTCGGTGCCGTGGTAATAAGGTCTAGATCATATTCTCGTTCAAGCCGTTCTTGAATGATTTCCATATGCAGCATGCCCAAGAAACCACAACGAAAACCAAAACCTAGCGCGTCAGATGTTTCAGGCTCATAGTTCAACGAAGCATCATTCAGCTTTAATTTATTGAGCGCCTCGCGTAAGTTTTCATAATCATTAGAACTCGAAGGGAACAGACCAGCAAACACCCGCGCCTGCACCATTTTAAACCCTGGCAATGAGGCCTCTGCCGGGCGATTCGATGAGGTAATCGTATCACCAACTGGCGCACCATAAATGTCTTTAATACCGGCCACCATAAAACCCACATCACCCGGTAACAGTTCCTCTAAGACATGGCGTTTAGGCGTAAACACACCCACCTGATCAACTAAATAAACGTCATTAGATGACATCATTTTTATTTTTTGTTTCTTTTTTAACGAGCCATTGACCACACGAATAAGTGATACGACGCCTAAATAATTATCAAACCATGAATCTATAATAAGCGCCTGTAGCGGCGCATCCGGGTCACCTTTAGGTGCAGGAATAGACTTAACTATTTGCTCCAGCACCTGATCAACCCCAACGCCCGTTTTAGCGCTAATATGAGGTGCATCTATGGCTTCAATACCAATAATTTCCTCGATTTCTTCTGCTACCCTGTCTGGTTCTGCCGAGGGTAAATCTATTTTATTGAGTATTGGTAATACTTCCAAACCTAACTCAATCGCTGTGTAGCAATTTGCCACACTTTGCGCCTCAACCCCTTGTGCTGCGTCCACAACCAGTAGGGCGCCTTCACAGGCCGCCAGTGAACGCGAAACCTCGTATGAAAAATCAACGTGCCCCGGGGTATCAATAAAGTTTAGTTTATACGTGAGCCCATCTAGCGCCTTGTAATGCAAGGTAACGCTTTGCGCTTTAATCGTTATACCGCGCTCACGTTCAATATCCATTGAATCGAGCACTTGTTCTGCCATTTCGCGGTCACTTAAACCACCGCACATATGAATTAAACGGTCCGCTAAGGTCGACTTACCGTGGTCGATATGCGCGATTATAGAAAAATTTCTTGTTAAGTTAATATCAGACACTTTTTTACTCATCAATTAAAAACGCCTCGAATGAGGCGCTTTAGGCTACAACCGCTATTGTACCGTTTATTTTTTTAAAGCGAGAAAAATTGGATCGCCTTGTCGATTAATTAAAATAGACACAAACTTACCTTTCGGCACGTTATTCACCAATTTTTTCATATGTCGGACACTTTCAACTGCGTGACCATTTAGTTGCATAATAAGGTCACCGGCACGAATCCCAGCATCGAATGCCGCGCCCTCATTAACTTTTTTAACCAACACCCCGTGATTTTTAATTTGCCATTTATCACGCATTTCGGTAGTCAGGTTCGTAAGAGACATACCCAAAACAGTATCAACGCTAGGTTTTTTCTCCACGTCATTAGTTGTAAGCGGGTTGCCTGGCAGATTTTCCAATTTAACATTGATTGTTTTGCTTCGCTTATCTCGAATTACCTTAACGCGTGCCTTTTGAGAAATATTAGCGGCGCCCACCATAGGTGGCAATGAAGCAGAACTATCAACTGATTGGCCGTTAAATTCAACGATGACATCACCCACTTTAAGACCGGCCTTTTCTGCCGGGCTATCTGCTAACACTTGAGATATTAATGCGCCGTATGGTTTTTTCATCTCAAATGATTCAGCCAATTCGCGGGTAACATCTTGAACACGCACACCAAGCCAGCCACGTATCACGTGTCCTGTTGTCTTAAGCTGATCACTCACGTTCATGGCTACGTCGATCGGAATGGCAAACGACAAACCCATAAAGCCGCCCGAACGGCTGTATATTTGCGAATTTATTCCGACCACCTCACCTTTTAAATTAAACAAAGGCCCACCTGAATTACCTGGGTTAATGGCGACATCGGTTTGGATAAAAGGTACGTAATTTTCTTGTGGCAAGCTACGACCCTTAGCGCTAACTATGCCCGCAGTAACGGAACTATCAAAACCAAATGGCGAGCCAATGGCAACCACCCATTCGCCTACTTTAAGGTCTTTAGACGAACCGAACTTAACGACCGGTAAATCGTCCGCTTCAACTTTGAGCAACGCCACGTCAGTACTTTCATCACTGCCAACCAAGGTTGCCTTTAATTCTCGGCGATCTTGAAATCGAACGATGATTTCATCGGCATTTTTCACCACGTGATGATTAGTTAATAGGTAACCATCTTGCGAAATAATAAAACCTGAACCTAATGAACGTGCTTCGCGTTGTCTTGGCATCTGTCCTGGTGCACCAAAAAAATGTTTGAGCAAGTCGCCATACGGCCCACCTTCAGGAAACTCAAACCCAGGGGGCAAATAAGCTTGTTGCTGATCCGCTTTTTGCGTTGTACTAATATTAACCACCGCTTGGCTATTTTCTTCTACCAAACTTGTAAAATCTGGTAAATTATTAGCTGCAACATGAGCGCTTACTGAAACAAACACCAATATAACAACAGCCCGTAGACTATTTTGCCTTAACATGCGAACTCCTTATATATTTCACGATAGGTAAAGAATGGGGTGGACTATATTTTTTTCAATATAACTGGATTGATTTTTTCTGGCTTAAGGTAACTGCGTATAAATTTTTTAATGCCGTAATAACTAACCGCAAAACCTAGCACAGCCATAACAACAGTCGGCCCTTCATTGTTAAACTGCCAATGTTGTTCTATATAGCCACCTAACACTGAAAAAAGCAAAAGGCCACACAAGGGTAAGAGGTACACCAAACAAGTAAGACCTAAGAAAGTATTTTCTTTGATACCTATAAGCACTTCATCACCTACTTGTAGAGGTATAGGAGAATGCAGACGTAAGGCTATCGATTTATCGCCAAACAATTTAGCTAATACTGAAGTGGAACAAGACGTTGCTTCATCACACTGATGACAGCCCGAACGGCGACCGGTTATGACGTCAGCCCACTCACCTTGAACATCTTGCACAACTGCCGTTTCTTCAATCATTTAATGAGGTTCCCACCTAG
>JAGPVU010000130.1 GCA_018066825.1 Cycloclasticus sp.
GGTATAAATAACCATACCGACTGTAATGATGGTCGTATAGGTGCAATAAAAAGAGCATAAAAAAGCATTTTAAAAATTAATAAAACTACATGTCAGTCAAGTCCAACAACGTATCAAAGGCAACGGCTAAAGGGAATTCTAGCAATACAACGCCAATTTTATAATGATTTAATATAGGCTTTTTTATGCTCAATTCGCCGAATAATCAGTTTTTCTAACTCGACTAAAACTAAGACAGAAGAGGCGACTAAGACGATGCAGCCCCAAGTCCATAGATCAATGGCTGTGGTACCAAACAATTGTTGCATGGGCACCCAGTAAGTAAAGCTCAGTTGTAACACCAGCAAAATGGTAATGGCTGGCCAAATATAGCGGTTACCCACCAAGCCGCGCCAATTAAGCACCGATGTGCTGATGTAACGGGTGTTAAACAAGTAAAAAATTTCAAACATGACTAAGGCATTAACCGCAACGGTTCGTGCCTGCTCGATGCCTGTGTTAAGCGACAACTGCCAGGCGAATAAACCAAAGGTGCCTGCCATCAAAATAAGGGATACAAATGCAACGCGCCAGATTAAGTGGCCGGATAACAAGGGTTGCTGGGTGTCACGTGGTGGACGATACATCACATTTTTTTCAGCAGGCTCAAATGACAAGGTTAGCGCTAAGGTAACGGCGGTTACCATATTGACCCATAAAATTTGAACTGGGGTTAATGGTAAGTCTTGAAAACCAAATAACACGGCGGCTAGAACAATAAAGGCTTCGCCGCCGTTAGTAGGCAGGATAAAGAGGATGGCTTTTTTTAAATTGTCGTAGGCTGTTCGGCCTTCTTCTACGGCGTGAATAATGGAGGCAAAGTTGTCATCCGCAAGCACCATTTCAGCGGCTTCTTTAGCGGCTTCGGTGCCGTTTTTCCCCATTGCAGTACCAATATCTGCACGTTTTAAGGCGGGCGCGTCGTTGACGCCGTCGCCGGTCATCGCTACCACGTGTCCTTGATCCTGTAATAAACGCACCAGTCGTAGTTTATGTTCAGGGTTAACGCGTGCATACACATCGACATCATTAACGCGTTGGCTTAATTGTTGTTCGCTTAATTGTTCAAGGTCGCTGCCGTGTAGCACGTCTGTGGTGTTAATCAGTTTAAGCTGACGCGCGATTGCTAGTGCGGTTGCGCCATGGTCACCCGTTATCATTTTAACTCGAATACCCGCAAGCATGCAGGTTTGGACGGCAGTGATGGCTTCCTCTCTAGGCGGGTCTATTAAACCAAATAGGCCCAGCATGACTAAACCCTTATCGAGGTCGTTAAAGTTAAGGTCACGGTGTTCGCTGTTGACAGGTTTTACGGCCATAGCCAGCACCCGTTGCCCACGCGAGGCCATAGCTTCTATTTGCGCAAGCCAATAGGCGCTGTCAATAGGCTGTTGGCCTTGCAGAGTTCTTTGTTGTTGGCACATAGCTAGGATGCGCTCAGGCGCACCTTTTACATAGATAAGGGCTTCACCTTGGTGGCTGTGATGCAACGTTGCCATATAACGATGTTCAGATTCAAACGGAATAAGGTCAGTGCGCGGGTACTGTTTAAGCAGACTATCGGTATCCAGCCCGCCTTTTAACCCAGCAACGAGTAGAGCACCTTCCATTGGATCGCCGTGCACGAGCCATTGTGCGTCATTGAGCTCGAGTGAGGAATCATTGCACAGCATGGCGGCGCGTAGGTTTTCCGCCAATAAGGGATGGTTTTCCAGTTGAGTAGTTTGACCATTAAGGCTAATAACACCGTGTGACTCATAGCCTGAACCGCTTATTTCAAAGCTGTGTAAAGGGGTGATAATGGACCCTACGGTCATTTCATTACGCGTTAATGTGCCGGTTTTATCGGAACAAATAACCGATACGGCGCCTAAGGTTTCAACCGCAGGTAATTTGCGGATGATGGCATTACGTTTCGCCATTTTTTGTACCCCAATGGCCAAGGTGATGGTCATAATGGCCGGTAGGCCTTCAGGAATGGCAGCCACGGCAAGGCTGACCGAAGCAAGGAACATGTCCGTTATGCTGTATTGGTGGATGTAAACGCCAAAAACAAAGTTGATGGCGGCAAGTATAAGAATAAACAGGGTTAACCAATGACCAAATTGAGCAACTTGGCGTAGCAAGGGTGTGGTGACAGTATCAGTACTTCCAACCAAGGCACTGATATTACCTAACTCGGTTTGTTGACCAGTAGCAACCACAACACCCGTTGCTTGGCCGTGGGTAACTAAGGTGCCAGAAAAGGCCATACAAAGGCGGTCGCCGATAACACTGTTAACGGGTACTGGGGTTGTGGTTTTTTCAACGGCCATTGACTCACCGGTTAATGAGGCTTCTTGCGTTTGCAAACCCTTTACCCGAAGTAGGCGTATGTCGGCAGGCACTTTGTCACCTGTCTGCAGTAAAACGATATCACCCGGGACCAACTGCTCGGCGCTAATACTGCTTTGTCGTCCGGCGCGTATCACCATGGCATGGTGAGATAGCATTTGACGAATAGCACGTAAGGCACCTTCTGCTTTGCCTTCTTGTACAAAGCCGATGGTGGCATTAATGATCACTACACCAAAAATAACACTGGCGTCTACCCAGTGTTCAATAAAGGCGGTAATAACACCAGCGGCCAATAGTACATAGATCAACACGTTATTAAATTGACTTAAAAAACGAACGAAGGCACTACGCGACTTGTTTTCTGGCAGACGGTTGGGGCCGTATTGTTGCCGATGATTTAACACCGCCTCGTTCGACAAACCTTGCAGGCTGGACGATAAGTCGTTCAGTGTTTGTTCGCTAGAGGTATTATGCCAGTGCGTACTAAGCGGCTTGATCGCCGAAGTGCCAGTCTTAAACCACCTGTTTTTTACGTAATGCAACAAACTAAACGGCATCCCTTGCTCCTGTCATAACGATAAGATTAAACGTAAATATATATTGAAAGGCGGCTTGTTGGTTAGTTTCTTGATTGAATACTGAGTTAAAAGGATTCATATCAGATTAAGGTTATTAACCTATAATACGTCTTTTTAATAAGTCCTATTTGATGTGGAAAAGGCTGGGCTTTATTTACGAGACAATAATGTTCGATTATTTGAAAATTAGACGTCGGTTTTTGCTTTGCACTCTATTATGCTGCTTTGTTGGCAGTGCGCAGTCGTCTGAGATGACTGTTATGGTCGATGTGGTGGGTGCTCCCGAGGGAAAGGCGGCTGTTTTGCAGAGTGGTTTAAGCATTTTTAGGTTAAAAGACAGCGAACGACTGACGCCAAGACAGCTTCAGCTGTTACATAAAAAAGCGAAAGAAGAATTAAACGGTATGCTAAAGGTGTATGGTTTTTACCAAGCTAAAATCACCAGCAAACTAAACCAGCAAGATAAACAGTGGCAGGCAAATTATCAGCTCGATCTAGGCCAACAGGTTCACATCCTCAATGTAGACCTTGTGTTACAAGGCGACGCGAAAGCAGATGATAAGTTTACAGCCTTATTGTTGGATTTTCCGCTAAAAAAAGGCGCGCCGTTCGATCATGAGGCGTATGAAGCTGCGAAAAAAAAATTATTACGCTTAGGTGTTGAGCGTGGTTATTTCGACGCCGAATTAAGCCGTCATACGGTAGAAGTTGACGCCATCACTAATATGGCTGTTGTTAGTCTGCATTACAACTCAGGGCCACGCTATACATTTGCCAAGGTGGAATTGCCCGAAACAGTAATAAGTCGAAAGGTTTTAAAAAAACTCATTCCTTTTAAAGCGGGGGACCCTTATTTGGCTGGTAAAGTACTGGTGCTTAAAAACAACCTACGAAATGCAATTTACTTCAGTGCTGTTGAGGTGGATGTACTGACTGAACAGAGGCAAAACGGTGAAGTGGCCTTGGTTGTTAGCCTGGGCGAAGAAAAACAATATAAATATAACGCGGGGCTTGGCTTTGGTACGGATTCAGGGGCAAGATTGAGTCTAGGTTGGGAGAACCGCTACCTTAATAAGCAAGGCCATCGTTTAAGTGCGGCTTCACGGCTGTCACAAATCGGTAATAGCGTATCAATAGATTATCAAATGCCCCTATTAAGTGGCATGGTTTCCGATATTGGCTTTAATGCTGAATTTAAAAATGAAGACACCGACAGCGTACAAAGCCGTTCATTTGCATTTGGTAGTTACTATAAGGCTAAACGTTGGGGTTGGAGTGAAACGGGTGGACTTAAAGTGTTGAGTGAAAACTTTGACGTCTCTGATGACGCCAATACATCGACTTTGTTGATACCGAATATTGCTTGGACTAGAACCTGGGCTGACGATAGCATCTACACCCAGCAAGGCGGTAAAGTATCGCTATCATTATCTGGCGCGAGTGAGGCGTTGTTATCAGATACGAGTTTTGCACAAGCAGTCTTAAGGGGGAAATACATTCATTCGGTGAGCGAGAATGGGCGACTGATAACACGTGCTAGTGTGGGCGCGACGGAGACCACTAATTTTGAAAAACTACCGAGTTCGTTGCGCTTTTTTGCCGGTGGTGATAGTAGCATTCGTGGTTTTGACTATCAGTCACTGGGCCCGTTGGGCGATGATGGAGAAGTCGAGGGTGGACGCTACCTAGCCACGGGTAGTGTGGAGTATGAAAATATGTTTATGGGTAAATGGGGCGCTGCAGTATTTACTGATTTTGGTAACGCCTATAACAGTTTAAGCGAGCCTATAGAATATAGCGTGGGTGTAGGGGTGCGTTGGCGTTCACCAATCGGTTTGATTCGATTTGATATAGCAAAAGCGCTGTCCGATAACGATAACGGCATCGGTTTTCACCTGGTGATTGGGCCTGATTTATGATCCGTCGTTTACTCGTAATAATCGTTGTTCTTATTGCTTTATTGGCAGGGCTTATAACGTGGTTGTTGACGACGGAATACGGTTTTTCAACATCCATGTCGCTAGCACAACGCTGGACGCCAGGCCTAAGCATACAAGAGGTATCGGGACGTTTAAACCAATCTGCCACGTTGGAGGGTATCGTTTATCGTGTTGATGATGAGGAGAGCTATCAAGTTGATAGCCTAAGCATTCGCTTGTCACCCTTAGCCTTATTGCGTGGTCGCCTAATCGTTGACCAGTTATTTCTAGATGGGCTTGAGTTGACAGAGGGTAAGGCCGCGGAGGGCACAACCTTCCAGCTGCCGGAGTTGGTACTGCCGATACCGATTAGTATTACCGATTTACGCCTTAGACGGGTAACACGGTTAAACGAATTGTCACAACGCACTACGCTAGTCAGCGAGTTGTCTGCTTCGTTGGCGGCATCGGGACAACAGGTAGTCGTCAAAAAGTTACGGGTTCAGACCGATGATACAACTGGTTTTGACGCGGAAGGAACGCTTGCGTTTAACGGCACTGATACAACTGATCTCACTTATCGCTGGCATATAATGAATAACGGCAAAGTAATATCGGCTCAAGGTCATATCAAAGGTAATGTAGCCGAATTGCTGATTAATCAACAGATTTTGGAACCGTTTAAATCGACTCAAACAATTAAAGCAACCAAATTACTCAGTGATTTAACGTGGGAGGCGCAAGCCAAGCTAGTGGGTTTGATCTTGTCCGATTTAGCCGGTGCACAACAAGGCAAGCTAACAAAGGCCACGCTAATAGCCAACGGTAATAAACGGCAGGCGACGTTAACGCTGCAGGGGGAACTGGCGGAGCATGCATTGGAAGATTTTACGTTAGCGATTGAGGCGAATAGCGATGCACTGGATAAATGGGCTGTTAATGCACAATTACGTTCTTCAAATAAGGCGAAACTTGCGTTGGCAGGCACGCTACAGGCACCGTTTGATGCGCTGAAAATTGATATAGATGGTCGTTGGCAGGAATTATTCTGGCCGATGAATAAAGGTGAGGGTTTTTTACATAGCCGCAAGGGGCAATTTTTACTGCAGGGCGAAGCTGATCAATATCGTGTTAAAGCCTCGGGTGACCTGGCGCTAGATCAACAACAGACGACTTTTTCGACAGACATTGTTGCAACAACAGAGCGTTTAATACTCAAGCAGTTTGAGCTTAAAGGACTCGATGGCGTAACAACTGCAAGCGGTGAAGTACAACTTAACTCAGATGAACCGGTGTACCAGCTGCAAGCCATGTTAAATAAGTTAACTATTCCTAGCGCCTTGAGTGGGCGCTCGATAGTAATTAATGAAGGCACTGTGAGTCTATCGGGCACGATGAGCGCGCCAATGTTAACAGCACAGGCAGACGTTGTAGTTGACGCTAAAGACGTTAATATTTCCTTGTCATCTCGGCTTGATGCGGCGGGTAACAATAAATTTGATCTGCTCGCCAAGACAGGCAAAGGATTAGCTAAATTTAACGGTTCGGCGAAATGGACTGACCTTTTTAAAATGAATGGCGTTGTTACTTTAACTAAATTTGACCCTGCTTTATTGGCGAAAGATTGGCCGGGAGTGCTGTCTGGTGGTTGGCAGATGAGCGTATCAGAACAAGTTGAACAAGGCTTTGACGTTAAAGTTGATGGTTTAACAGTGGCTGGCACCTTAAGGCAGCGAACGCTAAAAATATTGGCGGATGCTAATTATCTAAACGGCCACTTTATTGTACCTTCGCTACAAATTAATACAGCTCAATCAGTGGTTAGAGCCAAAGGCCATTTAAAAGACCAATTGGACTTTAACTGGTCGATAGATTCTCCGAGTCTAGCCGATTTTCACCCCGATTTGACTGGGCAGTTACAGGCCAGCGGCACGCTCTTAGGTGACGCGACTGAACCGTCGATACGCGCTAAAATACGGGGTAAAAACATCACCTATAGCGACTATGTCCAGCTTGGAACAGTTGATTCTGATGTGCGTATGGAAATGCTTGAAACCGGCCGAATTGACACCACAGTTAATTTCTTGGGCTTATCGGTTAATGATGTGCATGATATAAACGGGACCTTGGCGATTACTGGTCGACTAGATGATCACACTATCGCGATACAGGCGAACGATAAAAAATCAACCGTTTCTGCCCGAGCATTCGGTGGTTTTGCCAAGCAACAATGGCAAGGAAAGTTTAATCAACTTCAAATAACCCAAGGTGATAAGACGCCATGGCAAGCAGATAAATTTGGAACGATTGTGCTTACTAAAAACAGCGCGAACATAGCGCAACATTGCTTACAAGCTGATCTTAGTCGTTTCTGTTTGCAAGCCCGTTATGCAGATACAGGGCATTGGCAAAGTCAATTTGACCTAACTGCGATCCCAGTTAATTTTGCACAAGCTTATAGCAACTTTATTACCCCCTTACACGGTGAATTAATTGGCAATATTAAGCTGAACGGCTATGAATCTTACCCCACAGATGGCAGTGGCCAACTGAGTGTGCAAGATGCGCGTGTTTTAGTGTCTGGTGCGGAAGAAACAGAGAAAAAATTTATCGTATTAAACGAGCTAAATTTGTCTTATCAATTAAACGAAAGTAAAAGTTTTATTGATGTTATTTTGGCGCCGGATTTACCAGGCGTTAGCCCGCTAACAGGGCGGTTGATGATGGCGGATATCAAAACCGTTTTGCTGAACCCTGAAAAGTCATCCCTATCAGGTTATTTAAAAACTGCGGTTGATGACTTATCTGTTATCGATTCCTTGCACACCGATTATGATAAGTTAAAGGGGCAACTTAAGTTGGATCTTACCGTGTCAGGAACGGTTAAAAATGCCTCCATTAATGGCCAGCTTGCGCTGATTGATGGGCAGGTGTATTTACCCCGTTTAGGTTTGAGTTTAGAAGACCTGAATATAGCGGCAACCGGTGATGTATCGAAGGGTATTACACTTGATTATCGTTTTAAATCAGGAAAAGGTCAGTTAACAGGGGCTGCACAGGTCAAAAATTCAACCCAAGGTTGGAACCTGGTTAGTTCGCTTAAGGGCGAAAATATTGAGGTAGTAAACCTACCCGAAGCCTACGTGATCGCTTCGCCTGATTTGCTGTTTAAGTTGAACGCTAAAACCTCACAGTTATCTGGCTCGGTTAGGGTGCCAACAGCAGAGTTGGTGCCGGTGCAGTTTAATGCCTCGGTCACAGCCAGTGACGACGTGGTAATTATTAATGGCCCGGTGCAAAAAGAAGAGCGGTCTGTAGCAACTGACTTTAACGTAAACCTATCGTTAGGCGATAAAGTTAAGGTCAATGGCCTAGGATTTGAAGGTCGATTAACGGGCAAATTATTAGTCAGTGGGAACAGCAAAAAACTGTTATTGGGTACTGGCGATATCTTCATTAAAGACGGCAGTTATGAAGCCTATGGACAAAAATTAGACATTGATAACGGGAAAATACAGTTTGCCGGTGACGCCATAGAAAACCCTAACTTAGACATTAAAGCGACCAGAAAAAGTGGCAAGGTAGTGGCAGGATTACAACTGACGGGCACCGTAGATGACCCATTAATCGCTCTTTTTTCGCGCCCGTCGATGAGCGATGACGATATCTTGTCGTACTTGATGATTGGTCGGCCGTTGGCTGGCGCTTCCGCAGCCGATGCCGCGATGCTTGCTTCAGCCGCCACTGGCTTGGGTATTAAGGGCGGTAATATGTTGGGCGAACAAATTGCTAGCACCTTTGGATTAGATTCGTTTGGTATTAACGGTAACGGGGGCGACGATACCGCCTTACAGATCGGTAAGTACCTCTCGCCTAAATTATATTTAAGCTACGGTATTGGCTTGTTTGAACCGGTTAGCACGGTTAATTTAAACTACGAATTGAATGAAAACTGGTCAGTAAAAACGGAGTCGGGTGTAGAAACAGGGGTCGATATTCTATATAGCCGAGAAAGATGAGCTGGATCAGATTGAATGTCCTTAGACATAGACTTTTTGTGGCCCCTGTGGTTTTATAAAAAACAACAACAGGATCCATTCAGAACGAAGGCATGAAAAAAAACCTATTAACCGTCTTGATATTGATTATTATCAGCTCGCCCGTGGCTTCTGCGTTTAGCCATTGTTCGGGTATGCAGACAAGTCATGCTGAGTCGATGTCGGAGATGATGGACCATCAGACTATGGCGATGGACATAATGAGCGACACAACTGACGGCTGCGACTGCGATGTAACAATGGATTGCGCAGGGCATGCTAGCGCCTATGTTACCCCCCATGCTGTTGGCACAAGTCATATGCGTTTATTGGTTAAGCTAAACCCGCTTAATCGTCAGTTCCCTCAAAGTACCAGCTACTCCCCAGAAATCAAACCACCCTGTTTAGTCGTTTAACAGGGGGCAGTTCGCCTATCGTTTACGTGGTTATTCTTAATATCTTAGTGAGCGTTTAATTCAGTCTATTCCCCTGTCGAATATTTTAATGCTAACGCGTTATCACTACGATTTATGGGGACCTTATGGCTTTACTTAACAAATTTATTTTCTTACTGCTGCTTTGTTTACTCAGCGGCACTACCTATGGGCAAACGGCTGAGACATTAACGCTACAAAAAGCTTTACAACTAGCGGTTGAAAACAACCCAAGCCTTGCTGAAATGCAAGCACGTTCGGATGCAATGGCGGATATCCCATCTCAACTGGCAACGTTGCCCGATCCGATAGTTAGTCTGAATGCATTAAATTTACC
>JAGPVU010000123.1 GCA_018066825.1 Cycloclasticus sp.
TTTCTTAACGTACTTAGCGCGACATCTACATCGTTTACGAAAGTGCGCATTTCTTCGTTATTAAGAATGCGGCCATTAATAAAAAATGATTGTAGCAATTGTTGATGCAGCCGCTTGACCGGCTCATCAAGGCTGCGTTGATGTTGTTTTAAGGGCAGAATGATTTCTAAACGATGCAAGGCGATGTCTAGTTTGTTTTGCATAGTCATCCTCGTTCAGGATTCAGGCGATTAATTGAAAACATTTGTATGCGTCATCTTATTTGATATTAAGGCATAATAAACCACGAATTTAAATGGGTTAAAGCAAGTTCAGTGGGCGATCAACGCAAAATAATTCACGTCGACATGGATGCGTTTTACGCATCAGTAGAACAGCGCGATCAACCGGAGTTGCGGGCAAGGCCAGTGGTGGTTGGTGGGCAACCCAATAGTCGTGGCGTGGTGGCGGCTTGTAGTTACGAAGCTAGACAGTTCGGTATTCATTCTGCCATGGCCAGTTCGCGCGCGTACCGTTTATGCCCACAGGCTGTTTTTGTGCCGCCACGATTTGAGGCTTATCGCCAAGTGTCGAGCCAAATTCAACACATATTTTGGCAATATGCCTCAGAGGTTGAGCCTTTGTCCTTAGATGAGGCCTACCTTGACGTTAGCGATGCTAGCTTGTTAGCTGGGTCAGCTACGCGCATAGCACAAGCCATTAAAGATGACATTAAGGCTGAAACGCAACTGATTGCCTCCGCCGGCGTGTCGTATAACAAGTTTTTGGCAAAAATGGCGTCTGACATGGATAAGCCTGATGGTTTATACGTTATCACGCCTGATCAGGGTGAGGCGTTTGTTGCCGCGTTACCGATTGGCAAGTTTCATGGCATCGGTCCCGCCACCGAGGCTAAAATGCACCACCTAGGGGTTAAAACCGGTGCTGATCTAAAAGCCTGGAGCGCCCTTGATTTAACGGCGCGTTTTGGTAAATCTGGGGGTTATTACTATCATATTTCACGTGGTGTTGACTTACGACCTGTGCGCAGTTCTAGGCAGCGGAAATCCTTGGGCAAAGAAACGACCTTTGCGGTAGATATTTGCGATACTAGCGAGTTGTTAGCGCACATTAATGCCTTGGCTGAAACGGTGTTTAAGCTGTTGCTGGTTAAAAAAATGCAGGCTAAAACGGTAACTTTAAAAGTCAAATACAGTAACTTTCGGCAAATCACACGTTCAATTAGTTTACCCTATCCTATAGAAGGCGTCGTTCAAATGCGGGCCTTGTTAGCGGACTTATTAACTAAAACCGGGGTGGGTAAACAAGCAGTCCGTTTGCTTGGTGTTACGGTTAGCGGCCTAATAACAGAAGACCAAGACGATGAAAAACAGTTGACGTTTGACTTGAATGTAGCTGATTAGATCAGCAAAAACACAGTAAGTAGCGGGGTTAAGCCGCTATATTGGTTTAGATACATGGTGCAATAACTGCCAGCGGACACAGCAAAATAGCGTATTAATCATCTTCATCATAATCAACATCAGTATCATCCATATTCGAATCATCGTCGGATAATAACTCGTCGATATTGGCTTGTTTAACGTCACTGCTGATGTGATGAGGCTTTGTGTGCTCACGTATGTATTGTTTACGGGCGGCTTCCCACTCACTTTTATAGTCTTTAACCGCCTGCGCTAGCTGTTCTTCGTCCAATGGAAATAATTTGGAGCTGACGATGGATTCGTCGTATTGAACTAAGGTGTTTTTAGTGGTGTTGTATAAATAAATCCGTCCTTGTTGCTCGGACAAAATGCGGTTATCGTGAATAACAATCGAATTACCCTTAGCGGTACGTAATTCACAATAACTAATGGCTGAGTTTTTGCTGCTTTTCATAAGTCTAGTTCTCCGTCAAAGGTAGCGTTATGGCCAACGTGTTGGTCTACGCAATCAATTTTTGCGAATAATGCATTCCTTAGAATATTTTTTCAATATTTTTTTTAAATTTAACAGCAGATAACTAAATTAGGCTGGCCAGTAGGTTATCCCTTCGCGCTTTCAAACGTTCATTAACTCGGGGTAGTGTTTTTTTGAGTGGCTCTGATTGATTTTTCAGTACGTAATATTGTGTGATCAAGTTGTCAAATTTCACTAACTAAATCAAGTAATTGTGATGCGCATCTAGCTTTGTCATTAGAGTTATTTAGAGGCCATTTGATCGGTCCAAATAGTCACTATACTCGGCTTAACTTGGGCGCTTTGCTCAAGGCAAGACTCAAGTGCTGACACGGTAAAACAATATGATTGAATGGATCCTTAAATTATTCGGTAAAAAACCGGCCGCTATACAAGCGGGAAAATATATCGATGAGACTAAGTTGACATACGTCAAAGCTGAAAATTTAGAGCTGGGTATGTACGTTGCTAAACTAGACAGAGACTGGTTGGATTCACCGTTTAAATTGCAAGGACTTAATCTGCGGACCCATCGTGACCTTCAAGCAGTTAGAAGTTTGTGCCAATACGTGTATGTGGATCATGCTCGGCAAAGTAAGTTAAGCGTTGCGGCAAAAAATTCTACAGCGGGTGGTGCCTATGTTGTGGGTAAACCGCCCAACAAACTCGGCTCTTTTGAAAAAGAAATTGAACGAGCAAGCAGTAATTACCGTGCCACAGGAGAACTAATTACCGATTTTATGCAGACCGTTAAAAAAGGCGGTAGCATTAAAACGCAAGCTGCAAAAGAAGCCGTTGCGGCTTCAGTTAACAGTATCCTACATTCCCCTGACGCGCATTTGTGGCTAACACAGCTTAAAAACAAAGATGAGTATACCGCGCAGCACAGTTTAAACGTTTGCATGCTGTCCATCGTTTTAGGCAGGCATATCGGCTTAACGGATCAAGAGCTTAAAAATGTCGGCCTATGTGGCATGATGCACGATATGGGTAAAATGTTGATACCTGACAACATTCTAAATAAACCGGGCGAACTTGACGACGCTGAAATGGCCATCATGAAGACCCATACAACCTTAGGTGCTGAGTTGTTAAAGTCCAGTGACAATATGTTTTATGGCGCGATTGAAACCGCGTTAACCCACCATGAACGGATCAGGGGGCAGGGCTACCCCCACGGTCTTAAAGATGCAGACGTGTCTTACTATTCAAACATCGTTTCAATTGTTGACACCTATGACGCCCTGATCAGCGATAAGCCCTACAAAAAAGGTATGACGCACCTTGAGGCGACACAAGTTATTTATCAACAAGCAGGGGATCAGTTCGATCGTATATTGGCCGCTAAATTTATCGAAAGTTTGGGTGTTTTTCCACCGGGTTGTTATGTCCAACTCAGTGATAATCAAATTGCTTTAGTGTTGGAGTCAAACGAAGATTCTAAGCTACGCCCTCGTGTTATGCCCATCATGGATAAATACATGATGCCGATAAAAGAAAAGGTTATCAATCTTGAAAAAGTCTTCGTAGATGCAAAAGGTAGGCCCTTGCGCATTCAAACGGTAGTAAACCCTGAGCAATACAATATTGATAGGCACAAGCACTTTGATGAAGGCATTGTTGCCAACGGTTTTGCCATGGCAGGTATGTAGTTAGCGGCAGTTTGAATTAACGTTGTATATAAAATAAGAAATGGCGGACCGGACGGGACTCGAACCCGCGACCTCCGGCGTGACAGGCCGGCATTCTAACCAGCTGAACTACCGGTCCGCAATTCTGACGAGCATTGACATGTCCCTGTCATGCGATAAAGCAATGGGTAACATCAAATTGAGCGTTCAATATGAGAGAAATGCCCCTAGCGGAGCCAGTTACCCGCCCTGTCAGAGCCGCGTATCTTAGAGACTATTTTCGGTAGGTCAACCATTAAGTGCTTGTTTAGCTAAATCTATCAGTAATCGTCTTTTTTTAGGTATTATTCTTGGCTTATTGGCATGGCTACTTAGTCATAAGACGAGGTAGTTCGTTAAATATCTTATGGTTGACCAAGGGTTGTAAGGCGGGGTCTTCATGAATGCCTTCTAGATAACTTTCGCGCCTACTCAATGCCTCGATTAAAAAGCGTAGGGCTTCTTCAAACTGATCCATTGCCGTATAGGCGCAGGCAAGCTGATAAAATGCATGGCAGTTTTCCGGGTCTATCTTCAGCGCCTGATGACATAAATTAGCAGCCCACTGTGGCTCGTTCAATTCTAAAACAGCATCTGCTTTATAGGTCAATGCTTCACAATCATCATGGCGTCGTTTCAAAATCTCATCATAAATGATAATTTTGCTGGCGGGAGAAGAGTCTTGTTGGGCCCGTAGCCAAAGCGACTGGACATCTTGCGTTAATTCTATTTCTTCACGGTTTTCATCGATATGCTGGGTTTTTTGTTGTAATTGCACTTCTATCATTTCTAATCGCGCTTCATATTCATGGATGAGCTTGGATATCTCCTCATCTGCTAGGGAGTGTACTCGTTCTTTAATGTCCCTTATGGAGGTCCAGCCTACCAGTACCAACACCGATGTTGCCGCAGCAATTAAATAAAAGAAATAGGTTACGGTGTCAGTCGCATAGGCCACGGCACGATCCACTGAATTGTGTTCACGATCTAGAATTTGTTGCAATAATTCATGTTTGGTTTTTGCTTGGTCAACCCGTAACTGTTTAAGCTCATCTAGGACATAACGTTCAACAAAAGGCGAGTAGAGAGGTTGTTCCAATGTGTCTATCACGTCTGCCGTCCGTGCGCCGCCCCCAACTTCTGCAAATAACAAAATGGGTAGCAAGCCAGTCAGTAGAACCAGTATCTTTACGATGCGAGACATATGGCTCGTCCGTGATCATGAACCTCTACTAGTGCGGCGTGCAGGCTTTTAATAGTACTGTCATGGTCAGCCTCATTAACGATAAATTGCATATCCACCTGACGCATGGATTGATGTACCGCCAACACACTAATATTCTCATTGGCAACCGCCTGCACCATCTTTGCCAAGATACCAGGAATTTGCATATCACTGCCAATAGCAGAAACAATCGCTACCTTTTGCTGATTGACTTCTGCCTCAGGGAAACGCTCTTCTATTAAGGCAAGAATCCGTTTAACAGTTTTTAAATTGGTGGATAAAAAATGCGTAATGGCATTGGCATTAGTGTCTTTGGATACGATAGGTGCGTTGAATCGTTTAATAATAGCGACTAATTCACTATCGTACTTAGACAGATTCCCCGCCATATCTTGATCAAATATCTCCAGTGCGTAGATGCCTTTGCAGCCGGCGATAATTTCCACGCAAGGGGATTCGCTGATGTAATCACGGGTAATTAATGTGCCGGTATGTTCAGGTTCAAAGGTGTTTTTTACACGAAGCGGGATATTGTTTTGGCGTAAACCTTTGGCTGCTTTGGGGTGTATAGCCTCCATTCCCAAGTTGGCAAGTTGGTCCGCTACATCATAATTCGTGCGGCCAATAGGAACGGCATTCGCTTCGCCTACTAATTTAGGATCGGCGCTACTCAAGTGAAACTCTTTATGAATAATCGCTTCAGTGGCTTCAGTTAAAACCGCTAAACGGCTGAAAGTCATCTCGCTGTAGCCACGGTCAAAAGAGGACATCAATCCAGAATCACTGTGGGCATAGCCAGTTACAATAGGCAACTGCTTATCCAGTTCGATATGTTCAAAACTCAAGCGAATGCGTTCGTCTAACGACATATGGTGATTAGATCGCCAGCCCGTTAAGTCTATAAAACAGGCATTGACGCCATCTCGTTTGAGCAGCTCTGCAGTATTCCAAGCACTATGCGCTTCGCCAATACTGGCTAACATTTCTCGAACTGTTGCTAAATGCGCGTCCAATGCAAAATGCCCATGCTGGCATAGACTCTGTAAATCT
>JAGPVU010000148.1 GCA_018066825.1 Cycloclasticus sp.
CCTATGGGGTCATTAAACCCATCCTTTGGACCGAGTGTATTGTCGTTAAAACCACGTACTGAGCCCTTACCACCCGCGTAATAGTTTTCGAAGAAAGGTAATGTCTCAGCGTCACCATACGAGTCGCCATAACCAAACTCACCGTTTAAATATAAAGTCGTATGACGAGTAACAGGTATGTATTGTTTTTGGGTATAGCTGATTTTATAGAACTCAAGATCAGAACCCGGTACGGTGATCACACCCGACAAACGCTTGGAACCACCGCGTGTCGCAAACACAGCCCTATCTCTAGTATCCGTACCCCAAACGGCAGAAGCCTTTAAATTAGTATAAGAGTCACCATTTTTATTGATGAAATCAAGAATCTGACTAAAACCTTCAGGGTAACTTAAGTAACTACCACCGATATCGAGCGAGGTAAACTCTATATCAAGACCGAGACCAATTTTATCATTTTCATTAAGCGGTAAGCCAAAGTTGACCCCTGTATTGAAGGACTCGGATTTATAAGAAGCCGTGTTTGATTCATCCGAATCAGTGGTTCTATAGCTGACATTAAAGCCTCGGCTAACCCCATCAATGGTGTAGTACGGATTGGTATAGCCCAAACTATAAATTGTATTGACTGAGCTGTTATTAAAACTCGCGCTCATCCGTTTACCTGTGCCTAAAAAGTTGTTTTGGCTAATGCTCGCGTTCAACACTAAACCTTGTGACTGGGAAAAACCGGCGCCGGCTAAAATATTACCTGACGACTTTTCCTTCACGGTGTATTTAACATCAACTTGGTCCGTTGTACCGGGGACTGCTGGGGTTTCTACATCCACTTCATCAAAATGACCCAAACGTGACAAGCGTGATTTAGAACGTTCAACTTCTAACGTCGAAATGGGTGCGGCCTCCATTTGTCTAACTTCGCGTCTTAGCACCTCATCACGCGTCTTGGTATTGCCTTCCATTAATACGCGTCGTACATATACGCGCTTGCCTGGATCAACAAAAAAGGTCACTTTCACGCTCGCTGTTTCCTCATCTATCTCTGGGATCATATTAACATTAGCGAATGAGTAACCCTCATGACCGAGGATGGTTGATATGTTTTCAGAGGTTTGCGTAGCCTTTTTTCTCGAAAAGGTATCACCAGGCTGAACGATAACATAAGGAATCAGTTTGTCCGGGGTTAAAATAAGCTCACCTGCTAGCTTAACCTCGCTGACAGTATGCACTTTGCCTTCTGATACGTTGATCGTCACGTAGATGCCATTTTTATCTGGGCTAATCGATACCTGAGTTGATTCGACCTTAAAGTTTATATAACCACGGTCTTGATAGAAGGAGTTTAAGCGTTCTAAATCAGCTGACAGTTTTTGCTTAGAGTACTGATTACTGTTGGTATAAAAAGAAAATAGCGTTGGACCCGTTAACTCAAAATCACCCAACACATCTTCATCAGAAAAAGCCTTATTACCGACGATATTAATCTTTTTAATGGACGCTGCAGAACCCTCGACCACCGTAATCAATACGGCCACACGGTTACGCTCTAACGTGGTGACCTTGCTTTCAACTACAGCAGAATACTTGCCGTTATTATAATATTGTTGAAGTAGTTCGTTTTTAACCTTATCGAGCACCAATGGGTTAAAAACCCGCCCTACGGCCATCCCGACATCTTTAAACGCTTCGAGTAATTTTTCTGTTTCAATATCATCGTTACCTTCAATATCTATAGAGGTAATCGCTGGACGTTCTTTTACATTAATTATTAAAGTATCGTTGCTACGGTCAATATTAACATCGCTAAAAAAGCCCATTTGGAAGAGCTCTCTGATGATATCTTCAGAACGCTCATCACCAAACAGGTCGCCTACTTTTGTTGTAATACCATTAAAAACAGCGCCAGCTGTGATTCGCTGCAAACCGTTAACCCGAATATCTTTAATAACGAACGGCTCAGCAGCACTCAGCTGTGCTGAGGTGAGCAGTAACACCACTAAAGAAGCGGCTACGAAAATGTGCTTGATTTGGTTTATCACAATATTTTTTTGTATTTTGTTATGTGGCATCGAGCCAGTATAGATAAAACCGTTACGCGACTCAATACGTATTTTTTTATTTAACCGACAAGTCGCCCTAGGTCGACAAATACAGCTAACAACATCATCGAAATCAGCATTAACATGCCCATTCGCATAAAGACAGCCTGTGCTTTGTCTGATACTGGCCGACCTTTAATCGCTTCTATTAAATAGAAAAACAAGTGCCCGCCGTCGAGCATCGGAATCGGTAATAGGTTTATCACACCTAAACTAACACTAACAAAGGCGAGGAACTTTAAAAACGACACCAAACCGATCGAGGCCGTTTGTCCTGCATACTGCGCCAAACTTATTGGGCCACTTAAATTCTGTATTGATGCCTCACCCATTAACATACGGCCAATCATCTTAACTGTTAGCACAGAATAACTGGTCGTTTGTATTGCCGCCTCGATCAACCCCGGCAACACGCCTAAGGAATAGGTGGCATAAAAACGTTGATTGATCGATGGGTCAATCAACGGCGACACACCAATCCGACCAATGCTTAGCTCATCATCCATCACTGCTTTCGGCGTTACCGTTAGGCTAAGCAACTCATCATCTCTTAATAACTCAACACGCATGGCTAAATTTGGACTTGATCGCGTTAACTGAACCCACTCTCCCCAAGTGTCTATTGCTTGTTGATTAACAGATAAAATAAGGTCGCCGTGCAGTAAACCTGCCACATCACCTGGCTCACCATTCATCACATCACCTATTCGAGGTGCTAGTAATGGCAATAAGGGGCTGATACCAATTTGCTTTAAAATATCATTGGGCTCCAACTGATCATCTAACGGTAAAGCCAACTGAACCTTCTTCTGACGGCCGTCACTTTTTTTGACGCTCAGCGTCACCGACCCACTGTCTAGTAACTCACTGGCCATAAGCCCCGCTGTAACCCGCCAAATAGCCGCATGGCGATCATTAATGGCTATAATTTCATCACCCACTTCAAGACCCGAATGAATCGCAACCCCAGTTTTACTCAACTCACCTATCACCGGTTTTAAACCCTTTTCTCCAATGATTAAAATCAACCAAAATGCGATCAGAGCAAAGATTAAATTAAAGGCCGGCCCCGCTAACACAATTAAAAACCGATTCCACAAGGGTTTATTATTAAACGCCAAATGCTTCTCACTGTCGGCCACGTCTCCGTCAGCTTCATCTAACATTTTTACGTAACCGCCCAAAGGGATACCGGCAATGACATAATCTGTTGGGTCGTTAGGACGGTTAAATGAAAATAACGGTTTACCGAAACCCACCGAGAAACGAAGCACTTTCACACCGCAGCGTCTAGCTACCCAAAAATGACCAAATTCATGGACCGTCACCAAAATACCGAGTGCTACAATAAAAGCGGCTATCGAAATCAATAATGTCACTGATATTCCCTCATAAATTGCTGCGCTAACAAACGCGCTTCGCTGTCCGCCTGCAAAACGACAGGAACTGAGTCTGCCACGACAATGCGGGCGTTGTTCAATGTTTTTTCAACAACCGTTGGGATATCAACAAAACGAATAGATTGGTTTAAAAAAGCTTCTACAGCCACCTCATTTGCAGCATTTAAGACAGCTGGTGCAGTACCCTTTTCTTTTAACGCTTGATAAGCCAGTCTTAAACAGGGAAAGGCTTCATCATCTGGTGCTTCAAATGATAATTGATTATTACTTAAAAAATCCAACGCCGACACTCCACTGTATTGGCGATCAGGCCAGGCCAACGCATGTGCAATAGGCGTACGCATATCCGGCTGACCTAATTGAGCCAAAATAGACCCGTCAATATAATCGACCATCGAGTGCACGATACTTTGCGGGTGAACAAGCACTTCAATTTGATCAGCACACATATCAAACAAGTAACTGGCTTCAATGACTTCCAGCCCTTTATTCATCATACTCGCCGAATCGACCGAGATCTTTTTACCCATTGACCAGTTTGGGTGCGCGCATGCTTGCTCAACGGTTACCTGGGCCAAGGCCGCTCTATTTTTATGCAAGAACGGGCCACCCGAGGCGGTCAAAATTAATTTTCTGATGCCTGCAGCACACTGCCCTGATCGATAACCTGCAGGCATACATTGAAACAAAGCATTATGCTCACTATCTAAGGGCAACAGTGTTGCCCCATTTTTGCTAACCGCCGACATCAACAAATCACCAGACACGACTAACGCTTCTTTATTGGCTAGTAACAATTTCTTACCCGCATTCGCAGCCGCTAAGGTTGGTAGCAAGCCAGCAGCGCCTACAATAGCTGCTACAACAATATCCACTTGTTGTAGCTCGGCAACCGCCGCTAACGATGCCTCACCTGACAAAACTACGGTATCGGCGGCATCAGAGCATTGTAGTTTTTCCTTAAGTTTTTCAGCCAACTCAGGATCAGGTATAACTGCGTAATTAGGTTTAAACTCGAGACATTGCGCTAATAACAGGTCAACATTCTTATTGGCTGTCAGTGCATGTACCGAATAAGCCTGCTTATTGAGTCTTAAAACATCCAAGGTACTCACGCCAATCGAGCCAGTTGAACCAAGAATACAAACATTTTTAATCAAAACAGCTTTGCTAACACAATTAATGATAAGAACACGGGGCCAGCAGCGATAAGACTATCTAATCGATCCAATGCGCCACCGTGACCAGGCAATATATTACCGCTGTCTTTAACCTTAGCGCGTCTTTTCATTAGACTTTCAAATAAATCGCCATACACCGAAACAAAAGCAACAAACAGCGACACGCCAACAAAAGCCAATCGCGCATTTGATAGGCTAAAGTAATAGGAAGCTAGCACCGCTAAAAACAAGCAACAGATTAGGCCACCTAAAACACCTTCGATGGATTTTCCTGGGCTTATAAACACTGATAACTTGCGCCGTCCAAATGCTCTTCCAACAAAATAAGCCCCGCTGTCAGCAGTCCAAATCAACAACAGTAAATACATCAGTAAAGCCGGTCCTTGTTCAAAATGAAGCCTTATTTGAAGCAGCGAAACAAACATTAGGCTAACAATAAATAGGCCGAACATAATCGTTATGAACCGACTAATTGAAATGTCTAGCAGTTGTTTCGCCTGTAATATAATAAGCATTACAATCAGCAGCCAAATGAATGCATTTGCGTGGATCAAGGGATAAACAATTGCCCCCGCCGAATAACTGATGCCCAGTGCGAGCACTAAACACAACGTTGCCAACAGCCCTTTAACTATACGATTATTGACACCGCATAGCGAAAACCACTCGTAAGCAGCGGTAAAAGAAACCAGACTGAGTACCACGCTAAAAGCCAGCTCGGATGAAAATAACACTAACCAAACAACTAAGGGGATAAGCACAGCAGCCGTTAACACACGTTTAAATAAGCTGTTCATTTAATCGCCTGTTCATTTATTTGTTCGCCTGTATGTCCGAACCGTCGTTGGCGTGATGAATAACTCATAATAGCGGTTAGCAATTCATTTTGATCAAAATCAGGCCACAAAACATCAGTAAAATAAAGCTCACTATAAGCTATTTGCCACAATAAAAAATTACTGATTCGCTGCTCGCCACCCGTCCTGATAAACAGGTCCGGCTCGGGTAAACCTGCCGTAGACAAAAAATCGTTAATTTCAAATTCATCGACCGATTGACGGGCCTCTTTAGCGTGCTTAGCAAGCCGTTTTATCGCTTGATTGATGTCCCATTGGCCGCCGTAATTTGCTGCGATAACGAGCGTCATGGCGCTATTGTTACTCGTCAATTTCTCAACTTCTTCGATCTTTTCTTGCAAGGTCAGTGAGAACCGTGAACGGTCACCAATAATTTTCAAACGGATATTGTTTTTAAGCAGTTTTTTGGCTTGGTTTTTCAGGGTTAGCATAAATAAACCCATCAGTACGTCCACTTCTTGCTTAGGACGTAACCAGTTCTCACTACTAAAGGCGAACACAGTAAGCACATCAACCCCGTATGAAGCACAAGATTCAATGGTTTGCTTTAATGCATTAACCCCGGCCTTATGACCGTAGGTGCGAGCCTTATTTTGACGCAATGCCCACCGGCCATTGCCATCCATAATAATAGCAATATGCCGCGGCACAGTAGTTCGATTGATTTGAGAATCCGTGTCTTGCACGATAAACCTTTTAAAATTGCCTAATAGGAAACATTATCGTTCAATTGTGAGCCACCATGGTCAAACATCTGAAGCTTTTCATCGATAGTCTACATCGACATTAAATCAGTTTCTTTAACCTCAAGGTTCTTATCAATGTCCTTGATGTGCGAATCGGTTAATTTTTGCACCCTGTCTTCGCCCGAGCGCTGTTCATCTTCAGTGATCATTTTTTCTTTCTGTGCTTCTTTAAACTCAGAGTTGGCATCACGACGAATATTTCGTATCGCAATACGAGCATTTTCCGCCTCATTACGTACCACTTTTACCAACTCTTTGCGTCGTTGCTCCGTTAAAGGAGGCATCGGCACACGAATAACATTACCCGCCGTCACAGGATTCAGCCCAAGGTCAGCCTTCATTATGGCTTTTTCTACCGGCCCAATCATGCCCGCTTCCCATGGCATAATTGACAACGTTCTTGCATCTTCAATATTAACGGTGGCCACTTGATTAAGCGGTGTATCAACATCGTAATACGACACAACAATGTGCTCTAACAAACTAGGGTGAGCTCGACCCGTCCGAATTTTAGTCAGTTCTTTTTGAAACGCCTCGACCGACTTACCCATGCGCACATCAGCGTCTTTAATAATATCTTCAATCATAATAACCCCTGTTCTTACTGCACCAATGAACCAACGTCCTCTCCACTAACCACGCGTTTAATGGCGCCTTTATCGAATATGTTAACAACCCTTAATTTTAAATTATGGTCACGACAAAGCACTAATGCCGTCGCGTCCATAACATTTAAACGCATATCGATAGCTTCATCAAAACTTATTCTTGGATAGAATTCAGCATTCGGGTTTAACAATGGGTCCTCAGAGTATATCCCATTAACCTTAGTGGCTTTAATTAACAAATCTGCGTCAACTTCAATGCCCCTTAAGCTTGCCGCCGAGTCGGTCGTAAAAAACGGGTTACCGGTTCCTGCAGCAAAAATCACAACCCGTCCTTTTTCTAAGTGCCGGATTGCTCTACGCCGTTTAAAGTCTTCGCATACTTGATTAATTTTAAGCGCAGACATCACTCGAACAGACTGACCAAGTGACTCTAAGGAGTCCTGCATGGCTAAGGCGTTGATCACCGTAGCTAGCATGCCCATATGGTCACTCGTTACCCGATTGAGCGCTTCAGAGGCTATTTCAGAGCCACGTAAAATATTACCGCCACCAATCACCAAACCTACTTGTACGCCTGTATCGCACAGCTCTTTTATTTCTTGAGCCAGTCGCAGAACTGTAGCACTATCGATACCACCAGCGGCGTCACCCATAAAGGCTTCACCACTTAGTTTCAACAAAATTCGTTTATACGCCAGCTCGCCCATCGCTTATTCGCCTCGTACTTGAGCCATCACTTCAGCTGCAAAATCCTCTTCTTTCTTTTCGATACCTTCACCCACTTCAAAACGCACAAATGAAACGACCGTGGCATTATTAGATTTCAACAACTGTTCAATCGTTACATCACCGTCTTTAACAAAGGGCTGACCTAGCAAAGTCA
>JAGPVU010000157.1 GCA_018066825.1 Cycloclasticus sp.
CGATTATTTTCTTTACTGACTGGTGCTATATCGGAAGAACAGACGACAGGGATATCTTTTCCAGCTTCTGCTAATAACTTTAATGCAATTTTCTTTGCACGGTGTTCGTGAGTTTGGTCAATATAGGAGTTGATAAAAAGAATCCCAATCACTTCCACATCAGCGACAATCAGCTTTTGAACACCTTCGATAATATGCTTTTCACTTAAAGGCGCGAGCACAGTACCGGGGGCAATATGCTTCTCCATAAAGTAGCTTCCACCACTGATACGTTCACTGACACCGTGCACATTTTGCCGGTCAACCATCGGCCGAGTGTGTTTGTGTAATTGATTATGTAATATTTCTGACTGCGTTTGGCCTAAGTAGGTCAACCCACCTTCCATAATAGACATGTCTTCAAAACCACGCGTCACTAGCAGACCTACTTTTTTTCCAGTGCCCGTTAGCAAGGTATTAAGCATACCCGTACCAGCATATATGCTGACAGATGCATTTTCATGCGCTTCTCTCGATGTAATACCAATACTTTGCGCCGCATCATCAACGGACTCCATATAACTTGCGGATTCATCTTTTTTATTGGTAAGCGCTTTGCCAACAGTAAAGGTACCGTCATCTTTCACCAAAATGGTATCGGTCATTGTGCCGCCGGCATCCAAGGCCAAAATGTATTTTTTGTTATTTTTTAACTGCTCTTTTGAAACTGACATTTACTTCTCCTGAAAATTTATAGTGCCGACAAATAGTCGGCTGTTTTATCTTTAAACCAATCTGGGGACTCATCCACCAGCGGTTTATTCATAAACTCCCTATAAAACCGGTCGAGGTCAGGAAATGCCTCAAAGGTTAACGGGTAACCAGGCGGCACAATTTCTACCGCCAGTTGAGCCGTACAGCCAGGACAAAAGAACTCGCGAACTTCCATCCAATCAGCATCTGGTGCAGCCGCAGTCGGGTAGTACACCTTTTCCATACTGTCTTGGGTGTCACGTGTTCGGATATCGGCATGTAATTTCCAATTAACACGGTAATCGCCATATTCATGGCCACAATCACATTTTACAATGCGTTCTTTTCCACGCATTACGATGTATAAATGGTCATTCAAACGCATTAAAATTGTATTATCCCAGGTCACTTTTTCTTGCAAAATATCTAAATATGTCCAAAAACGCTGGTGATCTTTTTTTGTCATGCGTCGCATTTCATCAACATCATCATCAGAAATGCGGCCTTCTACCAACTGTTTTAATAAACCTCTATCAACAACTTCCATTTTTATCTCCTAAATTTGGCTATGTACAATTAAGACAGCTTTAAATTTCAAAATCGTCGTCTAATTGCCAAAAGCTTCTGTAATGTTTGTTATAACCTTCAAAACTGGTTGAGCTTCGGTACATTTCTAGTAGCTCGTCTCTGATGGTGTGAGATTCAACTTTAGCTTTCTGCTCTTTCCACCATTCAACGGCAGGTTTTGATTCCGTTTTACGACTAGCATACAAGGCTGCTTGTTCTTGCTTTGTTGCAGCCTCATCTAACGTAACCTCACCTAATTCATTTTTTGATGCCACAACGCCATACATGGTTTTTGCAAAACTTTCAGGCAATTGACCAATGCGAATATCTTCAACAACGGAGTTATTTTCTC
Organism: Cycloclasticus sp.; assembly: GCA_018066825.1. Classification (GTDB taxonomy): domain Bacteria; phylum Pseudomonadota; class Gammaproteobacteria; order Methylococcales; family Cycloclasticaceae; genus Cycloclasticus. Next base: position 1,652 of record JAGPVU010000157.1, read on the forward strand.
GTTCAAGTGGATCGCCCCAACCGCCAGAAGCACCTGCGGCATTAGCCCACAAGTCGTTATCACCCATGGATTGTTCTGGCGGATCATACTTCCAAGACGTTACCTCACCGGTGAGCTTTCCTTGTTCAGCATATTCCAGCACTTCACCTGCCGTCGTTGGTGTATCACCATCCGCGTTAATTAAGTCAGGTATATTGGTGTTCAGCGCCGTTACTGTTACTACACCCGGCGCAGGGTAACCACCATTCATACCCGATGCTAAGTAAGACGTCATCGATGTCGCAGACCCACCCCGCGTGACCCCCAAACGCTGCCCAGTTTCTTGCATCCAATGCACAGAACTTTGACCAACCCCACCACGGTATTTACCATGCCCACAATAACCAGGCTCTAACTTTCTACCTAAATGGTGGAGCGGAGGAATTAAGTACTCGAATTCTTCAGAGTTGCCTACGTTACATAATTGAGTATGTTGCGCCCAGGTACACGGGGTTCCATCTTTAAATGGGTAAGCGCCCATTGCTCCCCCACCCACCCATTCGAAATTGGTAAAGCCATAGGGTGTGCCATCCGCTAAGACACCACTGCCCTGCACACCATCCCAAGAATCTTCAGGTGCAAAGGCTTCTTCTAAATAACCCCGCATAAAGAAACTTCTATGGATAGCGCTGGAGGATAAGCACTGCATTTGCATGGATTGCGCCCAAATATTGGCACAGGAAGCAAACTCCGTATCAGGATTATAAATACTGCCTTCATGGTAAATGCTTTTAACGTTCATATTGACACCAGCACTCGCTTTACAACTATGCGCGAAGGTTGTTGTTATGCCCAAAAACAAGCCCACATCAGACCCACCTGGGTAGCCATTAAAACCATGGTAGCCCCAGCGAGATGAGCCTTCTGTATCAAAAACAATGCCGCCCTTTTCATCTTGGCTAAACACGGCATGAACATGCACCATTTCGTTTTTATCGGCGTGCTTCCATATTTTTTGCTGGCCCTTGAGCATTGAAATCCTAAACG
>JAGPVU010000183.1 GCA_018066825.1 Cycloclasticus sp.
CCCCTAAAATTGAAACTAAATTTGGTGTATTCAGACAATGATTAAACGTATTCTTATTGCTAATCGAGGCGAAATTGCTTGCCGAATCGCACGAACCTGCCATCGTTTAGGTATTGATGCAGTTGCCGTCTACTCAGAAGCCGATCAATACAGTCGCCATGTACGTGAAATAGGGCATGCGATTGCTATTGGTGGCGCAGCTGCAGCTGAGAGCTATTTAAATATAGATAAGGTGATTGATGCGGCCAAGAGCAGTGGCTGTGATGCCATTCACCCCGGTTATGGCTTCTTATCAGAAAACCCCGATTTTGCTGAGGCGGTTGAACAGGCCGGGTTAATTTTTATTGGTCCGCGCGCAGATAGCTTACGCCGTTTTGGTGATAAATCAGCAGCTAAAAAAGAAGCCGTACAAGCCCAAGTACCAGTGATCCCAGGCAGTGAAGGTAAGCTGACAGACCCGAAAGCTATTGCTGAACTAGTCAATACCATGACTCCGCCGGTGATGCTTAAGGCAGCGGCTGGTGGTGGTGGCAAGGGTATGCGCGTTTTAAATGACTTTTCAAATTTAGACGCTGATATCGCGGCAGCGATGAGTGAGTCCTTACGGTCATTCTCCGATGATGCCCTATTGGTAGAACAGTGCATCAATAATGCGCGTCACGTTGAAGTGCAAATTGCGGGCGACGGTGAAGGCGATGTTATTCACTTGTTTGAGCGTGAATGTTCTTTGCAGCGGCGGCATCAAAAAGTTGTAGAAGAAGCGCCTGCTATTTTTCTCAGTGCGCAATTGCGCGAAAAACTACTCGCAGACGCTTGCCGTTTAGGGAAGCAAATACAGTTTAGGGGCTTAGGCACGGTAGAGTTTTTAGTGCTTGGTGATGCGTATTATTTCCTTGAAGTAAACCCACGACTACAGGTGGAGCACCCGGTAACAGAAATAATTACCGGCCTTGATTTAGTTGAATTGCAAATCCGTATCGCGCAGGGCCAGGGCTTTGGTCTGAAACAAGAGCAAGTTCAAGCGAACGGGCACGCGGTTGAAGTGCGCTTTTATGCAGAATCACCAGCGCAAAACTTTATGCCTGTAACCGGAACGGTTGATTTTGTACAATTCCCAACGCAACATTTGCGTGTTGAATCGGGTATTGATAGTGGTGATGAGGTGTCGTCTTATTACGACCCGATGATTGCTAAATTAATTGCTAGCGGCAGCGATCGTCTACAGGCATTGGAACGGTTACAAAAAGGCTTAGCTGACACGGTGGTTTTTGGTCTTGATAATAACCTCAATTTCTTACAGCAGTTGTTGCGTGACCCTGATGTGCTAGCCGATCAAATTGATACAGCCACACTGGATCGTTGGTTAAGTAATTATTCTGAAACCACGGAAGCGAGCCAGTCTAAAAAACAGGCGGCTATGGCGGCGGCTGTGTGGTTGAGCCAATTCCGACAAACTGAATCGAAAAACCCTTGGTTACGTGCTGACTCATTTAGTAGCTGGGCGTTACGCTCACCTGAGGACAGGCCTGTATATAGCTTCAATCTATTACAAGGTGAGCAACAATGGGCGGTGGCTCTAATGGCAGTTGATAAAAACAACCGATTATCGATAATGATTGATGAACAACAGTTTGACCTACGCCTACAGGCTCAAAGTGGATTGAGCTATTTGGCTGAATTTGATGAGGGCCGTTTACCAGTGACTGCTCAAGCGGGTCAAGATATCGTTCATACCCATAGTTTAGGTCAACAAAACACTTACCAAGTGCTACAAGTTGTTAGTGATAAACAAGGTGATTCCGAATCGGCTAATAGCGTAACTGCACCGATGATGGGTGAAATCATCAGTGTACTGGTTAATGAGGGTGATACAGTTGAAGCGGGTCAATTATTAATTGTCATGGAGTCAATGAAAATGCAATTACAAATTGAAGCTGTTAATGCTGGCACCGTTGCTAGTATTTTATGTAAAGCGGGGGACAATGTTGCCCGTGGTGCTGTTGTAGTAGAAGTAGACGCAGATGCGTAATTCTCTTCGAGGTAAAGTTGCCATTGTCGGCGTAGGGCAATCACCAACTGGGCGTGTACCAGGACGAAGCCCATTAGACTTAACGGCCGAAGCCACGCTTAACGCCTTGGCTGATGCGAATATGCAGAAATCTGAAATAGACGGCGTATTAACCGGTAATGCTTTCGCTTCATCGTTTCATCGTTTTAGTGTTGCGCTCAGTGAGTACCTTAATATTCAACCGTCGTATTCCAACACGTTGCAAGTATCGGGTGCCACCGCCGGTGCGGCGGTTAATACAGCTGCTGCGGCCATCCACGCAGGTTTGGCGGATACCGTTTTGGTGGCTTGTGGCGATAGTTTGTTAACCGGTATGACGCCGGACATGGCGATCAGAGCCATGACTGAGAGCCGTGATCAACAGTATGAAATGCCATTCGGCATACCGGTTGCTAATACCTTTGCGATGACCGCTCACCGACATATGAAGCAGTATGGAACTACATCAGAACAGATGGCAAAAGTAGCCGTCACTTTTCGTGAACACGCCAGTCGTACCCCCGGCGCACAGAAAACCGAACTGATTACGGTTGACGATGTGATGAATTCCAAAATGGTTACGTCGCCGTACCATAAACTCGACTGTTCTTTAATCTCGGATGGCGCTGCTGCGTTAATACTTACATCGGCTGAACGCGCCTTGGATTACACCGACACGCCGATATATATACTGGGTGGCGGTGAATATTACAGTCATGAACATATTTTTCTAATGCCAGACTTGACCCAAACCGGTGCCGTGCAGTCGGCGCAAAAAGCCTATGATATGGCCGGTATAAGCGCCAGTGATTTAGATGTCGCCGGTATTTATGATTGCTTTACCGGAACCGTATTGATGATGCTAGAGGACCTGGGTTTTTGCAAAAAAGGTGAATCCGGTAGCTTTGTCGAAGATGGACAAATCACTTACGGTGGCAAAATTCCTACCAATACCCATGGCGGCATGTTGTCTTACGCACACCCAGGTATTCCAGCCGCTTGGTTTCATTTCATAGAAGTGGTTCGCCAGTTACGCGGTAGCTGTGGTGAGCGTCAAGTTGACAATGCAGAACTTGGTATTGTTCATACCTTGGGCGCAGGTTTTTCAACCCAAGCAACAACCATTTTAGGTGCGGGGAGCACACGATGAGTGAGGCAATTAAAAACGTGCTAACAAAGCCTTTACCCACCCCCGATGGCGATAGCCAAGCATTGTGGGACGGCTTAAAAAATGGCAAGCTACTGCTGCAACATTGTGATGACTGCGGGCATGTGCAATATTATCAACAGGGTATGTGCCGGTTGTGCCAATCGACTAAGCTGCGTCATCAAGCGGCCAGCGGCAAAGGCACTATTTACTCTTATAGCGTGGTATACCGGGCCCCTGGCCCCGCATTTAAAGATGACGTGCCTTATGCGGTACTACTCGTGCAGCTAGAAGAAGGCCCTAGAATGATTAGTTCCCTAGTCGGTAAAAACTTTGATGCGTTAGACTTTGACGTAGCCGTAAGGCTAACGACAGCCGCTATTAGTGATGAAATTTCGTTGCCTTATTTTGAATTGGTTGATTAATAATACAACTCAATTTCACCTGGCGCTGTTAGCTTGCCTTGCAAATGATGCCTAAACCATTTTTAATGGTTTGATTGGGCTGTTCTAACGCTCTCTTTAAATGCTGTGATGCACGAACGGTATGGGAAGGCATTCACATTGCCTTGCCTTAGTCTATATATTTGGGGTACTCTTTCTAAGATGCTTTATTTTAGTGTTTTAGCTTGCAGTTGTATTAAATAAGGCGACTTAGGTGATTGATTGGTTACCCACTATCAATGATATAAAAGGAGACCCTGCATGGAAACATTAAAACGACGTTTGATCTGGCATGGGGTGCTTCTTTTTCTTTTAGGTTTGCTAACCGGCTTAATTGAAACTCAATTTGTTAATGTCCGCATGGCCTTGGCTGCGCACCTTGAAGGCGTAATGAATGGTGTTTTTCTTATTGCCTTAGGTGCCATTTGGTATGAAATAAAGCTTTCAGCAACCTTAACTGGGATTACGTTGTATAGTGCTTTATAGGTACGTATGCTAATTGGTTTTTTACGGTGTTGGCGGCTTCCTTTGGTACCGGCGCTTTGTCACCTATTACCGCTACAGGGCGTGTTGCAGAGCTTTGGCAAGAAAATTTAGTAACGCTTGGGCTTAGCAGTGTTGGTATTAGTATTATTGCGGTAGCCCTTATGGTGCTGTGGGGGCTGCGTAAAAAGGCGTAAAGTTAAGTTTTTCTGCGGTTTACTTAACGACCATACCCCGGAGGTCTTTTATTAACTCATTGGTTGGATTATCGCTGGTGATTTCGTTTTCTGGAATAGTAATACCCAGTTGACAGGCGGGTCGCTGCGCGAGTTGCTCTACCCATCGTTGTAAGTGGGGGAGACCGTCGATGCTAACACCAGACCAGTTATGAATTCTCACCCAGGACCAATTGGCAATATCGGCCATACTGTATTCGTCAGCCAGGTACTCTCGGGTTTCTAAACGCCCATCTAAGACACTAAATAGTCGTCTGACCTCATGTTGATAACGGTCTATTGCGGCGGGAATTTTTTCCTCAAAATAGCGGTAAAACACATTGGCTTGTCCCATCATGGGGCCGATTCCGCCGATTTGAAACATCAACCATTGCATTGCTTGCCAATAACGATCGGGGTCGCTGGGCATCAATTTGCCGGTTTTATTTGCTAGGTACAGCAAGATAGCCCCTGATTCAAAAATTACCCGATCCTTATTGCCATGATCGACGATCACTGGGATTTTCCCGTTCGGGTTTAAAGCGAGAAATTCAGGCGTTTTTTGTTGGTTGTCGAATAAATGGATTTGATGGACTTGATAAGGCAGTTGCAACTCCTCTAGCGCGATCGTGATCTTGTGCCCATTAGGGGTCGCTGAGGTGTAAATATCAATCATTATTCTCTCCTTAACGCGGGTTAGTTAAGACGAACTTAGTCTGTCTTAACCGAGTTTAGTAGGATTTTGGTAAGCCCAATACACGTTCGGCGATATAGCATAAAGCTAATTGCGGGCTCACCGGTGCAATCCGTGGCACTAAGGATTCACGCAGGTAACGCTCGACATGAAATTCCTTAGCATAACCAAAACCACCATGGGTCATTACCGCTGTTTCACAGGCATGAAAGCCTGCCTCGCCGGCTAAATATTTAGCCGCATTGGCGGCTGCGCCACACGGTTGATTATTATCGTATTGCCATGCAGCGGACATCACCATTAGCCAGGCCGCCTCAAGTTCTGCCCAACAAATGGCAAGCGGGTGTTGGATGCCTTGGTTTTGCCCAATAGGGCGATTAAAAACAATGCGTTCTTTAGCGTATTCTTGGGCTTTCTTAATGGCTACTCGCCCTAAACCGACTGCCTCACCGGCAATTAATACACGCTCGGGGTTCATGCCATGAAGAATGTATTTAAAGCCTTTGCCTTCCTCACCAATACGGTCTTCAATAGGGATTTCAAGCCCATCGATAAAGAGTTCATTTGAATCAACTGCTTTACGGCCCATTTTTTCTATCTCATGCACTTGAATTTTGCTGCGATCAAAATCGGTATAAAACAAACTTAAACCTTCCGATGGGTTTTTCACGTCTTCTAATGGGGTCGTTCGTGCCAGCAATAAAAGCTTATCCGCTACTTGTGCGGTAGATATCCAAACTTTTTGACCATTAACGATGTATTTATCACCGTGACGAACAGCCATGGTTTTAAGCTGCGTTGTATTTAAACCGGTATTCGGCTCGGTTACGGCAAAGCAGGCTTTTTCTCGTCCTTCGGCCATTGGTCTTAACATCCGTTGTTTTTGCTCTTCGGTACCAAAGACGACCACCGGGTTTAGACCAAAAATATTGATATGGACCGCCGATGCGCCAGACATGCCGGCGCCAGACTCTGCAATAGTGCTGGCCATAATGGCGGCTTCAGTAATGCCTAAGCCAGAACCGCCATAGGCCTCAGGAATACAAATACCCATCCAGCCGCCATCAGCCATTGCTTGGTAAAAGTCATGTGGAAAGCCGCCTTGCTGGTCGCGCTTTAGCCAATACTCATCGTCAAACGGTTCGCAGACTTTTAATATAGATTCTTTTATTGCGTTTTGTTCGTCGCTTAGAGAAAAATTCATAAGTTTTATTGTTTATCTAATGGGTTGTTTATATATGGCATTAAATAATGCCGGCCTCAAGGCTTGCCGCCATGGATAAACCGAGTTCTTCGCATTGCTGGATAAAGTCCTGTTGAAAATCACCTTTGCATATCATGGGTGCTTGTACAACTTTCCAGCGTAACCCGGTTAAAATCGACTCTATTGCTCGCCGTGTTCCAGTGCCATCATTACCTGCTCGAATGACCATGGCACAAGGAAGGCCGTCGGTTTTATCCATACAGAGGTAATAATTACGGTCAAAAAAATCCTTTAAAGCACCGCTCATATAGCCCAGGTTTTCTGGTGTTAATAAGATAACCGCATCAGCTTTTAGTACATCTTCAGTGACTGTTTTTAATGCGGTTATGCTCTTTACCTCGATTCCGCTGACTTCTTTAGAACTCGCACCTGTGATGATCGCTGTCAGCATTCGTTGCAGATTAGGCGACGGTGTATGAGAAATAATGAGCAAGCGTTTATTTTCCAATAGTGTTAAATATCAGTTATTTGCGAGGCTTTTCTAATGTAATTTGCATATCTTTAAAGCGTTGTATTTCCTCATCGCTATAGCCGGCATCAACTAAAATATCGGTATTGTTTTCACCGTATTGTGGTGGCCGGCATTTAAATGCACCCGGCGTACGTGACAGTTTTATTGGAATGCCTGTGCCGCGGTAACCATCAGATTCTATAACCATTTCTCGTGCGATGGTTTGAGGGTGCTGGAGTGCATCCTGTACGGTCTGAACGGCACCGGCAGGAATGCCTTTTTGCATTAATTGTAGCGTCATCTCATTGCTATCTTTATCTGCTAATAGATCGACGAGGATGTCCCGTAGAGCCGCCCTGTTTTTTGCCCGTTCTGCATTGGTAACAAAGCGAGGATCTTGTGCCAGCTCTTCTTGTCCCAGCTCTCTACATAAGCCTGCAAATTGACGGTCGTTGCCAATGCCTAAAAATAAATCACCGTTAGCAGTGGGGAATAAGTCATAAGGAGTGATATTAGGGTGTGCACTGCCCATGCGCTTTTGTGGTTTGCCATCCAAAAACCAATTTGCGGCTTGCGGATGAATTAAGCTAACCGCTGTATCGTAAAGACTGATCTCAAGCGATTGGCCTAAACCCGATTTTTCACGCTCATACAAGGCGAGTAACACGGCAATAACCGAGTTCATACCGGTAGTTAAATCAACAATCGGTACACCCATGCGAACCGGTGGACGATCGGCGTCACCATTAATGCTCATTAAACCAGCTGTAGCTTGTGCTACGGCGTCATAACCTGGAAAGCCGGCATAGGGGCCGGTGCTACCAAAACCAGTAACACGGCAATGGATGAGGCGCGGGAACTTCTTCTGTAGTACTTCTTCAAAACCAATGCCCCATTTTTCCAAAGTACCCACTTTGAAGTTTTCTACTAGCACGTCAGCATTTTCTAACAAGCGAAACAAAATTTGATGTGCTTCTGTTAGGCGCATGTCGAGGGCAATACATTTTTTATTACGATTAACGCCATCGTAATAAGCGCTGCCTCGTTCGTGATAAGGAGGGCCCCAACCACGAGTTTCATCACCTGCTGGAGGTTCTACCTTAATAATTTCAGCGCCATGATCACCCAGAATTTGGGTGCACAAGGGTCCGCCCAAAACACGTGATAAATCAACGACCTTTATACCGTCTAACGATGATGTCGACATTTAAAGCACGGCCTCTGTACCCAATATGGTCGTCACCTGGCTAGACAACACGCCGCCGTTACCATGAACTAAGGCGACTTCAGGATTTTCAACCTGACGAGCACCACAACCACCGCGTAATTGCTGAATCGCTTCGATAAGAATGAAAATGCCGTACATACCTGGGTGAACGCATGAAAGCCCACCACCGTTGGTATTAACCGGCAAAATTCCACCCGGTGCAATATTACCATTGGCAACAAATGCTCCGCCTTCACCTTTGGCGCAAAAACCGAGGTCTTCGAGGAACAAAATCGTGTTGATGGTAAAGGCATCGTATAGC
>JAGPVU010000187.1 GCA_018066825.1 Cycloclasticus sp.
AAGCGGGGTTTTTTTTGCACAAAATTTAATTAATATGGTTTTATAGCACTACTGTATTAGTAAGGAAGCGCGGGATGATCTACAGACTACTTATTTTGACATTATTTATAACGGGGCTCGCACAGGCAGGGGTGTATAAATATATCAATAAACAAGGCAAAGTATCGTACTCTGATATACCGGTAGACGGCGCTGAAAAGGTGACGGTGCCGCCGGTAATGACGTACCGAGCAGCAAAGCCAATTACCGCTGCAGCAACGGGGGAAGAGGTAAAAGAGCGGCAGCAAGTGGGCTACCAACGGCTTGAAATCACATGGCCTGAAGAACAAGGAACGGTAAGAAGTAATCAAGGTATTGTTGCCGTGGAGTATCACATAGAGCCAGCGTTACAAACAGGGCATCGGCTAGAACTTAGTGTTGATGGTAAAACTCAAGATGCGCTTATAGTGCAAGGACTTGAAAGAGGTGAGCACCGACTACAATTACATGTTCTGGGTGCTGAAAATGCGGTGTTGCTAACGAGCCAGAGCGTTACGTTTTATTTGCACCATCAATCTAAGCGCTAACGATTGACAGTCAGAGGGCTTAAAGCGGTAGACCCGCACCAACATGGTGCGTATACTGTGTTCTTACAAACCACACCGGTGTTCTAAGGCTTAATAGCCTGCCTCTCTCAGTGCCTTGGCGTGCTATTTGCTAAGTAGCTAAAATGGAAAAGCCACTTTTTTTACCCGCCTCAATTATCGAGCAACTATCGATCAGCGTACTTGTTTTTAACGACAGCAATACGTTAATTTACATGAATAACTCGGCTGAAGAGTTATTAGATATCAGTGCACGTAAAGCGATTGGCTTCAGTGCTGAGCGGTTGTTTGACTCGTCAAGTTTTGATATAAAAAAATGCTTACACCGGACGCGCTTGCATGGCGCGAAGGTGACGGAGCACCTGGTGTCAATCAGTTGCCCTGTCGCAATAAAAAGGAATATCAGCCTATCCATGACGCCGATTACTACCGAGCCTGGCGGCAGTGAGTGTGTGTTAGTCGAAATGATGGACTTTAATCATTATCTGCAGATAGATTATGAGGAAAAGCTGCTGTCACAAAACGAACTCGCCACCAATATGCTGAGGGGGTTAGCGCATGAAATTAAAAACCCATTGGGCGGCTTAAGGGGCGCGGCTCAATTGCTTGCTAAAGAACTTGAAGGGCAGTTTTCCGACTATACCGAGGTAATTATTGAAGAGGCAGACAGGTTGACAAAGTTACTTGACAGCATGTTAGGTTCTTCGGAGTTACCAAATAAGCAAGCGATAAATATTCACGTTATTTTAGAACGGGTTAGGCAGTTAATTAAGGCGGAGACGGACGAAAAAATAAAAATAACCACTGATTATGACCCAAGCATCCCTGAAATTGAAGCCGACAAAGACCAGCTTATTCAAGCCTTGTTAAACGTGGTTAAAAACGCCTCTCAAGCGATTCAAGGTAATGGGGAGATTGTATTGAAAACAAGAATACATCGTAACTTTACCATTGGTGAGGAGACGTATAAGTTGGCAGTAAAAGTTGATGTGATCGATGATGGGCCGGGGATACCGGATAATATGCTAACTAAGATTTTTTACCCCATGGTGACAGGCAGAACAGAAGGAACGGGCTTAGGTCTGTCTATCGCACAAAAAAATGTACAACGCCATAACGGCATCATTGAAGTGAATAGCCGACCCGGCGAAACAATATTTTCAACGATATTACCTCTAGGATTGACGGATGAATGAACAAATAACGGTTTGGGTTGTAGATGACGACCGGTCCATACGCTGGGTGTTAGAAACCGCGTTTAAACGAGCAGGCTACCGAGTGACCTGTTTCTCAAGTGCTGATGGCATCTTGGATTTAATGCATAAGGATATGCCAGACGTTTTAGTTACAGATATTCGTATGCCAGGTAAAAATGGGATCGAGTTGTTAGCCGATTTACAGGCGATGTATCCCGCCTTGCCGGTGATTGTGATGACCGCGCATTCTGATATGGACAGTGCCGTATCAGCGTATGACGGGGGTGCTTTTGAATACCTGCCAAAGCCTTTTGACGTGGATGACGCGGTAAACCAAGTAAAACGCGCGCATGCACAGCATAAAAAAACGGCCACAAGCATAACCTGGGCAAAAGAAGAAGCCAGTGAGTCAGGTATTATTGGCAGCGCACCAGCTATGCAAACAGTGTTTAGGGCAATTGGCCGCTTATCAAGATCAAATGTAACGGTCATGGTAAATGGCGAGTCGGGCACCGGAAAGGAGCTCGTGGCAAAGGCGTTGCATCAGCACAGTTTACGCAAAGAGAAACCGTTTATTGCACTTAATATGGCGGCCATTCCTAGAGACTTGTTAGAGTCAGAGTTATTTGGCCACGAAAAAGGCGCCTTTACTGGCGCCGTTAGCCGAAGAAAAGGCCGATTTGAGCAAGCAGACGGCGGCACCTTATTTTTAGATGAAATTGGCGATATGCCGGCAGAAATGCAAACGCGTTTGCTGCGCATTTTATCGGATGGCGAGTTTTTTACCGTTGGCGGCCATCAAACCATCAAGGTGGATGTTCGAATAATTGCCGCGACTCACCAAGGCTTAGAAAAACTGGTCGAGGAGGGGCGTTTTAGAGAAGATCTTTTCCACCGCCTAAACGTCGTGCGGATCAAAATACCGCCCGTGAGAGAGCGTCGAGAGGATATCCCCTTGTTGATGCAGCATTTTTTAACCAAAGCGGCAAAAGAAATCGGCGATGAGGTAAAAATATTAGACCCAGAGGTGCTCGCCTTGCTATCTAAACTGCCTTGGACCGGGAATGTACGGCAGCTAGAAAATACCTGCCATTGGTTGACGGTGATGTGTCCCAGCAAGATAGTGGGTATTGATGATCTGCCCGAAGAGCTGCTTGCCATTAAAGACGAGCAAGCTCAGCGGGTTGAGGCTGATTGGCTGGACGCAGCAAAAATAGACATCGCCAAGCGTTTATCGGCGGGCGAAAAAGATGTCGCTAAGCGAGCCGTTGCATCGCTAGAAAAAATATTAATTTTGCAAGCGCTAGAACAGACGAAAGGGCGTCGGCAGGATGCGGCGAATTTACTGGGTTTAGGGCGTAATACACTAACCCGTAAAATTAAAGACTTTAACGCTGATTAGTCAGCGATCAGATCAATAGTCTAAGCTACCAATCAGTTCAGAGACATGGTTGAATTGATGGTGATCTAAATAGTCGACGATTCCTTGGTTAACTTTTTGTGCCAACAAGGGATCGTAAAACAAGCCAGTCCCTAAGCCAACTGCACTGGCACCAGCAATAATAAACTCGATCGCATCGTTGGCGTTAGTAATGCCACCTTGGCCGATAATAGGAATATTGTGCGCCTTGCACACTGGGTATACTTGATGGACCTTGAGTAAGGCAATCGGCTTTATGGCCGGGCCGGATAAGCCGCCTTGAACGTTGCCGATAATAGGTTTTCTTGTGTCGGCGTTAATCGCCATCCCCATCAAGGTGTTGATAACAGAAAAGGCATCGCTGCCAGCATCAATACAGCGTCTTGCGCTTTCAGCAATATCGGTTTGGTTTGGCGATAATTTGGTGATGATCGGCTTTTTTGTCACTGACCGACAGGCTTCAACCACACGTGCAGACATATCAGGGTCATTGCCAAAAGCTACGCCGCCTTGTTTAACATTAGGGCATGAAATATTTATTTCAATGGCGTCGATGGGCGATTGGTCGAATAAGCGGGTAACTTCGGTGTATTCTTCAATGGTTGAGCCAGAAACATTTGCAATGTAGCGCGTTTCAGTAAAATCAAGCGCAGGTAAAATTTCGTTCACCACTTGTCGCGTTCCAGGGTTCTGCAGACCAATGGCATTTAACATGCCGGAGGGCGTCTCGTAAACGCGGTGTGTTGGATTGCCAGGGCGAGCGTCTAAGGTAGTGCCTTTTAAACACACGGCCCCCACGTCTTTATGTGAAAAGCCCTCAACACGGGTGTACTCTTGGCCGAAACCAACACAGCCTGATAATAGAACAACAGGCGTTTGGAAGCGCATGCCACAGAAGAAAGAAGCTAATTTAGGATGCAGCATTTAATCTAGGTTAGTGAGACAATAGGGCCATTATAGCAGCTTAGTAAAAACCATTTACATCATGATACACGTCGTTTTATATGAACCGGAAATTCCGCCTAATACAGGTAACGTTATGCGCCTTTGTGCTAATACCGGTGCACGGCTCAGCTTAATTCACCCCCTAGGATTTAAACTGGACGATAAAAAACTTAGGCGTGCGGGGATGGATTATCGTGAGTGGGCAGATGTGAAGGAATATCAAAATTTCGATGAATTCCTGGCGACAGAAAAACCAGCGAATGTGTATGCCTTTTCTCGTTTCGCTACCAGTAATTATGCACAAGTACGCTACCAAGCAGGGGACGCCTTGGTTTTTGGTCCTGAAACACGTGGCCTACCAGCTGCCGTGTTACAAACGCTGCCTGAGAGCAATAGGGTGTTAATACCGATGCAGCAAGGCAGCCGAAGTTTAAATTTATCTAACTCCGTCGCGGTTGCCGTGTATGAAGCATGGAGACAAATGGATTTTAACTGGAGCGAGCCCTAACTTATTTGTGGCTCTACGCGCTGAGCTCGGGTTAATAAGTAGCGTACGGCGGCTTCGGGGGCCAGCTGCTCAAACAAAATACGGTAGATCTGCAGGCAAATCGGCATATCTAATGACCACTTTTGGCAGATAGCATAGACCTCGCGGGCCGCGTGGATGCCCTCGACCTCTTGTCCAATAGAGGCTTTTGCCTCCGAGATCGTTTTACCCCGGCCTAGTTGTAAGCCAAGGCGACGATTACGCGATTTATCATCAGTACAGGTGAGCACGAGGTCGCCGACACCGGCGAGGCCCAAGAAAGAACTCTCTGAGCAATTGTATACATTGCCCAGTTGTACCATCTCATTTAGCCCTAAGGTGATCAGAGCGGCGCGTGCATTGGCACCAAAACCTAAACCGTCAGAAATGCCAGCGGCAATGGCTAAAATATTTTTCATTGAGCCGCCAATTTCAGCGCTAGCGATATTATTGCTTGGGTAAGCTAAAAAGCTGGTCGTTCGGAGGGTGTCGGCTACGTGCGTTGCCACCTCAATGTCGGGCGATGCAACAATAACAGCGGTGGGTAAATTTTGCGCAACCTCGAGCGCAAAGCTGGGGCCAGATATGAGCGCCATCGCGAATTGACTGCCTAACACGTCGTTGACAACCTCATGAGTCAATAAGCCGGAGTCAGTTTCAAACCCTTTGGTTAACCACGTGATTGTTGTGCTAGCTTGTAAGTGTGGTTGGCATTTAACTAAGGTTTGCCGAAAGGCGTGGCTCGGCACGGCGAGCATTAAAAAAGCATGGTCCGCGACCGTTTTCGATAAATTATCCGACACAGACAACGTTTCAGGAAAATCAATGTCGGGTAAAAACTGCGCGTTACAGCGCGCATCAGCGAGAGTTTTTATATGCACGGGGTCGTGGCCCCATAAAGTGACTTGGTGGCCTGCACGGGCCATCATAATGGCCATAGCGGTTCCCCAAGAGCCGGCGCCAAGTACCGCTATTTTTTCAGGGCTTGTCACAAGACGGGTTTAATTAGCTTTTGATGCGTCGTTTTGTTGAGCGTGCTGAGCATACAAAGCCTCAAAGTTTACGGGGTTAAGTAGCAAGGGTGGAAAGCCACCTTTAGTGACGAGTTCAGATATCGCCTCACGCAAGTACGGAAACAAAACGCTAGGACAAAAGCTACCTAATAGGGGGCCCATTTCTTCTTCGGCAAAGCCTTTTACGCCAAATACGCCGACTTGGGTTACTTCGATCAAGTAGGCGGTCTTATCGTTATTTTTTACCGTGACGGTAACCGTGACAGAGGCTTCGTATAAGTCCTGAGGTGCTTTACGGGCATTATTGACTAAATTAATATCTACTTGCGGTTGCCATTTTTCAGTAAAAACCAAGGGTGTATTTGGCGATTCAAAGGAAACGTCTTTTATAAATAGTTTTTGAATTGAAAATTGCTTTTCAGGGTTGTTACTAGGTGCTTGATCAGTCATTTCTTATCCAAGGAGTTAGATTATTTTTTTACCAGCGGCATGTTGGCTTCTTGCCATGCTTGTATGCCCCCACTTAGAGCGAAAACGTTGCTGAGGCCGAGCTTGCTCAGGGTTTTACACGCCTCATCCGAACGGGTGCCAGATTTACAATAAAAAAGTAACGGCTTGCCGTCGTGTTTTTTTAATTTTTCCAAGCTGTCTTTTATGTCAGGCAGAGGGATCAAGATAGCGTCCCCTAAGTGCCCTGTTTTAAATTCCGCTTCGTTGCGAGTATCTATAATCACAGCCTCTTCACGGTTAATGAGATCAATCGCTTCAGGTACAGTTAACAGTTTGTAACGACGGGTGAGGTCACTAAAAACAGTTTGTATTAATAGAATAATAATGACAACTAATGCGATAAACAGCAGGCTATGATTGCCTACAAACTCCATATAAATATCCATTCGGGAAGAAACCTTTTTTCGGGGGTTAAGTTAGCAATAAATTTGTTTTAATAGTTGGACTAAATCGATAGCCGTTTTTTCTGATACCTTATAAAAAACCTGAGTAGCGTTTTTACGAAACTTGAGTACCTTTTTTTCACGCATAATAGACAGGTGCTGCGAGACATTGCTCTGAGTAGTGCCCACGCTATCGATTAATTGTTGCACCGTTTTTTCTTCGTGACCCAATTGGCAGATAATTTTTAAGCGAATGGGATGGGATAATACCTTTAATAAGTTGGCGGCTTTGATTATTTCTACGTCGTTACTGATCAATTCGTCTGTTGCGAAATTAGTCATTGTTGTTGTATCCATATTATAGTTTTAAGCATTAAAAAGGCATATATCGTAAAATAACACTTTATAAGCTGACATATTATACCAAGCAAACCACGGAGATAGCATTGTTGAAGAAAGATTTAATGAAACGTCCCATCGTTTTACTAATAATAGATGGTTTTGGCCACTCTGAATCAGACCAGTTTAACGCGGTTAAAGCCGCTAAAACGCCAACATGGGATAAATTATGGGCTAACTGCCCTAAGGCGCTCTTGGATTGCTCGGGTTCCTCGGTTGGCTTGCCTGATAGGCAAATGGGTAATTCTGAAGTGGGCCACTTGCATTTAGGTGCCGGGCGTTTGTTAGCGCAAACCTTTACCCAATTGAATAATGAGGTTAAGTCGGGCGAATTTAAAAGCAACGCTGCGCTATGTCAGGCGGTGAATGGCGTCGTCGATAGCGGCGCGGCGCTGCACGTAATCGGCTTGTTATCACCAGGCGGGGTACACAGCCATGAAGATCATATTCAGGCGATGTTGGAATTAGCAGCAGAAAAAGGGGTTAAAAAACTCTATTTACACGCCATATTAGACGGTCGCGATACGCCGCCGCAAAGCGCACAGGCCTCGTTAGAAAAAATGGACGCTGTATTTGCCCGTTTAGGGGTTGGTCAAACGGTATCCTTGGTGGGTCGTTTTTATGCGATGGACCGGGATAATCGCTGGGATCGAGTACAATTGGCGTATGACTTGTTGACCGAAGGGCGCAGCCAATATACTGAAAACAGCACAACGCAAGCGATATTGTCCTCGTATGCTCGTGATGAAACGGATGAGTTTGTATTACCGACCAGCATCCACGGTGAGGGCGAGTCGGCCGTTTGTATACAAGACGGCGATAGTATGGTGTTTATGAACTTCCGTTCTGATCGTACGCGGGAACTAACGCGCGCGTTTACCGAGACAGGTTTTAATGAGTTTGATCGGCGTGTCATACCTGCATTGGAGCAATTTGTTTGTTTAACCGAATACCACCAGGATTTTGATTTGCCGGTTGCCTATCCGCCGCAAACGATTAAAAATGGCTTAGGCGAAATCATATCGAATCGAGGCTTAAAGCAATTACGCATTGCAGAAACGGAAAAGTACGCACACGTGACGTTTTTCTTTAATGGCGGCATAGATACGCCTTTTGACGGCGAAGATCGTGAGTTAATTCCATCGCCAAAAGTGAAAACCTACGACGTGCAACCAGAAATGAGTGCGGGCAAATTAACGGATAAATTGGTGGCTGCTATTTTGTCCCAAAAATATGATGCCATTATCAGCAATTATGCAAATTGCGACATGGTCGGTCACACGGGAAATTTTCAGGCAACAGTAAAAGCGGTAGAAGCCATAGACGCCTCTATCGCACGCATAGTAACGGCATTAGAAACGGTTGGAGGAGAGCTATTTATAACCGCTGATCATGGTAATGCGGAACAAATGGTTGACCCGTCTTCGGGGCAGGCGCATACCGCTCATACAACTAATCCAGTTCCTTTTGTCTATGTTGGTCGGCCAGCTAGCCTTCATTCAACAGGTGATCTCAGTGATGTCGCGCCAACTGTATTGGCTGCGATGGGTCTGAGTCCATCGGATGAAATGAGCGGCCACAGCTTACTTCAGCTAAGGGAATAGAAACCCTTGTTTGCCTTGGGTGCAGCGGTTGCCAATCGTTTTTTTGTAGCTGTCTTCGGCCTAGTGCTACTGTCATTTAGCTTACCGACATTTAGCGATGAAGAGCAAGACAGCAAAAAAAAATTGGCGCTGTTACGTGAACGGATGCAGTTGGTTCAACTGACCATCAGTCAAACGCAGCAAGCAAAAAGCGCCGAAGAAAAAGAATTAAATATTCTCGAAAAGCGACTGAGTCATTCCGCCGAGAACATTCGTCGTTTAGACCAGAAGGTAGCCGAAGCAGAGCAAAAAACGCAGCGCTTGCAGCAGCAACAAAAAGGCATTCAGCTCGACATTGAGGGGCAAAAGGAGGTGCTGGCAAACTTGCTTCGTTCGGCGTATTTTATGGGCAAGCAACAACGGGTAAAAATGCTGCTTAACCAACAGCAGCCGGATCGTATGAGTCGGGTCATGCAATACTATGATTATTTTAATCAAGCCAAGGTTGGTGTCGTTAGCGCACTCGATAAAGACTTGTTGTCGCTGAAGCAGATCGAACGAGAGTTGAGCCGAGAGCATGAGCAGCTATTGATGCTGTCTGAGGCTAAACGGCTTGAAAAACAAACCTTGCAACAAACAAAGCAACAACGAGCGAGCGTGCTGGCGGTGCTGGGTAAGAAAATACAGTCGTCTAGTCAGGAATTAGCGGCGTTAAAACAAAATGAAAAGCGCCTAACGGAGTTGTTGACTAGCATTCGTCAGGCGATCAACGATATTCCGTTGCTGGTTCAACAAAATAAACCCTTCCCCAGTTTAAAAGGTAAACTCTCTTGGCCTACGAAAGGGCAAATAGTAAAGACATTTGGCAGTGCAAAAAAATCAGGTCGATATGACGGTGTGTTGATTGCTGCAAGCGAAGGCGCAACGATCAGGTCTATTTCACACGGCCGAGTGGTTTATGCCGACTGGTTACGTGGTTATGGATTGTTAATCATTGTCGATCACGGCTCAAATTATTTGAGTCTGTACGCGTTTAATGAAGGACTATATAAAGAAGTGGGTGACTGGGTAAGTGCAGGTGAAACGATTGCTGCGGTGGGAATTAGCGGCGGACAACAAAAAGCTGGGCTATACTTCAGTATTAGAAAAAACGGCAAGGCCGTTAATCCTGCTCATTGGTGCCGAGCGGTTAAAAATAACCGCGTTGGCTAAGACTATTTTGTAAATGGAGTTGATATGAATTTTTTACGTAAAACCTTGCCCGTGTTAATAGCGGGGGCTGCGCTGGGCATCATGATGAGCGTAGGCGGCATGGTGTTGGCCGAAAGAGAGTCTCAAGGTAGTTCTTTGCCACTGGACGATTTGCGGGCTTTTTCAGAAGTGTTTGGGCAAATTAAAGCGTCTTACGTAGAAGAGATCAGCGACCATGACCTGCTCGAAAATGCGATAAAGGGCATGTTAACGGGCTTAGACCCACACTCTACCTATCTCGATAAAAAAGATTTCAAAGAATTGCAGGAAGGCACGCGCGGTGAATTTGGTGGCTTAGGGATTGAAGTCGGTATGGAAGATGGCTTTGTTAAGGTCATTACCCCGATAGATGATACGCCTGCTTATAAAGCTGGAGTTCAGGCTGGTGATTTAGTGATTCGTTTAGACGAGCACCCAGTGAAAGGAATGACCTTGTCTGATGCGGTAAAAATCATGCGTGGTAAGCCGGGCACGGACATTTTATTAACTATTATTCGAGAGGGTGAAGAACGGCCGGTTAAAATCACCATCACCCGGGCGGTCATCAAGGTGGTTAGCGTGAAACACCGCATGTTGGAGCCAGGCTACGGCTATGTACGGATTGCTAGTTTTCAAACCCGTACTGGTGAAAGCTTGCATGAGGCGTTAACGGAGTTAAAAAAAGAAAGCGAAGATAAAGCCTTAAAGGGGCTGGTACTGGACTTACGCAATAATCCCGGTGGTTTGTTAAATGCGGCTGTGTCGGTCAGCGATGCCTTTTTAGACTCAGGGCTTATCGTGTACACCGAAGGACGTATTGAAAATTCCAAAATGAGCTTTAAGGCAGGGCCGGAAGACACTTTAAAAGGTGCGCCGATTGTGGTGCTTATTAACGGCGGGTCAGCGTCGGCATCAGAGATTGTTGCGGGAGCGCTGCAAGACCACAGACGCGCGGTAATCATGGGGCAGCAAAGTTTTGGTAAAGGCTCAGTACAAACCATATTGGAAAATAACAAGGGCGGCGCCATTAAATTAACGACGGCACGCTATTTCACCCCGGCAGGGCGATCAATTCAGGCCGAAGGTATTACCCCTGATGTTACTTTGTCGAAACTAAAGCTAGAAAAATTAGACGATGATTTTGTCGCCATCAAAGAAAAAGATTTGACCAAGCATTTAACGAATCCGAATGGTGAAGAAGATATCGACAGTAAAGAAGAGGATAGTGTTGGTCGAGATTACCCGCTTATAGAGGCGTTAAACCTGCTTAAAGGGATTAATATTTTAATCAAAAAGTGATGCCATGAATGCGATTGCTCGTTAACAAAAATAGTGCCGCGTACCGACAAAAAATAAGTGCTCCGGCGTTTATTTTATTGTTGTTTGTATTGATGAGTTGCTCGGCCCCAGCAATGAGCGGTGACAATGGCCCGAAAGTAACGGTTAGCATTATTATTGATGACCTTGGCTATCGCTTAAAAGAAGGGCGAGAGCTTATCGATTTACACGACCAGCTAAGTTATGCGGTGCTGCCGAATGCACCGTATAGTCGGCAGCTCGCGCGTTACGCGCAAAAAAAAGGCAAAGAAGTCATCTTACATATGCCAATGCAATCGACCCTAGGCGAAGCTGCTGAAACAGGCGTGCTAGCTGTGGACATGGATGAGAAGGCCGTGGTTGCAGCCTTGCAACAAGCATTTTCTCGGGTTCCAACAGCGGTTGGTATGAATAACCATCAGGGTAGTTTGTTGACACGGCACCCGGGCCATATGGCGTGGGTGATGAAAGAGCTCAGCAAAAACGACTATTTTTTTGTTGATAGTCGGACATCCAAGCAATCTGTCGCTGGAAAAATGGCGATAGAGCAAGGGGTGCCCACCATTAGTCGAGATATTTTTCTGGATCATAAGGTTGAAGCTGCAAGTATTAAGGCCCAGTTTGAACGCTTGATTCAGTTGGCGCTTAAGGAGGGGCATGCCGTGGGAATAGGCCACCCGCATGCTGAAACCATCAGCGTATTACGTGAAATGTTGCCGTTACTTAAGGCTGAAAACATCAACCTGGTGCCCATCTCGAATCAACTGTCGACGAAGCTGGTGTTAGTTGAACATAAATAGGTTTATAGCTTGGCTGGCACGGCGAGCCAAATTAGTCGTGTTGGTAACAAACGCTCAATTCAGCTAGTTTTTTAAGTGCCAACGAGGCGCTAGGATGATCTGTTAATTCGAGAGCATCAAACCCTACACGCGTTAAATAGTGCGCCTGATCCGGCAATACATCGCCGACGGCTCTCACCTCGCCCCTATAAAAGTAGCGCTCACGCAATAGTTTTGCTAATGAATAGGCACGGCCATCGACAAACGTTGGGATATGGATGGCGATCAGTGAAAAGCAAGTCAAATCATTGGCAAGTTCAGCCAGGTCTTGATCACCAGGTATCATAAGACCTAAGGGTGAACAGGAGCCGCTTAAGGAACGTTTATTTTCGTTCCAAAAGCTTAAATCAATAATATTATGGCTCGCTTTTAAGGCGTCTCCATCGCTGAGGTAGGACCAGGGATCATCGATGATTTGCCCGCCTTTAATCAATGTCATACACTTTATCCTTAAAGGGCTGTAGCCCGATACGTTGTAATGTATTTGCAAAGCCTTCGTTGTCGACTCGGTTAGCCTTGTAGACTTGAACAATGTCATCAATCGCATCAACAACAGCATCTTTAGCAATCGCTTTTCCAAGCCTATCGCCTAATTTGCTTTGATGGCTATCAGAACCACCAAGGGTTAATTGATACCATTGCTCGCCTTTTTTATCGACGCCTAAAATCCCAATCTCACCAATGCTGTGGTGTCCGCAGCCGTTCATGCAGCCGGACATTTTTAAACTAATCTTTCCGGTGTCGATGGCGCTGGCACT
>JAGPVU010000010.1 GCA_018066825.1 Cycloclasticus sp.
TTTATATTCATTAAAACGCTACTTATTACAGCGCTGTTAACCTTCACATCAACATCACTTTACGCAACGGATACTAAAAAAATGAGCAACCCATCAGTTAAATTGAGCACCAACCAAGGCGATATTATTCTTGAACTTAATGCCGAAGCGGCTCCTAAAACGGTAGCTAATTTTATTTCCTACGTCGAAGATGGATTTTATGAAGGGGTTATCTTTCATCGTGTTATTTCGGGCTTTATGGTTCAAGGCGGCGGCTTTACCGCTGACTTTAAACAAAAAGACACTAAAGATGCCATTGAAAACGAGGCCGACAATGGGCTAAGCAATGACCGAGGCACCATCGCTATGGCAAGAACCGGTGAGCCACACTCAGCAACAGGGCAATTTTTCATTAATCACGGCGACAATGGCTTTTTGAACCATAGCGCTAAAAACTCTCAAGGGTGGGGCTATGCGGTCTTTGGTAAAGTAACTGAGGGTATGGACGTAGTCGATAAAATCGCCGCGATTAAAACTGGTAGTGGCGGTATGTTCCCTACCGATGTCCCACAACAAGAAGTCATTATCGAAGCTGCAGAAATTATTCAGTAATTCGTGGGCTCACGCGTTCACTTTATTTCAGACCTTCACCTGAACGAAGGTAGGCCAGAGAACACTCAACGTTTTCTGACCTACTTGGATGCATTAGACTCAACTGTTTCTGATCTTTACATACTCGGCGACCTGTTCGATGTTTGGGTCGGCGATGATGATACAACGCCACCGAATAGCGAAGTCAAAGAACGACTAAAAGCAGCCACCGATAAAGGCTTACGCGTCTTTTTTATAGCCGGTAATAGAGATTTTCTTATTGGTAAAGCATTCTTTAAGGAAACTCAGGTGACCTGTCTGGCTGATGAGTCTGTTATTGATTTGTTTGGCGTTAAAACCTTATTGATGCACGGGGATTTGTTGTGCACCGATGATATTGAATACCAGCAATTTAGAGCGCTAACCCATAACGCCGATTGGCAACAAGCGGCGCTTTCAAAGCCGTTAGATGAACGCTTGATGCTCGCACAACAATACCGCCAACAAAGCCATTTAAACAAAAAAAACAAAGCGCGCGATATTATGGATGTGAATGTCACCAGCGTCGTCGAAACGATGGAAAAACACGGCGTACAACGGTTGATACACGGCCATACTCACCGCCCTGATGTCCATCAGCATTGTGTAAACAATCTACCCGTTGAGCGTTTTGTATTAGCTGAATGGGACAATACGGGCGGTAGCGTGCTGGAATGGAGCACGACGGGCTATAAAACAATACCCTTAGCCTAACGGCGCTTGTCTAACTGCTCTAATTGATTTAATTCGTTTTCTGTAAAACCCGCACGCAGCCGTAAGGGACGATTAAAAGGACCTAAAATCTGACCTTTTAAATAATGCTCAATGTTTTCAAAAAACACCTCGTGCCGCTGTATACCTTGCTGATCGCAGACAAAGTCTAGCCACTTTGTACCGTATTCGACATGAGTCACCTCATCTTCTAGGATCACTTCAAGCACCGCCGCTGAGGCCATATCCTTTTGTGCATACAATTTATCTAACATCGCAGGGGTTACATCTAAACCACGTGCCTCAAGATAACGCGGCACTAAGGATAACCTAGCCACTAAATCATGCTCGGTTTTTACTGCCATACTCCATAAACCATCATGAGAAGGAATGTCGCCATATTTGCAATCATAAGTCGCTAAATGATTGCAAAGTAGCTTAAAGTGTTTGCATTCATCGTTTGCTACGTAGAGCCAATCTTTATAAAACTGCTCTGGCATACCTTTAAAACGGTAGGCAATATCCAAGGCTAATTTAATCGCGTTAAACTCAATATGTGCAATAGCGTGTATAAAAGCGCGCTTACCCGCTTCACTACCTAGTCGTCGTCGAGGTAGCTCCTTGGGGTGCACACACAACGGTTTTTCCGGAAAGACAACTAAGTCAATCGTTTCAATAACTCGGTCAAGCGGTTCCACGAAAGGGGTCGAAGAGTGAATAGCATCGAATGCCTGACGAGTTAATTCAACAGTATCTTCAACGGATGATGCGTGTAGAGCTTTTTGGATAATTAAGAATAAATCAGGCATATCGATATAGGCTGTGTAAATAAAGATTTTATCCTAGTTGTTGTATACTTGCTGCATCAGTTTTTAAAAATATGGCGAGAAACATAAATGAGTAACTATGATTACGACGTAATAGTCATCGGCACAGGACCGGGCGGTGAAGGTGCCGCGATGAAAGCCTGCAAAGAAGGAAAAAACGTCGCTATTGTTGAAAAATACCACGACGTCGGCGGTGGCTGCACCCACTGGGGAACCATCCCTTCTAAAGCCTTACGCCAGGCAGTACAAGGTGTTATCCAATTTAACCGTAACCGTTGGTATAAAGAAGCTTGCGGTGGAAAAATTCAACTCAGCTTCCCTCAATTATTAAGCTCGGCGACCGATGTTATTAAGAAACAGGTTGATATGCGCAGCAGTTTTTATGAACGAAATAACCTCGAGTTAATAAAAGGCACTGCCAGTTTTGTCGACGAGCACAGCATGCAAATTAAATTAGGCAAAGGTGAAAAAAACAGAAAAATAAGTGCCGAGTCTTTTATTCTTGCACCCGGCTCCCACCCCTATCGTCCCGCCGATGTTGATTTTAATAACCCCAATATATTTGATAGCGACACCATTCTTAATTTAGATTTCACCCCTAAGTCTATTACCATCTATGGTGCGGGGGTTATCGGCTGTGAGTACGCTTCTATTTTTCAAGGTCTTGGAATTAAAGTTAATTTAATTAACACTCAAGAAGTACTGCTGGCGTTTCTTGATGACGAGATTGTACATGCGCTCAGCCACGACATGCGTAAGCAAGGCGTTGTTATCCGTGCTAACGAAGAGTACACGTCTATCAGCTGCGACGGTAACAGCATCGTAACTGAGCTCGTCTCTGGAAAACGCATAAAATCAGATATTTTTCTTTGGGCCAATGGCCGTACCGGTAACTTTGATGGCCTTGCTCTAGACAAGGTCTCCATCAACACTAATTCACGTGGTCAAGTTAACGTCAATGAGCATTACCAAGTGGATGGTAAAGAGCATATTTACGCTGTTGGTGATTTTATTGGTTACCCCAGTTTAGCTAGTGCCGCGTATGACCAAGGCCGATTTGCTGCCACCCATATTATTGATGGTGTCTGCGATACTAAATTGGCCAAAGATATCCCTACCGGCATTTACACCAACCCTGAGATCAGTTCAGTTGGCTATACAGAAAGGGAGTTGACAGAACAAAAAATTCCCTACGAAACAGGTTATTCACGGTTTGATTCCCTAGCCCGCGCACAAATCACCGGAGAAACCCAAGGGCTATTAAAAATAATCTTTCATTCCGATACGCTACAAATTCTGGGCGTTCATTGCTTTGGAGACCAAGCTGCCGAAATTATCCACATTGGTCAGGCCATCATGTCGCAAACCGGTGAGGCTAACACCTTACTGTATTTTACTAACACCACATTTAACTACCCTACTATGGCTGAAGCGTACAGGGTAGCTGCGTTAAATGGTCTAAATCGACTAGAAAACCATTAAATTTAAGTTGGAAGCACTGCACCTGATTGACCAATAATCTAAATTGCGAGGATACGTATGAACAAATGGATGTTAGCCGCTGCCCTAACTTTTAATATGAGTTTCAATGCCGTCCACGCACATGAAACTCAACCAGACGGTCTCGTTAATCTACAGAGTAACGTCAGCATAACCCTCGAAACCGACACCACTATCGCCGTTATGGCGGTAGAAGCAGAGCATAAGCAACCCGCTCAACTAGCCGAACAGATTAACACGACGATGGCTTGGGCTCTTGATGCCGCCAAAAAATTTAAGTCTATCGACGTTAAAGGGGGTCAGTATAGCGCCCATCAGATGTACGACAAGAACGTCGTACGCAGTTGGCGTGGTTCCCAACAGTTGGTATTAGAAAGCAAAAATAGCGTTGAACTGGGCCAGCTTATTGGGCTCCTGCAAACAAAGCTTCTGCTCAAGTCTTTACGCTATATCGTTTCTAATGAAAAACGTAAAAAGGTCAAAACGGGGCTGATACAACAGGCTATCGAGCAGTTTAAACAGCAAGCGCGGGTGATAACAAAAAGCTTAGATCACACACAATACGCCATCCATCAGATCAATATTGATAGCAATGCAAGCCAACCGCCTGTTCACTTTGCACAAGCCCGTCTGTTAAATAATGCGCAAGCGGTAGAGACAGCTAGCGCCAACCTGCAACCTAGTACCTCAGATATTCAAATTACTGTCAGCGGGTCGATTAGACTGATCAAATAACTAAAAGTACCTCGCACAAAAAAAGGCGCTGTATCGACAGCGCCTTTTTTTGTCATGCTAAAAGCTGTTTAACCATTAATAGCCATTTCTACCGTATCAGCAATTTTTTGATACGATGGAATTTGATCGAAATTCAAATAACGGTAGGTATCTCCCGCCATGGTATCGATTTTTTTGGCATACTCCATGTATTCTTCTTTAGACGGAATTCTACCTAAAATAGCGCCAATTGCAGCCAATTCAGCTGACGCCAAATAGACAAACGCGCCCGTACCTAGGCGGTTGGGGAAGTTACGCGTTGAGGTTGATATCGCTGTGGATTTCTCAGCAATACGTGCTTGGTTACCCATACATAAAGAACAGCCTGGCATTTCAGTACGTGCACCCGCTACACCATAGGTAAAGTAATACCCTTCCTCAGTTAATTGCGCCGCATCCATCTTAGTCGGTGGCGCAATCCACAAACGCGTGGGTAACACGCCGCCAAATTCTTTTAACAGATTACCCGCAGCGCGGAAATGACCAATATTGGTCATACAAGAACCAATAAACACTTCATCAATTTTTGTACCCGCTACATCCGACAAGGTTTTAACGTCATCAGGGTCATTGGGGCAAGCCAGTATCGGCTCGTGAATTTCACTCATATCAATTTCGATGATTTCAGCGTACTCCGCATCGGCATCGGCTTCCATCAGCTGTGGATTGGCTAGCCACTCTTGCATTGATTTGATACGGCGTTCGATTGTTCGCACATCACCATAACCTTCAGCAATCATCCATTTCAACATGGTAATATTTGAGTTAAGGTACTCGATAATGGGTTCTTCACTCAGCTTAATTGTACAACCGGCTGCTGACCGTTCAGCAGACGCATCTGATAATTCAAATGCTTGTTCTACCTTTAAATCTGGCAAGCCTTCAATTTCAAGGATACGGCCTGAAAATGCATTGATTTTGCCTTCTTTCGATACAGTCAATAAGCCCTTTTTAATCGCCGCCAATGGAATCGCATTAACCATATCACGCAGCGTAATACCCGGCTGCATGGTACCTTTAAAGCGTACTAAAATAGATTCAGGCATATCTAACGGCATCACGCCGGTTGCTGCAGCAAACGCCACTAAACCAGAACCCGCAGGGAATGAAATACCTAAGGGGAAACGTGTATGTGAATCACCGCCCGTACCGACTGTATCTGGTAATAACATACGGTTTAGCCATGAGTGAATAATACCGTCGCCAGGGCGTAATGACACACCACCGCGGTTCATTATAAAGTCAGGCAAGGTGTGGTGGGTTGTAACATCAACCGGTTTAGGGTAAGCCGCCGTGTGACAAAAAGACTGCATGACCAAATCAGCAGAAAAGCCTAAACACGCTAAGTCTTTAAGTTCATCACGGGTCATCGGTCCGGTGGTATCTTGTGAACCAACTGTTGTCATGTGTGGCTCACAATAGACACCGGCACGTATTCCATCAACGCCACAGGCTTTGCCAACCATTTTTTGCGCCAAGGTATAACCCTTACCGCTATCTACAAGAATTTCAGGTGTGCGGAACACTTCAGAGGCATCCAAGCCTAAGGCTTTACGTGCCCGTAATGTTAAGCCACGACCAATAATAAGTGGAATTCGGCCACCCGCTTGCACTTCATCTAGGATCACTTGAGATTTTAATTGAAATTTGGCTAACACCTCATCACTACCGCTTTTGGTGACCTTGCCCTTATACGGATAGATATCAATCACGTCATTCATTTTGAAATTAGACACGTCCATTTCGATTGGTAACGCACCTGAATCTTCCATGGTGTTAAAGAAAATAGGCGCAATTTTACCGCCGATGCACACCCCACCACCGCGTTTATTCGGTACATAAGGGATATCGTCACCCATAAACCACAATACCGAATTAGTGGCCGATTTGCGTGATGAGCCCGTACCAACCACATCGCCAACGTAAGCCAAAGGAATGCCGTCGGCTTCCATCTGCTCGATTTGTTTAATTGGGCCTTTTTCACCCGGTAAATCAGGGTTAATACCCTCGCGCGGCATTTTCAACATCGCTAGCGCATGCAAGGGAATATCAGGACGCGACCAAGCATCAGGGGCCGGTGATAAATCATCGGTATTGGTTTCGCCGTTTACTTCAAATACTTTAACCGTCAGTTTTTCCGCCAATGCGGGCTTTTTAGTAAACCACTCGGCATCAGACCACGATTGTAAAACACGTTTAGCGGCCTTATTACCCGCCTCTGCTTTTTCAACAACATCATGAAAGGCATCAAATACTAACAGCGTATGTGATAGTTGATCGGCCGCCGTTTCTGCCAATTCAGCATGATCAAGCAAATTAACCAATGGCATAATGTTGTAGCCACCTAGCATGGTACCTAATAGTTCTGTCGCTTTAACGGTGTCGATTAGCGGCGATGCCACGTCACCCGTTGTAATTGCGGCTAAAAAACCTGCTTTTACGTAAGCTGCCTCATCAACACCGGGAGGTACGCGGTTAGTCAACAAGTCCAATAAAAACTCGCCTTCATTAGCGGGTGGCGTTTTCAATAACTCGATCAATCCTGCAACTTGATCTGCGTTTAATGGTTTTGGCACAATACCTAAGGCTGCACGCTCAGCGACGTGTTTGCGGTAATCTTCTAACATAGTAAACTCCTAAGATTAAAATCAATGCTTATCACGTAAGCAAGGCGAACAATTTCAGCCCTGTATTTTATCATTTAGTCTTTAATATTGACAGGTCTGCAGTGACGGTGTTTGATAGAAACACAAAATCTTACCGCGCCAAGACACCATGTGTTTACTTCTTTTAAAACACCAACCCAATGAGCAATACAAATTTGTATTGCTGGCCAACCGTGATGAGTATCACCACCGTCAGGCTGCACAAGCAGACTTTTGGCCTAAACACCCGTCTATCTTTGGTGGCATTGATTTACTTGCAGGAGGCAGCTGGTTGAGCGTTGATTTGAAGGGTCGCTTGGCTGCCATTACTAATATTCGAAAACCGCCTTTTTCTCGCACCAATACTCTCTCACGTGGGCATTTAGTGAGTGATTTTTTAATGGCGAATCAGTCAGCTACTGAATTTTTAACCGACTTAAAGAAAAAAGACAGGCAATACGGCTTATTTAATTTAATCTTATTAGATAAAACCGGACTTTGGCATTACTCTAATGACACCCATCAAGCTAGCCCTATAAGCCCCGGCTTTCATGGTCTATGTAACGCTGGCCTCAATACACCATGGCCCAAGTTAACCCAAGCATATACCCAGTTTAGGCAGTCTTTAAAAACGGAAAGCATCGACCCAGCACCTTTACTTAGCCTTATGCAATCTCAAACTAAACCTCCGGACAAACTACTGCCTAATACAGGTATTGGACTCGATTTTGAGCGTTTTTTATCCTCTGTCTTTATAAAAGGTGATGAATACGGCACACGTTGCACCACCCTGCTCACCATTGATAATAAACATGCGATGCAGTTTATCGAATTATCTTATGATCAACACGGCAATATTAACGCTGAGGTAATGCGCGAAATCCAATTACTTCATTAATCCTGTTTAATTAAACCTTGTTTATGTGCCTTTGCTGCTCATTATGCGTTTAACTAATACTATCTAGACCCGTCGCTAAATCGTCTATGATATCGCTAACATTCTCAAGCCCTACCGCCAGTCTAACTAAAGACTCTTTAATACCTGCATTGGCACGTTCCTGTTCTGTTAAACGCCCATGTGTAGTGGTTGATGGGTGGGTTATCATGCTTTTTACATCGCCGAGGTTGGCGGTAATAGAGATCATTTGAGTCGCATCAATCACTTTCCAGGCATTTTCTTTACCGCCTTTAACGTCAAAACTGACAATACCACCAAAACCGCTTTGCTGTTGCTTAGCTAACGCGTGTTGAGGATTACTGGGTAAACCAGTGTAATACACGTGTTCTATCGACGGATGCTGTTCTAACCACTGCGCTACCTGTAAAGTATTTTGGCAGTGCTTTTCCATCCTGAGAGATAAGGTTTCTAAGCCTTTATGAAACACCCAAGCATTAAAAGGGCTCATAGTGGGCCCGCAGGTTCTTAGTATCGGGTAAATTTTTTCTTCAATTAGGTCATTATTACCAACCACGGCACCTCCAATACAACGCCCCTGACCATCTAAATATTTAGTTGCTGAATGCACCACTAAATCCGCCCCCAAACTGAGCGGCTTTTGTAATGCGGGTGTGCAATACACATTATCGACAATAAGTAGGGACCCATTGGCGTGCGCTAAGTCGGCTAATAGACGGATATCCACTAACGTCCCGAGGGGATTAGATGGCGATTCTAAAAATAAAAATCGTGTATTGGGGCGTAATGCAGCCTGCCAATCAGCCATATCATCCAAGGTAACGAAAGTCGTTTCTATGGCAAATTTAGCCATGATATTTTTAAACATCAGCGCGCTATTACCAAACACACTCTGTGAACACACAACGTGGTCGCCGGCACTGAGCAAACCCATACACACACAGTTAATGGCCGCCATGCCGGATGAGGTTGCCATCGCACGCTCAGCCCCTTCCATAACGGCTAAACGTTGTTCAAACGCGCGTACGGTTGGGTTGGTGAATCGCGAGTAAATATTGCCAGTAGTTTTACCTGAAAACCGAGATGCGGCCTCTTCGGCGCTGTTGAATATATAACTTGATGTAGGGAAAATGGGGTCGCTGTGCTCCCCTTCTGCCGTTCGTTGTTGCCCGGCTCGTATACCTTGGGTTTCTATCGAGTATTGATTCCATTCCTTAGCTGACATAATTTAACGTACCGTAAGATTAATGATTATTGTGTAGCTCGATGACTGTTTGCCCCAAGCCTGTATTAGTTTTCTCTTTATCAGCGCGGTTTAGGCCTTGCTTCATTAAGTAATCGTCACTGACTGTTCCAGTTACGTAATGTTGATTAAAACACGCTGCGTCAAAATCAGTGATTTCTGGATTACGCTTTCTAACCGATGCAAATAAATCTTCAATGTCTTGGTATACCAGCCAATCGGCTCCGATGGCTTGTTGCACTTCATCTATACTTCGATCGTGCGCCACCAATTCGTCTACCGCTGGCATATCAATACCATACACATTGGGGTATCGGACAGGTGGCGCTGCCGAAGCAAAATACACTTTTTTAGCGCCGGCTTCTCTGGCTAATTTAATAATCTGTCCCGATGTTGTGCCCCGTACTATCGAATCATCAACCAACAACACATTTTTACCTTTGAATTCAAGCTCAATCGCATTTAGCTTACGTCTAACCGAATTTTTACGCTCTTGTTGTCCGGGCATAATAAAAGTTCGTCCGATATAACGGTTTTTAATAAACCCTTCGCGGTACTTCACGTCCAACCTATTAGCTAGCTGTAACGCTGATGTCCTACTGGTATCTGGTATGGGAATGACCACATCAATGTCGTGATCAGGTCGAAGCCTAAGAATTTTGTCTGCCAACTTTTCACCCATTCTAAGCCGTGATTTATAGACCGACACATTATCTATAATTGAATCTGGGCGGGCTAAATACACATATTCAAAAATACACGGATTTAACTGCGGGTTTAAGGAGCATTGCTTACTATGAATAACGCCTTCTTTTTCGATAAAAACTGCTTCGCCCGGCGCAATATCGCGGGTTAACTTAAACCCTTGCGTATCCAATGCCACTGACTCAGAGGCGATCATATATTCATTACCTAAATCTGTTTCACGTTGACCGAAACAGATCGGACGAATACCGTGTGGATCACGAAAACCCACTATGCCAAATCCGGTAATCATCGCAACTACCGCATAAGCTCCTTCACAACGTTTATGCACACCCTGTACCGCTTTAAATACGTCATTTTCATCTAATTTTAATTTACCCAAACCTTGTAACTCATGGGCAAATACGTTGAGTAAAATTTCAGAGTCTGAATTGGTGTTGATATGCCGCTGGTCTTGAATAAACAACGCTTCTTTTAAGCTTTCAGCATTGGTTAAGTTGCCGTTATGCGCCAAAGTAATTCCAAAGGGAGAGTTAACGTAAAAGGGTTGCGCCTCTGCTGAACTCGAACAGCCCGCTGTTGGATAGCGTACATGAGCAATACCCATATTGCCTTTCAAGTCGAGCATGTGGCTGGTTCTAAACACATCCCTAACCAGGCCATTTGCTTTACGTAGATGTAACTGGCTACCTTCACAGGTAACAATGCCCGCCGCATCTTGACCACGATGCTGAAGAATCGTTAACGCTTCGTACAATTCTTGATTAACACTTTGATGGGCTACAACACCAGCAATTCCACACATATTTAATTCTGCCTTTTAAATAAAGTTAATACGAAAGGTACCCTGAAAAACCTTCAGGTATCTGCTCTCTAAGCCACACTGAAAGCTCCTGGATGGGCCCGATTAACGTCGATTCTATCCACCATGGGTCGTGGGGTAAAGGCGTCAACCCTGCCAATAAAACTAAAACACTCATGACAACTAAACCACGTGCGATGCCAAAAAGAAAACCTGCAAAACGGTCTGTCCCAGACAACCCCGTTTTATCGACTAGCTGGCTCAACAAATAGGACAACATCGCACCTAAAATCAAACTGACTAACAATAATATTACAAAAGCCGTGGCAATTCTGGCAGAAGGAGCGTTAATATAATCCGTTAAAAAAACTGAAAACGCCTGGCTAAAGCGAATCGCAATATATATTGAAATCACCCAGGAACCGAGTGAAAAAGCCTCTTTAACAAAACCTCGCAACAAACCAATTAATGCAGATATGAGTACAATACCAATAATGATGTAGTCGACCCAGATCAATTGACTTAAGGCACCACTCGTGATCATGTTAAAGCCTAAGGGTATTGAACAACAATAGCTGATGAAAGCTGATGTTGTTGTTTTAATTCAATAGCAAGTACATCAGCTTTCTCTTTGCTGAGTTCAGGCCCTACTCGTACTCGATAAATCTCGCCACTTTTACCATCAACCTGTTCAACAAAAGCGACAAAACCAGCTTTCATTAAACGATTAGACAAGGCATCTGCATTTTTTTGCTCAGAGAAACTGCCCACTTGAACCACCCAAGCCGTTATGCCTTCAACGGCTACAGCAGTGCTGACAGGTGCTGATGGAATAGAAGGAACAGATGTTTGGGTAACATTAACCCCTGACTCTTTAGAAACAGAGACCTGGGCTAATACCTCACTGTCTTGTTCAGGTAACGCTAGAATTTTAGAATCAAGCTCTGCCGGTGGTTTTGGAATCTCAATTGAAATCGAGTTAGGTTGAGAGCGATCTGTACCAATCAACATCGGCACAAATATAACAGCAAGTGAAATCAGGATGGTGGCACCTATCAAACGTTGTTTTAAGTGTTGTTCCATAAATATTTAAACTTGTTGTTAGAAAAACTTAGTGGGCATTATAACGCGTCTAAACATGCTTCGACCACATAAAATGAACCAAAACAGATAACTAAATCATCTTCATCAAGCGAAGCTAAAACCCCTTTGTACGCCTCCCCGATTGAACCATAAACCGTATAAGGCTGGTTTAGCACATGCGATACATTATCGGCGATTACATCCGTTGTTTGTGCGCGCAAATTGGTTAATGGCGCAATATGCCAGTGATCGATTAAGCCAATAAACGGCTGCAATACCTTGTTTAGATCCTTGTCTTCTAGGATTGAGAAAACAGCACATACCCGCCCAGTTCGAGGGTAAGTTCTTAGGAATTTTGCTAGTGTTCTTGCAGATTCTGGGTTGTGCGCAACGTCTAAAAAGACATCCGGTTTTGCGCCTATCTGTTGTAGACGGCCAGGTAGGTTAACTGCTATTAAACCGGCGTCGACAGCCTCTTTACTAAGTGGGAGATCAGCAGCAATATGTGCCAATAAACTGATCACAGCAGCCGCATTTTGTAATTGGTGCTCACCCTTTAAAGCGGGTAGAGGGTAATCTATAACACAACCATTAACAGCGACTATTTGCCAGCTACCTGTTTGACTTTGATAGTTAAAATCCCTGCCCGCCAGCCATAAATCAGTGTCGATGGAACGCGCATAATCCAGCAGGCTCTGTGGTACGTTTTTATCACCGCATACAGCTTTTTGATTCGCTCTAAAAATCCCGGCTTTTTCCAGAGCAATGGCCGATTTATCACTACCTAACCAAGCCGTATGATCCACATCAATACTGCTAATTAACGCGGCATCGGCATCAATAATATTAACCGCGTCTAATCGTCCGCCAAGGCCTACCTCAAGAATCTGAACATCAACCTCGCCTTGAGCAAAGATATCCAAGGCGGCCAAGGTGCCGAATTCGAAGTAACTTAAACTGGTTGTCGTCCGCGCTTGGTTGATTCTATGGAATGATGCCGTCAATAACTCATCAGCCACCGACTGGCCATTCAGGCGCACCCTTTCGTTGTAACGTTGAATGTGTGGTGTGCTATACACACCCACTTGATAACCGGCATGGATTAATATCGCCTCTAGCATCGCGACACACGACCCTTTACCGTTCGTCCCCCCAACTGTAATGGTAAAAACCCGTTTAGCTGCGTTTGATTTTAATCGCTGGTAAACGCTAGCCACGCGCTGCAGCCCCAGGTCGATCTCAATCGGGTGACATTGTTCTTGCCAACTGAGCCAACTATCCAGTGACGAAGTATCCGATAGCAGCATTTGTTTAGTAATGGCTAACGCTCTATGTACCTTAGGCTACAATCACTTCATCCGCTTCAATTGGTTGCTCGGACGAGTGCAATAATGTCAAAATATCGGCGATTGTTGCACGTAACTCTCGACGATCAACGATCATATCAATCGCGCCGTGTTCTAATAAAAACTCACTCCTTTGGAAGCCTTCCGGTAATGTCTCACTTACCGTTTGCGCGATCACACGTTGCCCTGCAAAACCCACCAAAGCGTTTGGCTCAGCAATGTGCACATCCCCCAACATTGCCAAACTAGCTGACACACCACCCATAGTCGGATCAGTTAAAACCGAAATAAACGGGATTTTTTTATCCGCCAGTTTTGCTAGTGCGGCGCTGGTTTTGGCCATTTGAAACAAAGAGAACAAGGATTCCTGCATACGCGCGCCACCACTTGAAGAAAAACATACCAAGGGGATATTTGACTCAATCGACTGATTCACTGCTCTAACAAAGCGCTCACCGACAACCGAGCCCATTGAACCGCCCATAAATGAAAAATCGAACGCAGCAGCAACAAGGTCTACTTGCAGCACTTTACCCTTCATAACAATTAACGCATCTGTTTCACCCGTTGATTTAATTGCTGCAGAGTGCCGGTCCTTGTATTTCTTGCTGTCTTTAAACTTTAATGGGTCTAATGCCCTGACGCTGGCACCTATCTCTACGCGTCCGTCTTCGTCTAAAAATAAATCGAGTCGGTTACGCCCGGTCAAGCGCTGGTGATAGTCACACTTAGGGCAAACGTACTGATTACTTTCTAAGTCAGTTCTATACAGCACGCTCTGACAGCTATCACATTTACACCACAAGCCTTCAGGGACTGAGCCCTTGGTCTTACCTTTTAACTGGATTCCAGCGGGTATTAATTTTTCAAACCAACTCATAAGCCACCTTAGCGATTAATTTTTTATACTGATTAAACATAAACACCATTTTTTTCTGCATCAACTAGTCAACTTAGTTTAACTAACCGCATCCATCCCTATTCGCATATCGTTTACTAATGACGAAATAGCAGCTTGCGCTTGCTCATAATCGTCGGCGTTGGCCGTTATGCAATCGATTAGCGCGCTGCCTACAACGACCGCGTCGCCTATTTTAGCAATATTAGCTGCAAGATCGGCATTTTTAACACCAAATCCCACCGCTAAAGGTAATGACGTGAATTGTTTAATCTCTTCAATCTTGTTAGCTACATCGTCTAAATCAAAGCTGCCAGTACCCGTCACGCCCTTTAACGACACGTAATATATATACCCTTTTGCTAGTGCTACGACTTTTTTAATACGGTGCGGAAGACTGGTTGGTGCCAATAAAAAAACCGGGGAAATACCATGCTTTTCATACGCAGCGACCAGCTCAGCACTCTCTTCAGGTGGTATATCAACCGTTAGCACACCATCAACACCGGCTTCCGATGCACTGGCTGCAAATGCTTCATAACCCATAAATTCTATCGGATTTAAATAACCCATCAGCACGACCGGTGTTTGTTTATCTTGTTGCCTAAATCGTTTCACCAGTGCAATAACCCCTCGTAAGGTCATGCCACCTTTTAGCGCACGTTCACTGGCTTTTTGGATAACGGGTCCATCGGCCATGGGATCAGAAAATGGCACCCCTAATTCAATAATATCAGCACCGGATTTAGCCATTGCATGCATACACGATAGGGTAAAGTCTGCGTTAGGATCACCTGCAGTAACAAAGGGAATCAACGCTTTTTTACCCACTTTTTTTAACGCTTTAAAACAATCGTCTAAACGGTTCACAACTCAATACCCTCTAATTTTGCGATAGTAAAAATGTCTTTATCGCCACGCCCGGACAGATTAACTAAGATAGTTTGCTCAGAGTCCATTTGGGTGGCTAATTTAGTCGCATAAGCCACGGCATGGCTTGACTCCAACGCTGGAATAATGCCTTCCACACGTGTTAATTGGTGGAACGCAGCCAAGGCTTCGTCGTCTTTAATATTAACGTACTCAGCGCGGCCAATATCCTTTAGCCATGAGTGTTCTGGCCCCACACCTGGGTAGTCTAACCCAGCAGAAATCGAATGTGTTTCAATGATTTCACCATCCTCATCTGCCATCAAATAGGTTCTATTACCATGCAAAACACCCGGTTTCCCAGCGCACAGAGGTGCTGAGTGCTGACCCGTTTCAACCCCTAGGCCTGCTGCCTCGACGCCGTACAAAGAGACAGATTCATCTTCAATAAATGGGTGGAACAAACCAATAGCATTTGAACCTCCCCCTACACAAGCCACCAAGGCATCAGGTAAACGGCCTGTCTTTTGTAACATTTGTTGACGTGACTCGCGACCGATAATGGTTTGAAAGTCGCGCACCATTGCTGGGTACGGATGGGGACCTGCGACAGTACCGATAATGTAATAGGTGGTATCAATGTTGGTTACCCAATCTCTCAAGGCTTCATTTAAGGCGTCCTTTAAGGTTTGCGAACCTGAGGTAACAGGGACTACCGTCGCCCCCAATAAACGCATACGATAAACATTGGGCGACTGCCGCTGGATATCCTCTGCACCCATATAAACCACGCACTCTAAGCCTAGCCTTGCCGCTACAGTTGCTGTTGCTACACCGTGTTGACCGGCCCCCGTTTCAGCGATAATTCGGGTTTTCCCCATCCGTTTGGCTAATAAAGCTTGGCCTATCGTATTATTAATTTTATGCGCGCCGGTATGATTTAAATCTTCTCTTTTTAAATAAATTTGCGCACCCCCTATTTCGCGGCTCAAACGGGCTGCATGGTAAATAGGTGAGGGCCGCCCTACATAGTCATGTAAATCGGCATCCAGTTCTGCTAAAAACTCAGGGTCTTTAATATACTGGGTATAAGCTTGATTGAGCTCTTCAATCGATTCCATTAAGGTTTCAGCAACGAACAAGCCGCCGTAAGGGCCGAAATGCCCCTTCTCATCAGGTAGTTGATAGTTTGTTACTTTCGATTGCTTGCCTTGCTTATTGATTGGCACGTTTAACCTCTTGCATAAATTGTTTAATTAATCGGTGATCTTTTACACCCTTACTCTTTTCTACGCCACTGCTAACGTCTACCGCATAAGGTTGTGTATGCTGTATCGCCTGACACACGTTATTGGGACCAAGTCCACCTGCTAATATAAGCGGTAATGAGCAGTTATCGGGCAATAGGGCCCAATCAAACGTTTCACCTGTGCCACCGAATTGTGATTTATCGAAGGCGTCGAGCAAAAGAGCTGCTGCTGAGTGATACGTCTTAGCACAATGGTTCATATCCGTCTGTTGCTGCATTCTGATAGCCTTTATGTAAGGGATATTAAACGACTCACAAAACGCTTCATCTTCATCTCCATGAAACTGGATAACATCAACCGGAAATGTATTTAATACTGTATCAACTTCCGTTCTGCTTGGATTAACAAATAGCGCTACCTTACTTACAAACGGCGCTAATTGTTGCGTTATTTTAGCCGCATCATTTGCTTGAATATACCGAGAGCTACCCTGATAGAACACAAAACCTAAGGCATCTGCTCCCGCATTAACTGCCGCTGAAGCATCTTCAAGTTGAGTAATTCCACAAATTTTTGCACGCGTTCTAAAAGACATTTTATTCACAAAATTGGTTTTTTTTCTATTAAGTCGCTCAACGGTTTAAAAGCCTCTTCAACGGGCAGACCGAACTTTTCAGGGTAGTAAACACCTTTAAAGTACAAACCATTAGGCAATGCCGTAACGCCTGCTTTTTTCCTATCTTTAGCAAGCAGTACTGATTGCACCCAGTCAGGCGGCATATCACCTTTGGCAACGGGTAATAATGCACCCACTATATTTCTCACCATATGGTGTAAAAAAGCACTCGCGATAATATCAACCATGATTTTATCATTACTGCGCTTGATTGATATCGAATGCAGGCGTTTTATTGGACTTTTTGCCTGACAACCACCTGCCCGAAAAGAGGAAAAATCGTGTGTACCCAACAAATAATCGGCGCCTTGTTGCATTCGTGCTGTATTTAAAGGATGAAAAATAGTCGTTACGTGGTTTCTGTAAAGCGCTGATTTTACCCCACGATTAAGTATCTCGTAGCGGTAGTAACGTGCCGCAGCAGAAAAGCGTGCGTGGAAATCATCGCTGACTGGGCGCACCCAAACAACACGGATATCATCCGGTAAATGGCTGTTACAACCAAACATCCACTCGTGATCAGCGCGTTGCTTATTCGTTTCGAAGTGAACGACTTGTTGCAGGGCGTGCACACCCGCATCGGTACGCCCAGCACATACGGTGGCCACGGTATGCATGGCCAATTTAGACAATGCATTTTCAAGCGCTTCTTGAATCGTTAATGGCGTGTTTTTTTGCCGTTGCCAGCCATGGTATCGACTGCCATCGTATTCAACGCCTAAGGCTATTTTTAACATACGATTTGAATCAATTATCTTGCTTGCCGCATTAAGGCCTTCATATCGCGTATCGCTTGCTCTAGTCCACTAACCAGTGCCCTAGCGATAATCGCATGACCAATATTCAATTCAATAATTTCTGGTATCCGTGCGATGGGTTCAACGTTATGGTAATGCAAACCGTGACCTGCATTTACTTGCAAACCTAAGCTATTAGCATAGCTTGCGGCGACTTCGATTCGTTGCAATTCTTGCAGTTTTAACTGCTCGGTCTTTGCTTCTGCGTAGCAGCCCGTATGAAGTTCAAGCATACTGGCCCCAGTTGCCTTAACGGCATCAATTTGTTCTTTGTCGGGATCAATAAACGGTGATATTAAAATACCTTCGGACATAAGCGTTTTACACGCTTGTTGAATCTTTTTGAAATTACCGGCCACATTAAGACCGCCTTCTGTCGTTAATTCTTGGCGTTTTTCAGGCACCAAACAGCACGAAACTGGTTTGACCGAACAAGCAATATCGATCATTTCATCGGTAACTGCATGCTCTAGGTTTAAACGCGTTTGAATCGCCGACACAATATCGTATACATCTTTATCACGAATATGACGACGGTCCTCACGCAGGTGAATAGTAATGCCATCGGCACCTGCCCTTTCAGCTATAAAAGCAGCCTCTAAAGGTGACGGGTAATCCGTGCCTCGTGCATTACGTACCGTAGCTATGTGATCTAAATTAACGCCCAGTAAGGTCATAGTTGTATGCATAAAATTATTTTTCTTTATTTGAACAGTTCGCGACTTTTCAACATTTTACCATCCAATTGAATGTCAATTAACCGTCGCATTAAGCGCTTAGCCTGTTTTAACTCGTTTTTATCGCTCAGTTGGTTGTTTTGTAGGTTAAGCAAGGTACTGCCTAAAATAGATTCTGAATCATTATTCGTCTCGACTAACACGGCGCCTAGCTCAGGTCGGTAGATGTATTGACAACTTGGCTGAATAGCAGAGCCACTCACCGCGTCAAACTCTAGCGCTAAGCCATAACCAATTTCTTCTAAGAGCTCCTTCTCAAATTGACGTAAGGCGGGTTCAATACACTCAGGTTTTGATAGTTTTACCATCACCTTTTCAAGCGCATTAAACAACGTCGGGTGACTGTCGTGCTTATGCAGCAAGTTCAGTAACAACTCATTAACATAAAACCCACAATACAAGGCAAGTCCAAACAGTGGGGCAACACGGTACTGCTCATCGACACCCGTTAATGTTTTAAGGTCACTTTTACCTGACCACGACAGCAACAACGGCCTAAATGGCTGCAATAAGGCGCCGTGTTTAGAGTTACTCCTTCGAGAACCTTTGGAAATAATAGACAACACACCGTAATCGCGACTAAAAACCTGGTGGATTACGCTGGTTTCTTTAAACGCTTGGCTTTTTAGGATAATGCAACTGTGCTGATGTACTCGATTCACATGATCCCTATTTAATTATTTTACAGTTCGTGAATTATTTACAGCTCGCTTAACCGTTAGGATATGGACTTATTCGGTCCCACGGTAACCCAAGCTGCCAAGATCACGCTCGCTATCGGACCAGTTCTTTTTAACCTTCACCCATAAATTGAGGTAAACCTTGGTATCCAGCATCCGCTCTAAATCCACCCGCGCTTGCGAACCAATTTCTTTGAGACCCGCACCTTTATCTCCAATAACAATATTTTTTTGGCCTTCACGTTCCACCCAAATAACGGCATAAATTCGTGTTATTTTTTCTTCAACACTGAACTGGTCGATACTAATGGTCACTGAGTGAGGGATCTCTTGGCCTAAACGTCTGATTAATTTTTCCCTAATAATCTCAGTGGTCATAAAACGTTCTGAGCTATCTGTAATCTGGTCTTCTGGAAACATTAAATCACCCTCGGGTAATAAATCCAGTAACAGGCCTTCAAATTCATCGAGCTGTTTACCTGTTAATGCAGAGATGGGAATAATTGATTTAAACGCGTGCTCTAAGCTGATCTTTTGAATAAAGGGCAGCAGGCTTTGTTTGTTATTAATTTTATCGATTTTATTAATCGCCAATACCACAGGTGTACCCGCTTGTTTTAATTTCTCGATGATGGAACGGTCATTATCATCCCACTTCATATCATCTTTAACCCAAACGATAACATCGACGCCTAACATGCTCGCGTCCGCTGTTTTATTTAGGTATTTATTCAAGGCTTTTTTTCCACCCAAATGCATACCGGGTGTATCGACATAGACAACTTGCGACGTATCGGTCGTCTTGATCCCTAAAATGCGGTGACGCGTAGTCTGTGGACGCCTAGAGGTAATACTGATTTTTTGCCCCAATAAATGGTTCAATAAGGTCGATTTACCCGCATTGGGTGCACCAATCAAGGCGACAAAACCTACTTTAAATGGTGTTTTATTCATTTAATAATATCTCTAATATTTTAGATGCCGCTTTTTGCTCGGCTTTTTTCCGCGTCGCAGCGGTTGAACTGACCACCGTATCGACACCTTCGACCGCACACTCTACTTTAAATAGTTGGTTGTGATCCGCACCCGTAGTTGATAACACGGTATACAAGGGAATATTGCTCCCCGCCGCCTGTAAGTGTTCTTGTAGTCGTGTTTTAGGGTCTTTAAGTGCCATATTCAGTGACAAGGCCGCCAACTTAACGTCGAATATCGACAAAATCCATTGTTTAGCAGCCTGTAAGCCCTTGTCTTTATACAAAGCCCCGATGATCGCCTCAACCGCGTCGGACAAAATCGAAGCCCGGTGCTTGCCACCACTTTTCATCTCACCTTGGCCCAGGATCAGTTCATCGCTTAAGTCTAACTCAAGTGCAACTGCCGCGAGCGACTCCCTGTTAACTAATTTCGCCCTAAGCCGACTCATGATGCCTTCGTCTGCCTCTGGAAATTTTTGGTATATTTCGTCCGCAATAACAAAACCAAGAATCGCATCACCTAAGAACTCTAGCCGTTCATTGTTGTTTTGACCGATGCTTCGATGGGTTAACGCTTGCTCTAATAAACTGAGGTCCTTAAAGTCGGCATTAATTTTTTTCTGTAATCTGTTTAAGTCAGGGTTCAAAACCGTCTCGATTTATGTAAGTTTATGGGGTTAAAGAGGCACTTCAAATTGATCACTGAACGATAAAATCAAGTCGACATTACCGATATAATCCTTGCGGACCTCATATTCAATTTTAAAGGTGATTTCACCTATGCCTCTACCGATCTTAGCGTTTTTTGCATTCACGCTAGTGACCTGATTCACGTCTAGTTTTTTCTCGAACAGGCGTCTTATTTCACCTGGCGACATATTTTTTAACTCAGGATCCGTTTCAATTGCTTCCATCGCCGTTTTTACCGCCAAATGTTCCATGTAAACTGGAAAAATCTTGAGTACGGTGAGCGTTATTACCCCAATAATGGCTAAAACGATGACTAAACCGATAAATGTAAATCCCTTTTGTTGCTGACCCTGCATACGCCTTCTCCTGTAAGTACCTGTTTAAAATTAATTTATTGTAGAGCCTAATCGTTTCAAATCAATACCGCCATTACTCGAATCCCAATTCATCCAAATCATAAACGCCTTGCCAACGATATTTTCTTCAGGCACCGTTCCCCAGTAACGACTGTCGTTGCTGTTATCACGATTATCACCCATCATAAAATAATGCCCTGTTGGAACGATGATTTCGCCTTCGATGGATGGCCTTTCAGTCATAAGTAAAATATCGTGTTGTTGCGAGGGTAACTGTTCACGCTTTAACAGGGCATTAGTCATACTTTTACCTTGCCCAAGCCCTTCATATAAGCCCATGTCCTTTTGCTCAATGGCCTCACCATTGATGTATAACACTTTATCGTAATACCCCACCTTATCACCAGGCAAACCAACCACGCGTTTAATATAATCCAAAGAAGGGTCTTGTGGATAACGAAAAACCATTACGTCTCCCCGTTCTGGCTGTGCTAAATCGATCACTTTGGTGTTAATTACCGGTAAACGCACACC
The DNA here is from genome assembly GCA_018066825.1 of Cycloclasticus sp. Classification (GTDB taxonomy): domain Bacteria; phylum Pseudomonadota; class Gammaproteobacteria; order Methylococcales; family Cycloclasticaceae; genus Cycloclasticus. Next base: position 21,627 of record JAGPVU010000010.1, read on the forward strand.
ATAGGTAAATTTGTTAACTAGGATGAAATCACCAATTAACAAGGTCGGCATCATAGAGCTAGA
>JAGPVU010000039.1 GCA_018066825.1 Cycloclasticus sp.
AGATCAATCTTATTTGGTGTATTTATACCTCGATAAACACGATGGCCGCATCGTTGCGTCCTCTAAAATTGATAAATTTATAGACGATGATGCGCCCCATAACTTTACCCCGCAGCAACAAGTTAACCTACTCATCGCCAATAGTACCGAGTTAGGCTTTAAGGCCATTATTAATAACAGCCATTGGGGCGTGCTGTATAAAAATGACGTGTTTCAAAAGCTCAGCTTTGGCCAATCCAAAAAAGGCTTTATCAAACGCGTTCGCGAGGACGGAAAAATAGATCTTAGCCTGCAAGGCGGTAAAGAAACACGCGACAAATACGCAAAAATCATTCTTAATCACCTAGAAAAACAGCAAGGCTTTTCACCGGTACACGATAAGTCCAGCCCAGAGATTATTGCCGACACCTTTGGTATGAGTAAAGGCTCGTTCAAAAAAGCCATCGGCGGCCTGTATAAAGAACGCCTTATCAGCATTGAAAAAGATGGCATCCGCTTAGTTAAATAAACCCCTTCACCACAGACACCTGATCCTTATGACCCAACAAAGCAAAAAATACACCGTTCTTATTACCCAAAATAAAGACACATGGAATGCCGACATCGTTCGTCGCGCCAGCGCTAAAAAAACCATTGTGTCAAAAACCCAAGCCGGTTTTAAAACAGAAGCAGAGGCTACAAAATGGGCCGAAAAAGCGCTGCTAACGTTTACCCAAAAACAAAGTGCGCTGAATAAACGCCACGCAGAAAAACGGCAAAAACAAAGCAGCTAAAACTTGCGGGGTAGATTATGGATACCTCTATTCAAACCATACCCTTAGCCAATTTAGCAACGATCTTTATTCCCGTTTTGTTGGCTGTTTTTGTTTTATATCGGTGGTCGTTGAATAGTGGGCAAGCCCTTTACGCCTTAGTAAGAATGGTGCTGCAACTCATGCTGATGGGATATTGCCTGCACTCTATTTTTAACGCCGATAGCTCGCTTATCGTGATCGGCGTGCTATTTATTATGGTGCTTGCCTCCAGCTGGATCGCGCTGGGTGTTGTACCGTCTGCGCGCTACCGTTTATACAAGTACGCCTTGGCCTCTATTGTTGTTGGTGGCGGGCTTACCCTGGCCGTTATCGTGTTAGGCGTATTACAACTTGACCCATGGTACTTGCCGCAATTTATCATTCCTCTCGCCGGTATGGTCTTTGCCAATTCGATGAACAGCATCAGCCTAACCGCAGAACGCCTAAATGCTGAAATAGAACGCAATGTCGATTACCTTAAAGCCCGGCATATTGCCATGCAAGCCGCGCTTATTCCTATTATCAACTCGTTATTTGCAGTGGGGCTGGTGTCCCTTCCCGGCATGATGACTGGGCAAATCTTATCGGGCGTATCACCGCTGATTGCCGTGCGTTATCAAATTATGGTGATGTGTATGATTTTTGCCTCCTCGGTTTTATCCACCGCGTATTTCTTAGTGTTAAGCAAACCCATCTTCCTCAAGCAATTAGAAACAACCGAGTCACCTTAATCCACGCTATGACCACCGCCCTCAATATTCCAGAAGACGAGATTCAAATAAGTGCCATTCGCGCCCAAGGTGCCGGTGGGCAAAATGTTAATAAGGTCTCGTCCGCCATTCATTTACGCTTTGATATTAACGCCTCCACCCTGCCCGAGCTGTACAAACAACGCTTATTAACGTTAAGTGATCGGCGCATTAACAAAGATGGCATCATCATTATTAAAGCGCAGCAGTACCGCACGCAAGATAAAAACAAAACCGATGCCCTTAATCGCTTACATGACATAATCAATCGCGTTACCGTTAGCCGAACCGTTAGGCGGCCCACAAAGCCGAGTAAAAATGCTAAAAACAAACGCATGGACAGCAAAGCCAAGCGCGGCACATTAAAACAATTACGCAGTCGCATAGACGACTAAACAGCGACTTAACCAAAGGAATACCATGAGCAAACTACCTAACTGCCCCAAATGTGAATCTGAATACACCTACGAAGATGGTAGCCTACTCATTTGCCCCGAGTGCGCGCATGAATGGTCTGCAGACAGTACGGCTGATGACGACACGCTAACCGTAAACGATGCCAACGGCAACCCATTACACGATGGCGATACCATTACCGTTATCAAAGACCTCAAAGTAAAAGGCACATCCACGGTTGTTAAAGTGGGTACCAAAGTAAAAAACATTCGACTGGTTGAAGGTGATCACGATATCGACTGCAAAATAAGCGGCATTGGCCCGATGAAGTTGAAATCTATTTTTGTAAAAAAGGTTTAGCCTCACTTGGCGATTAGTTATTGAACCGCTTAATGAGGCTTATACCTTTCGGTATTAGCAATGCAAAGAAAAAATCAAACGGCTGATGCTTTGTTTTGCCAATAAGCGGTTTGTGGTGCAAGCCGAAGCTTTGGGTTAGACTTGGATTGAAAGATAAAAATAATTCCCTGTTTGGTCTTTATTATCGTATTAACAGGAATTATTGTCACAGCTACAAGTGCCCGTTTTTCTTTTAGGGTATGTATAAGAATTAAAGGGCATTATGATTGCTGTTAAAGTTGAGCCAAACAGTATCTTTGTTTGAGCGAAACTTACGCCCTGTGGGTGTAATAACAAGTTAGGCCCTCCAAGTAGCGTGGGTGTTCTCTGTAAGCTCATTAAACGCTATGCCAGGAGACGGTGAATCATGATGAATTTACTATTTTTATTACTGGGCGTGGGCTTACTTACCATTGGTGGCGAAGCGTTGATCCGAGGTTCGTTAGCTGCCTCCCAGCGTCTCGGTGTATCGCCATTACTAAGCGGTCTCGTTATCGTAGGTTTCGGCACATCAGCACCAGAATTGGTGGTTTCTGTAAATGCTGCATTAAATCAACAACCGGATATTGCGATTGGCAACGTAGTGGGTAGCAATATCGGCAATGTTTTGCTAATCCTAGGGATATGTGCTTTGATCGCGCCGCTGACAATCAAGCCTTTGGCATTACGCCGGGATGCTGTCAGTGTAGTAGCGGCTAGTATATTGTTTTTGGTTTTAGTAGGCGGAAGCGCACTGGGGCGTGCGGATGGCGTGATTTTATTGATTGCCTTAGTAGCTTACTTGGTATGGGCTTATTGGAGTGAACGCATCCACGCACCTGCTGCGGAGCTTAACAAAGCCGAAGCTGAAGAACTTACCGCTTTACCGAAGTCTGTAGGTTGGACGATAACGGCAGTGATCATTGGTCTACTATTGTTAATTTCAGGATCACAGGTTCTGCTTATTGGTGCTGTTGGGATTGCTGAGAGCTTAGGTGTATCTGAGGCTGTCATCGGCTTGACATTGATAGCTGTTGGTACATCTCTCCCTGAGCTTTCAATTTCTGTAATTGCAGCACTACGTCGGCACGCAGATGTGGCTGTTGGAAACATACTTGGTAGCAATATATTTAATTTGTTGGGAATCTTAGGAGTTTCTGCTTTGCTTCAACCGCTTCCAGTTCACGTAAGAATTCTGCAATTCGACCAATGGGTCATGCTTGTATCCTCGCTATTACTATTTCTTTTTTTGTATACAGGGCGTCGTCTAAGTCGATTGGAAGGTGGAATACTCTTGGCTGCCTACGGCGTTTATATCGGCTTAAGTTTTACTGCATTCGGTGGTTAACGCTAGATGATTATATTCAGACAACAAAGGTGGCCTATCAAGTCAATTAACGGCGACCGCAAAAAACGCGTCGCGTTATTTCAAACGTTATGTGTAAAAAACAAAATGCACATGTCGACATTACTTACAGACTAAGTTGTTACTACAAAAGAGTACAATTTCAGGCTTAAACCCTGGCAGAGCGTTCTCGACCCATAACGGACTGCCATGGTGTGATTTTCTTAAGACTCAGAACCCCGCTTCGGTTATTAAGCAGGAACCATGTTTGAGGAGAATAATATAATCGTGAGAAGGTGAGTTTCACCCAATAAAACGGGCGATTTAATTACCTGCGAAAAATTACGCGGGGTATACTGTTGGCGCTTTTCATATCATCTGCTCGGATTTTACAATGCTGGAAAATTTAAACGACACCCTGGAAACTATAAACGTCGATACCTTGCTGTGGATTGGTATCTGTTTCTGTATATTACAATCGGCTATGTTCTCCGGTCTAAACTTGGCCTTCTTCTCTCTCAGCCGATTGCAGCTGGAACTGGAAACAAAACACGGCAACAAGTCCGCCAGCAAAGTGCTGGCGATGCGTCATGATTCGAACTTCCTGCTGACTACCATCCTCTGGGGCAACGTGAGTATCAACGTGTTGCTGACACTGCTGTCCGATTCGGTAATGGCAGGTGTGCTGGCCTTCATGTTCTCGACTGTGTTTATCACCATCTTCGGCGAGATCCTGCCGCAGGCCTATTTCTCACGCAATGCATTGCGCATGGCTTCCTTTCTGTCACCCGTGCTGCGTTTCTATCAGATGGTGTTGTATCCGGTTGCCAAACCCTGCGCCATCGTACTGGATGCCTGGCTCGGCAAGGAAGGCATCGACTACCTGAGGGAGAAGGATTTAATGAGCATGATCCATGCACACATGGAAGCCGAAGAAGCCGAACTCGACCAGCTTGAGGGCCGTGGCGCGATGAACTTCCTCTCTATCGATGGCATCAAGGTGACTGAGGAGGGCGAGTTTGTTGATGCCGTCTCGATCATCCGCTTGCCGATCAAGGTCGACCTGCCGCTGATCCCCGAAATCGAGCGCACAGTTGATGACCCGTTCCTTAAAAAAGTGAACGCCAGCGGACAACGTTGGGTGGTGCTCGCCGATGACGATGGTGAGCCGCACCTGTTGCTGGATGCAGATGGCTCACTGCGTGCAGCGCTGATGGACGTTGATAAGCCCTTCGACATTTACAGCTTCTGCCGCCGGCCTTTGGTTATCCGAGACACCAGCAAAACCATCGGTGAAGTCATCAGTTACTTGAAATCACTTCCCGGTAGCATTGGCCATGAGGACGGCGCGATTGAGTACGACGCCGTGCTGATCTGGGATGACCAGCCCAGGATTATCACCGGCGCTGACATACTCGGCAAGTTGCTCAAGGGCATCAAAACTGATTTTTATAGATAATCTGACAGACCGCTTATGGCGGATAGTGCACACTCATAATTCAGTGGAAAATTAAAAGCACATAACAAATAGCTCCAGTGGACATTTTATACGCCACTGAGCAAAGCCTTATACAAAATAGGAGCATCTAATCGATGAGTGCAAATATTGATAAATCAATTTCATTAATTAATAGTAATTGGGGTCAGAGTAAAAACACCTACTCAATGATACATGCAGGGTTAATACGGTACACTCATGTTTATTAGTATTTATTTCTCATCTTTTTAACAAAGGATAAATATTTGATTACCTTGTTTACAAACGGTTTTTCGCCTTTTGCGCGTAAGGTGGCCATGGCTCTGGAATATAAGGGCTTGGACTTTGAATCGATTGAGGGCTTAAGCCGGCATAATCGCGAGCGTTTGCTTAAGGTAAATCCCCGTGCCGAGGTGCCGGCATTGCTTGATGACGATATTTGCGTGGTCAATTCAAGTGAAATTCTTGCCTTTCTCGAACATAAGTACCCCGCTCGACCTATCTACCCAAAAGGCTTGAATGCTTGCGTGGTAGCGCGTGCACTAGAGCGGATGGCTGATACCGCTATCGATGCAATTATTCTGAATTGTTCAATCTGGACCTGGGCGATTCGCGAAGACAAGGAACCACCCGGCCTTAAGGAATGTGGACAACGTGATCTCGACGCTATTTTTGCCCGAATTGAGGCCATGCTTGGTGATTTTGATACGCCATTGCCGTTCGGCCACCTGACGGTTGCTGAATTTGCGCTATGGCCACACTTAACTGCGTTGCGCTCAATGGGTCTAACGCTTGACGCTAGTAAATACCCACGTTTGCACGCATGGTTTATTGCGATGCGTGAACATAAGACTTGTCTTGACGATGCCCAACGCACGACAAACTTTATGAAAACACTAAAGACAAACGATGAGATAGAGCGTACCAAGCTTTTTTGGCGCGGTGATCGCGTTGAATGGCTGCTTGCTCGTGGTTTCCATGATTGGTTTTATGGTGAAATTAAAGCCGGTCGCGTCTTGTGGCCAGAGTATTAAAAAGCTGATTAGCCCCTTATCGCAACGCAAGTAATACAAACAGTACGTAATGGGATCCATACAGCAGCCCAAGCATAAAGCAGACATTAAAGACTTTCACACAGTAGTATTTAGTTGTAAGCTCAGCTAATAACACATGGAAGGGGATTATTGGCATGGAGATAAAGCCTAAAAATCATTGCTATACCTGTAGCCGCTTGTGGCTCGACTTCACCCTATTCTTATTCTTATTCTTATTCTTATTCTTATCCCTATCCGCTAACAAACCTATCCAGCGCGCGCGTCTTATATAAATCGTATGAGTCGAAGGCTCGACGTGTAAGGGTAAACATAAAAAGTAATGGTAAAGCTGCCGCTCCTGCATCGCATATTACTTTCGCCCATCAAGGCAATAAATGCTAACCATTTACATGCCCTCCTTTTTAATAGACAGTAAATAAAAATAGTTATACTCGCCGTATTGTTGGGTGCTATCTTTTTCTAACAAGACGATCACGACTTATCGCACAAAAAACGTGTTTGTCTTATTAACGTTAACTGCTAAAGAAAGCGCGCATGAAAATCAAAACATGGAAAAAATGGGCAACCAACTTAAAAACAAACACCTATGCTCTTTATTTAGCAGCTCGAAACCCAAGGACTCCGCTACTTGCAAAACTAATTATTGGTTTGGTGGTTGCCTATGCTTTAAGCCCGATAGATTTAATACCCGATTTTATTCCGTTGATAGGTTACCTGGATGACCTTATTTTGTTGCCGTTAGGGATTTGGCTTTGTATTCGGCTTATACCTCAAACGGTATGGCTGGAATGTCAGGCTTTGGCGGTTAAACAGATGTCTGAATTACCTAGCAATCGTGGGGCGGCTGTTGTCATTATTGTTATCTGGCTTTTGGCAATAAGCGGTATTATTGTGTGGTTTTGGCCGTTTATTAGCTCACTAAAATTCGGCTAACCGTCTTTAAGTTATCGCGCAGATAATGATCCTAGCCCTGCCCTAATGTAAAAAAGGACCAACGAGCAAAGCCCATTGATCCTTGATTATTAGTACTTAGCTATTACGGGGTTAAAACTGCGCGCCCTACTACCTTACCTTGTTCTAATTGATGCAGAATATCGTTTGCTGAATCAAGCGGGTAGGTTTTTGTTGGTAACGCCGGTACTAAGCCTTTGTGCGCTAAATCCATTAATTCGGCAAATTCAGCGAGGCTACCTACGTAACTACCCATAATGGTAACTGCTTTAACCGGTATAAATGGTAGGGCCCATGGCGCTGAACCACCAAATAAGCCGACAATCACCATTTTGCCGCCTTTGGCGATAGAGTCAAACGCTAGAGAGGCAGTGCTTTCTGCACCAACTAAATCAATCGTGGCTAATACACCTGTTCCGCCAACAGCTTTTTGTACTTGTGCAACAGCATCGGGTGCTGCGCCATCAATCGCTGCTTGTGCACCGGCTTTAAGCGCGGCTTCGCGTTTAACTGGGTCAAGATCAACAACGACGGGGGGCAAGCCACCCATGGCTTTAACCAGACCAACAGCCATTAAACCTAAACCACCAACGCCGATAATCACGACGGGGGCTTTTTTAAGCGTGTCTTCTACTTTTTTTAATGCTGAATAAGTGGTTAAACCTGAACAAGCTAACGGTGCGGCAATTTCTGGTGCCATGCTACCAATATCAAATAAGTAACGCGGGTGCGGAATTTTTAAATGATCGGCATAACCGCCATCAATGTGCATACCCACGTATCGTGGCGCAACGCAGTAGTTTTCACGGCCATCTTTACATTGATGGCAATCACCACAGCCTTGCCATGGATAAACAACATAGTTTTTAGTTGTATCTAATTCACCTGCATCGGCACCTGCTGTTACAACCATACCAACAGGCTCATGGCCCATTACTAGCGGTAACTTCATGCCACGTTCGGCAAAACTTAATTTTTGACCACCACCCAAGTTATAGCAGCCTTCTTGGATATGTAGATCACTGTGACACACGCCATTGGCGGTTACGCGTAATACTACTTCGGTACCTGATACGAATAAGTCCGGGCGATCTTCAGCGACTAACGCGCCACCAAATTCATTTAACGATTGGCATTTCATTTATTTCTCCTATTAGACGTCACTTTTTAAAAGTCACTTTGACTGACGAATTTAACGATTCGGTACGCATCTAAGCCTTCGTATCCGCCTTCACTACCGTAACCCGATTGGCGACGACCACCTAATGGTGAGTCTAAAAAGACCACGGGGAAACCATTGATACCTACTTTTCCGGAGTCCAAATCATCCGCTAATTTATCAGCCGTTTTCTGTGAGCCGGTAAAGGCGTATGACGCGAGGGCAAAATCGGTATTATTCGCTTGCTTAATGGCATCATCATAGGTGTTAAAGCGATTTAAAATAGCAATTGGCCCAAACGGTTCTTCTTGCATGACTCGTGCGTTATCAGGCACATCAGCCAGCACTGTCGCCGCATAAAAATTACCGGCACGGTCCAATCGCTGCCCACCGGTTAACAAGCGGGCGCCTTTTGAAACGGCGTCTTTGACTAAGGCATCAATTTCACCGATCCGACGTGGGTTCGCTAACGGTCCCATTTGGATGCCATCATCTAAGCCATTGCCAACACGGATGGCTGCAAAGGTATCAGTGAAACCTTTAACAAATTCATCATACACACCCTCTTGAATAAAGAAGCGCGTCGGTGAAATACAGACTTGTCCTGTGTTACGGCTTTTCGTCGTAGCCGATAAGGCCACTGCTTTTTCGATATTAGCATCATCAAAAACCACCACGGGTGCATGCCCCCCTAATTCCATTACGCAAGGCTTGGCGTGTTGCCCTGCTAGTGCAGCGAGTTGTTGACCAACCGGTGTGGAGCCGGTAAATGAGATTTTTTTAATGATGGGGGATTCGATTAAGCGTTTGCTGATTTCAGCTGAGTCACCCATTAGCATATTGACCACGCCTTTAGGCAAACCTGCCTCGTGCAAGGCTTGAACCACTGCCATAAACGATACGGGCGTTTCTTTTGCCGGTTTAACGATAATGGAACAACCGACGGCAATAGCCGATGCCATTTTACGGGTGGCTAAAGAAGCGGGGAAATTCCACGCAGGGAACGCAGCCACTGGGCCAATCGGTTCTTTACGTACGGTTCTTGCTGCAAAGCCAGGCATATCATTTAACGGCCTATCTGCATAATCCGCCGCTGCTTTTGCTGACCATTCCAATAGTGTTGCACAGTTTTCAACTTCACCGCGTGAGTCGGCTAACGGTTTACCGTGTTCCATGGTCATACAACGTGCGGTATGTTCAGCATTTTGACGGATAATAGCTGCGGCGGCATTCATAATGGTAATGCGTTCGTCGTAGCTGGTCTTTTTCCACACCTCAAAGCCTGCTTGGGCTGCTGCTAATGCACGGTCTATTTGTTCATTGCTAGCAAAGGGGAATTTAGCCAACACTTCATCTGTGGCTGGGTTTAAAACGTCACCATAGCGGTCGGATTGTGTAATCCATTCGCCGTCTATATAGAGTGCGGGGGTTGTGTATTCGGTGTGTTGCATAGCTAACATTCTCCTAAGTCTATGTTTATATCAATTGGCACAACAGCGTATCGTATTTACGCTGTTTGTTTTGCAATAATTAAGGCGTCTAACGCTAGCGCGCCTTTTTCCATGGCCCTTAATGGGTTTATTTCGATGCTTTCTATCGTGTTAGCGTTTTGTACCGCTAATACAGATAAACGGCTGACTGCATCGGCAACCGCATTAACATCAACGGCTGCTTGGCCGCGTACGCCTGCTAGCAAGGCTGAACCGCGTAACGATTGTAGCATTGCTAAAGCCTGTTTTGCGGTGACTGGTGCTAAAGCTACTTTAACGTCTTTAAGTATTTCAGTGTAGATACCACCCAGCCCAACCATAATAATAGGCCCCATAATGGGATCGCATTGACTGCCGACAATCAAGTCCACCCCGTTACCTATCATCGGGCTGATTAACAGGCCATCAATGCGTGCTGTAGGCTCTCTTTGAGCCACCGTTTTTAACATTAAATCAGCAGCAGCCTGAACTTCATCTTCATTGGCGAGATTGAGCGCCACACCGCCCGCTTCTGATTTATGTGCGATATCTGGCGATACGATTTTCATCACCACAGGAAAACCGACACGACTCGCCGCTTTAACAGCGTCTGAGGGCTGCTTAACCAACTCCTCTGACGGTACCGATATGCCCGTCCGGGTCATGTATTGCTTAGCATCTGCTTCGCCAATTTTTTCTTTCGGCAGGTTAATTGTGCCGATATCAGGTAATTCACCAATCTCACTATCTGTTTGTTGAAAAGCGATATTAAAACGCGCTAAGGCCGCTAAGGCCGCAACTGCTCGCGAAGGGTCTTCAAATACCATAATACCGGCCGCTTCATATTTTTTTAATACGTCATCCGGCCCTTGGCCAATTAAAGCAAAGGGCTTGCCTTGGCCTTTAATGCCCTCACTGAGGGTGGCCAGTAATTTTTCACCATGCACCGGCGAGGCAATTAAGGAAGTAAAAAATGCAACCAGTAAATCGTATCCACCCTCATTGCACATGGCGTCCAAGCTCTCACCAACTAAGGTGAAATCATTCAATGCATTGGCTGTAATATCGACGGGATTGCGTGGTGCGCATAAAGGATTACGCTCAACCAATTTAGCTTGCGCCTGTTTAGGCATAGCGGGCACGTCTAAATCTTGTGTTTCCGCTGCATCGGCCATTAACACCCCTGCGCCACCCGAAACGGTCAAAATACCGAGTTTATTACCCTGCGCGCGCGGCGATAGGCTG
>JAGPVU010000040.1 GCA_018066825.1 Cycloclasticus sp.
GGTTCTGGGGTTGGTTCTGGGGTTGGTTCTGGGGTTGGTTCTGGGGTTGGTTCTGGGGTTGGTTCTGGGGTTGGTTCTGGTGTTGATTCTAAGTCCACCACCTCATCAAGGTCATTAATATCTAGTGACACGTCTATCTCATCGTCCAACTTCTGATCTTGCTCGTCGTCTGCTGCGGGCGCTTGATCTGAATCTAGGATCACTTCAATATCGTCATCATCAATCGGGGAGTTTTCCTCAGCCACGTCAGCCGCTTGTTTAGGCTCCTCTGTCGTTGTATCACCTGCTTTCGATTCTTGCGTTACTGTGGCGTCATGGCGTTCAAGAGAGCCCATATAAACCACGCCTAAATCATGTATTACCTCATTAAATATCGCCACCTCATGCACTTGTTGAGCTAACTGAAACTCTACAAGCTTCTTCAAACAGAATTTCTCTGCCTCTATCAGATCAATAGCACCTTGCTCTGATTGTTCGTCCGATTGACCTAGTGCTTTCAGCTGACCTAATAATAACTCTTTACGAACGGCCTCTTCGTTTGACACTTTTTTAAGCAGTGCAGATAAATTATTCCTCATCGCCTTCTTTTTCCGTCGCGCTTTAAGAAAAAAGAAAACGTTACCTGCTATTAACACGAGCAAGACTTCGACCAAAATAATTTGCAGACCATCACCCATTTAAAAATCCTCCATCTGTCCAAACGGTGAACTTGTTTTTTTATTTGATGCAACGTCTAGGTCATCCGCTACACCCCGCTCATAATAGCCCAACATCCTCGCCTTACTTTTAATTAACTCGTCCTTATCTTTACTCCCATCAAACATATTCGCGTACTCGTTTGACACCTCGTCCAAGGTTTTTAACGCAGCGCCTAGTTGCTGTGACAGTCTCTCTTTTTCATCAAGCACTGTTGATAGCTGGCTATTTAACTCGGAGACTTCAAGCGCATTACTATTTTGAGCCTCAGAGTGCACGGCAGCACTTTTAATTGCTTTCAAATACGGCACAGATATTTCATTTACGTGGGCGTCTAGCAACGCCAAGTCGGAGACATCCTTTTGTAAAAACAGCTTGGCCACATGTTGGTATAATTTGGATTCTGTTTGTTGTATTTCTACAAGAAGCTCTTTTTTTTGTTCCTCATCCATCGCAGAAAAAGCAACATCATCTGCCACCGTGCCTTTACGCTCTTCGCTATTTTTTTTGATTTTTTTAGTTAGGCTTTTAATCGCATTATGCGCTTCTTTTTTTTGGCGTCCGCCCAAATAATAGACAACAAATAAGCCTGCTGCGACCAATAAAACAACCTCTACCACCAATAACCAAATCAACATATCGTCACTCATACGGATAATTTATTAACCAACGCTTCATCCTCAGCTATGGACTTCTTTTTGTACCATTTAAAACCAAAGAATCCACCTGCTCCTAGCAACAGATTAATCAGCAATACTATCATCGAGGTGATGAGCCAACTTGATCCTTCTTCGGCCTCTTCTTCTATCGCTTGGTTTCCCACCACAGGGCAGCCTTCTGCGCCCATCAATAGCTTAGATAAATCAGGGCATGCAAAAACTTGATCCTCCGTCAGCCCCGATTTCGGTAACACAATACCCGCATCAGCGAGCACTTGCTTAAAAATAGGCTTCACTTCTACCCGTTTGACCTTCGGTTTTTTCAATACATGAAAGGACAAGGCTTCAATTCTTTCCACCGTGTTGCCAACGGCTTTTACCACCATCTCATAAGGCCCGACCTTTAGCTCTTTGCCTATGTCCGCAAAAAAATAGCCGCTATTGATCATGTCTTGTTGCATATCAATGATCTCTATATCGCCACGTTTATTTTTTATCTCGACAGACGCTTTGATCGTGTTTAAAAAATTACTGTTCGTCAGTAACTGGGTCTTACTAGTCAACAGCATTTTCACGCGCGTGTTTAGTCCCGCGTAAATTTCTTTTGGCATTTCATCAACCGCCATTTGTAAATTTGTTGTAATAAACACTTCGTTATCGGGATCAGCCGCCGCGATTAAGCGCCATTCACCCTCCATTGGATCTGTAACAGTAACGATGTCAAATTTTTTCTCATTATGCCAAGTTACACCATAACGCTTACTGCCACGGCCAAAATCTAAGCCTTCAGGGTCATCTAATTGAGTACTACCAAAACCCTTTTTTCTAAACACCACCGCAGTAAATTCTCTAACCGCATCATCAACAATAAATTTATTGGCAACCAAGGGAATACTGTTTTTTTCAACCAAGCGCTTATTAACTCTTAGCATCGCTCGTTCTAATTGATCCGCTGTTTTGGCCACATCAAACCAACCTATCGTGCGACTGGCGATCGCATCTAAAAATTCTTTATCTGCATCTTCTGAAAAAGCAATTGTGTGCACGCTCACATCAGCGGCCTTTAAATTTTCCACTTGATGGTTTAGCACCCGCTCTTTCGAATCTTGATTTTTTCTTTTTGTGCCGCCCGAGGTAATCTTGCCATCGGTCAATAAAACCAAATGCCGACTAGCCCATTTGTCTCTCTCTACCCACTCTAACGTGGCGACCGCGATTGCACGCTCTAGGTCTGCCCTTTTTCCATTCGAGTGAATAGCAGTGATGTTTTTTAACGCCTGAGCCTTCCATGAAATGCCCGATTTTGAGGGCTTCATAATTTGAATTGTTTCACCATCAAACATCCAAATACCCGCTTGCGCGTTATTCGGCAGTAGCTTAATGAATAATTTTAGTGCTGACAGCCGATGATTGTCTGGATCGCTGACTCTCATCCGCTCAGAAACATCGACTAATACGCGAACTTCTAGCGTTTTATCCGTTTTATTGAACAATGCTGCTTGCGCCAAACTAGGCGCCAACAGAGCAATTAAAAAAAAGTAATGTAATACACGTGTCGATTTTTTCATGGCTTATATGCGCGCTATCCTATGCGCTCGTGTTCTTTATTGTTACGTAAGTTTGTTATCGGCAAAGGGGGGGATAACTTAAGGACAGCTCAACAATAAACTTTATGACGAGTAGCCATTTAACGACGGCAAGGTGCAAGCACCTAGACGCTAAAAAGATGTCTTGGCTAGACCGAAGGCTGTTGCAAGACGCTGACTGCTGGCAAGGACTTACCTTCAAGAAACTCTAAAAATGCACCGCCGCCCGTGGAAATATATGACACCTTGTCGGCAATCTTATATTTATCGACAGCGGCCAGCGTATCGCCACCACCGGCAATAGAAAAACCATTACTTTCTGCAATCGCCTGCGACAGGACTTTTGTTCCCTCGCCGAACTGGTCAAATTCAAACACGCCTAAGGGGCCATTCCATACAATAGTACCTGCGGCTTTAACCAACGCTGCGTACTGCTGGGCCGTTTGCGGCCCTACGTCTAAAATAAGGTCATCGTCCTCTACCTCAGTCACCAGCTTAATGCTTGCCTGTGCAGTCTCTGAAAAAGCTTTCGCACAGACCACATCTACCGGCACCGGAATACGCGTACCCTTTTTTTCTGCTTTTGCCATTAATGCTTTAGCCACCTCGATCAAATCCGGCTCGTACAATGACTTCCCAACAGCGTGCCCTTGAGCGGCGATAAAGGTGTTGGCAATACCCCCGCCTACAATCAACTGATCAACCTTGTCTAACATCGCATCTAGCACCGTCAGCTTAGTCGATACTTTTGCTCCGCCCACAATGGCCAACATCGGATGAGCTGGCTCATACAAAGCCTTTGCTAATGCGTCTAACTCTGCGGATAACAGCGGTCCTGCACAAGCAATTGGTGCAAATTTTGCCACCCCATGGGTAGAGGCATGCGCGCGATGCGCAGTACCAAAGGCATCCATTACAAACACATCACACAGCGCCGCCATCTTTTTTGATAGCACCTCGTCGTCTGCTTTTTCACCGTGGTTAAAACGCACGTTTTCGCACAAAACGATATCACCCGCTTTACCAACTACGCCGTCAATCCACTGTTTTTCTAAGCGGACGGGTAAACCCAGTAAGCTTGATAAGTGCTCGGCCACGGGCTTTAAACTAAAGGCCTCGTTAAATTTACCTTCTTTAGGACGCCCAAGGTGCGACATAATCATCACCATCGCCCCCGCTTTATGCGCTTGCTGCAGGGTGGGCAAACTCGCACGAATTCTGGCATCACTAACAACTTGACCGTCTTTTATCGGTACGTTCAAGTCCTCTCTAATCAATACCCGTTTACCAGATAAATCCAAGTCTTGCATAAGAGTAATCGTCATGTCTAAAACCGTTTATTCATTATATTTAGCGTGGGCTAGCACGACATCATTGCCGCAGCTGTGTCTAACAACCGGTTAGCAAAGCCCCACTCATTATCGTACCAGGCCTGCACTTTAACCAAGCGTTGATTTTGCACCATGGTTTGGGACGCATCAACGCTACACGACGCCGCGCAGTGGTTATAGTCCACCGACACCAGTGGCACGTCGCTAAAACCTAAAATATCCTTCATTTCGCCCTCGGAGGCGGCTTTTAATGCCTGATTTATTTGCTCCACCGAGGTGTCTTTTGAGGCACTAAAGGTAAAGTCGACTAAGGCGACATTGAGCGTGGGTACCCGAATCGCAAGCCCGTCTAGCTTACCCTTTAGTTCTGGAATAATAAGTTCTACCGCCTTTACTGACCGTGTTGGCGTTGGAATAATCGACAAGCCCGCCGCCCGCGCTCTACGTAAATCAGTGTGGTGCGAATCGGTCAATCGTTGATCGTTGGTATAAGCGTGTATAACCGTACCCAGGCCACTGTCGATACCCACAGTCTGTTGCAATATTTTTGCCATCGGCGCCAAACAATTCGTTGTACAGGAGCCATTCGACACCACTTTATGTTCCGGCTTTAACGTCTCATGGTTCACCCCATAGACAATCGTCGCATCGACTTTATCGTCTGATGGTGCAGAAATGAGTACTTTTTTCGCCCCAGCAAGGCAGTGCATAAACGCAGGCTCGGCCTGGCTAAACTGGCCGCTACATTCGAGCACTAAATCAACATTCAAGGCTGTCCATGGCAGTTTGACTGGATTGGCTTCTGACAGATAGCGGATCGTATCACCGGCAACAACAAGTGAATCGCCAGCGACGCTCACTGGGTAGGCAAAACGCCCGTGCGTGGTGTCGTACTGTAATAGGTGTGCTGATATATCGAGTGGCTGAATATCGTTAATCGCAACAATTTGTAGCTGCTCGTTGCGTTGCGCTTCGTATAAGGCCCTCAGCACATGACGGCCAATACGGCCAAACCCGTTAATCGCTACTCGTATACTCATGAATGATTCTTATAGCAAACCTTTAGCCGCATCCACAAGCTTGTCAGCGGTAATGCCAAAGTGCTCGAATAATACGCCTGCAGGCGCCGATTCGCCAAAGCAATCTATACCAATCACCGCACCGTTCAAGCCCACGTACTTATACCAAAGTGCCGTTGAGCCAGCTTCGATCGCCGCTCTTGCCGTGACTGATGCTGGCAGAACAGATTCTTTGTACGCTGCATCTTGTTTATCAAACACATTCGTACACGGCATGGATACCACCCGAACCTTTATCCCATCGGCTGCCAATATTTGTGCTGCCGAGGTGGCCAATTCAACTTCTGACCCTGTGCCCATCAAGATAAGCTGAGGCTCGCCATCGCAGTCTTTAAGGATATAGCCACCTTTAGCAATCGCTGCTACTTGTTCAGCTGTTCTGTCTTGGTGCTGTACATTTTGACGGGTGAAAATAAGCGCTGACGGGGTATTTTCACTTTCTACCGCACACTTCCAAGCCACTGCTGACTCTACTGCGTCACATGGGCGCCATACGTGTAAATTAGGAATCAAGCGCAAACTGGAGACGTGTTCAATTGATTGATGCGTTGGCCCATCTTCACCTAAACCAATGGAATCATGCGTATAAACAAAAATATTGCGTAACTTCATTAACGCCGCCATACGCACTGCGTTACGGGCGTAGTCGGAGAAGGTTAAAAAGGTCGCTCCATAAGGAATAAAGCCGCCGTGTAAGGCAATACCGTTTTGAATCGCACTCATACCAAACTCACGCACACCGTAGTGCAAGTAATTGCCATTAGCATTATTACCGTCTACGTCGGTACAACCCGTCCATTCGGTTAAGTTGGAACCCGTTAAATCGGCAGAGCCGCCTAAAAACTCAGGTAACAAGGGGCCAAAACCGTTTAGGGTGTTCAACGAAGCTTTTCGTGAGGCGATGGTTTCGCCCTTTTCTTGTGTCGCTTGGATAAACGCCGACGATTGTTGTTCCCAATCATTGCTTAGCTCACCCGATAGTCGGCGCAATAACTCATCCGCTAATTCTGGGTATTCAGCGACGTAGGCTTCCAGCAAGGTCTCCCACTTTTCTTCGGCTGCTTCGCCTTTATCGTTTGCGTCCCACGCCTCTTTAATGTTGCTAGGAATGTCGAACGCTGGCGCGCTCCAACCTAAGGCTTTTCTGGTTGCCGCAATTTCTTCCGCACCTAAGGGTGCACCGTGTACGTGATGCGTCCCTTGTTTATTTGGCGCGCCCGAGCCAATCACCGTTTTACAACAGATTAATGTTGGTTTATTGCTTTCTTTTTTCGCTTGTTTAATCGCTTTTTTAATCTCGTCCGAATTATGGCCATCTACATCACGAACCACATGCCAGCCATAAGACTCAAAACGGGCAGGTGTATCGTCGGTAAACCAACCTTCAACATTCCCATCAATCGAGATGCCATTATCGTCCCAAAATGCAATCAACTTGCCCAAGCCTAAGGTACCCGCATACGAGCAGGCCTCGTGCGAAATCCCTTCCATCAAGCAACCGTCTCCCATAAAAGAATAGGTGTAATGGTCAATCACAGGGAATTCAGGCTTATTAAATTGTGCCGCCAGTACTTTTTCCGCCAACGCCATACCGACTGCATTGGTGATGCCTTGGCCCAAGGGGCCTGTGGTGGTTTCTACGCCCGGCGCATAGCCGTATTCGGGGTGACCTGGTGTTTTAGAATGTAATTGACGGAAATTACGAATCTCTTCAATATCCAAATCGTAACCGGACAGATGTAATAAAGAGTACAACAACATCGAACCGTGGCCGTTAGACAACACAAAACGATCGCGGTTAACCCAATGCGGATTTGCAGGGTTGTGCGACAAAAAGTCATTCCACAGCACTTCTGCGATATCCGCCATTCCCATTGGTGCACCGGGGTGGCCTGACTTAGCTTGTTGAACGGCGTCCATACTAAGGACACGAATGGCGTTAGCCAGGGTTTGACGAGAAGGTGTTTGGCTCATAGTCGCTTTAGATTAGTCGTTATTTTAAATCAGCGCCATGGCACCAATTCCAAGAACTTGGCATTTTACACTGAACCACCCCAGAAGAGAATTCAAAACAATCACTAAGAAAAAACACGGGACACCAACCGTCCATTTGCACTTCCTTTGTTTTTTTGATCTGCTCACGCCCTCACAAAAAGCAACAACCCCACCTCTGTAATCAGGTCGTAATACTTTAATCATAGAATACCGAGTCGATTGCTGAAACGATGTCCGTCGTTTCAAACTATTCATAAAGCAGGATGAAACAAAAGTAGACGCATTGAAATTTTGGCTCGAGACTAACTAGTTTTAAAAAAAACTGTTACAGTACCTCTATGAGTACGACCCTTCAACGTTTCACCAAGCAAACCCGTAGCCCACTCAAGTTATTGTTGTTGGCAGCTATTGTTTTTTGGGCACAACTCATCTCAATCGCTCACTCGGCTGAGCACCCTTTTCACAAGGCTCAAAACTCCTGTCAGACATTTTTCACGCTTGGGCAGTCTGCTCACTCACCGATATCCAGTGATTTTAGTTTAATTACGCCGAAATTCACTACCGAGGTCCGTTCACACGCCTCAACCAAGGCTTATATTAGCCGCCGCGCTTACCGGCTGCAGGCTCGAGCGCCCCCACTCTCCCGCTTAAGTTAGTCCCACTTTTTATCACAACAAAGGCAAGTAGCCTGTTGTGTTGTGTACACCCCTATAAGCGAAGGAGAAATACTATGGTGCGTTACGCATTATTTGCGGCTACCTCTGTGGCCTTTATACTGAATACTAACCCTGTGATTGCCAGCAGTGAAATTGACTTGCTGAAACAACAGATTACGGCAATGAAACAAGACTACGAACAACGTATTCTTGCACTGGAAACAGGGTTACAAAACGCCCAAAAAGCGGCGGCGCTCGCGCCTCAGGCCAGACTAACTAACAAGCCTGCACTTAGGCAAAACACCTTTAATCCCGCCATTAGCTTTGTACTAGATGGTCGCTATGCTTCTTCCTCTAATTCACCAGATGATTATCAACTACCTGGGTTTTCGCTAAACGACGAGGCCGGCTTAGATCAAGCGGGTTTTTCGGTGGGCGAGGCTGAGCTCGTTATATCATCCAATGTTGATGATAGGTTTTATGCCGAAGCCACACTGGCTTTTAATAACGATGAAATGAGTGTGGAAGAAATTTTTGTCCAGACATTAAATTTATCGGATGGCTTAACCTTAAAGGCGGGACGCTTTTTTTCTGACATAGGTTACTTAAACGCTCAGCACGCTCACGTCTGGGATTTTGCCGATGCGCCACTCATTTATCGAGGCTTGTTTGGCAATCAATTATCCAATGACGGCCTACAAGCTACCTATATTGTACCCAGCGATATTTTTTTTCAGCTGGGCTTAGAGCTAGCTAATGGTGATAGCTTCCCAGCCGCCGGAAACCGCGAAGGTGTCGGCTCTTGGAGCGCCTTTATCAATATAGGCGACGACATTGGTATAGAACACAGCTGGCAACTAGGACTTAACCACTGGCAAGCCGGCCATATTAATCAGCGCGGCAGCGAAGGTCTCGCCGATTCGTATGCATTTTCAGGAAAAAGCCGTATTAATGGCATTGACTGGGTTTACAAATGGGCACCTAACGGCAATCCAAAAAACCGTTATTTTAAATTGCAATTTGAGTACTTTGAACGCCAAGAAGAAGGAGAGATTAATCTTTTAACTAACAGCGCAGACTTTGATGGCAAACAATTAGGCTGGTACGCCCAGGCAGTATATAAATTCTTGCCCACGTGGCGTAGCGCGCTGCGTTTTGATCACTTAGACAGCGACAATGATGGCAGTAATTTGCCCTTGCTAGCAGACGCCGGGCTACTTACCTACGGCCACACCCCACAACGGCTCAGCGCGATGCTGGAATGGATACCCAGCGAATTTAGTCGTATACGTTTACAGCTGAATCACGATAAATCGTATAGCGACACCGATAACCAGCTGTTTCTACAATACACCTTTGCTATCGGCAGCCATACTGGCCATAGCTACTAATAGGAGCCAGACATGTTAACTAAAAAAATCTCTGCTTTTTTATATTGCCTTTCATTGCTGTCGTTACCGCTGGTACACGCCAAAGCTGAAGACCCGCTCAATGTCTTTGCTTGCGAACCTGAATGGGCTGCACTGGCCACACAACTGGGTGGTGATAGGCTAAGCATATATAGCGCCACCAGCGCAAAACAAGACCCCCATCATATTCAGGCTAGGCCCAGTTTAATTGCCAAAGCTCGACAGGCCGAGCTATTGATCTGTACCGGCGCTGAGCTAGAAATCGGCTGGTTGCCCATATTGCTCAGAAAGGCGGGCAATGGCAACATTATGCCCGGTCAACCCGGCCATTTTAGCGCAGCCGATCACGTACAACTGCTAGAGCAAGCGACTAGACTCGACCGCAGCATGGGTGATGTACACGCAGCAGGCAATCCACATTTTCATCTTGACCCCTATCGGATCAAGCAAATTGCGTTAGGTCTAAGTAAAACGCTACGCGAAATTGACCCCGTCTATCAGACGCATTATCAACATCAATTAACCCTATTTATACAGCGATTCGACAGCAGTATTGCAAAATGGGAAGCCCTAGCGAAACCGTTACAAGGCAAAAAAATTGTGGTCCATCATGACACCTGGGTTTACCTTGAACAGTGGTTAAATTTCGATAAAGTAGCAACATTGGAAGCTAAATCAGGCATTCCGCCAAGCAGTACGCACCTAAGCCAAGTATTAGAAAAAATGCGCGCAACACAGGCAGACTTTATTATCCATACCGATTATCAAAATGACCGCGCCGCGCGTTGGCTGTCCGAAAAAACCAATATCCCCGTTATTTCGCTTTCCAGCAGCGTCGCCAATGGCGAGGATATTTTTCAGTGGTTTGATGGCCTAATCAATGCCTTACTTGAGACGACACCTTGAATATCGAGGCCATCGACATCAGTATTCTTGCGCCGGCTTTCGTAGCCGGCCTGCTGGTGCTATTAACTCACGTACCGCTCGGCCAAGAAGTACTGAAACGCGGCATTATTTTTATTGACCTTGCCATCGCCCAAATTGCAGGCTTAGGGGTCATAGCTGCCGCATCACTCACCGGTGAAGCGCATGGTTGGGTAGCACAAACCATCGCCATGTTCAGCGCGCTTATCGGCGCTTGGCTATTAAGTCGAATGGAAAAAAAGTGGCCACAACAGCAAGAAGCCCTCATCGGGGTAACATTCGTGTTGGCCGCTACTGCAAGTATTCTGCTGTTAGCCAACAACCCACAGGGCGGTGAATCTTTAAAGGACTTATTAGTTGGGCAAATATTATGGGTAACGTGGCCTCAATTAGTTCTTCCGGCGCTGTTGTCGCTGATCGTTTTTGGCGCTTGGCTCAAATTTAATAGGCCGGCTGTCTTTTACCCCTTATTCGCCATATCCGTTACCGTTTCGGTGCAATTGGTTGGAATATACCTGGTGTTTGCCAGCTTAATCATTCCAGCGCTTGCGACAATAAGCCTAAAGGGGTGGAAAGCGTTACTCGTTGGCTTTTCGTTTAGCGCAACCGGCTATGCGCTCGGGCTACTAGTGTCAGCTATGTTTGACTTACCCAGCGGCGCTGTTATTGTCTGGAGTCTAGCAACCACCTGTTTAATTGGCTGCTGGCTACTAACACCCAACACGAGCCTACCTAAAGTGTCTCGCTAAAGGTTGCCCCTATAAGGTTATTTTGACGCCAAGCCAACCGCCCCGCGGTGCACCCGCTCCATAAAAGCGCGTATCAGTAAAACCGTCAAAGCCTGGCGCCTCATCCGGCTCACCGTAAAGACCAAAGGTTTCATAGTCTCGATCAAATACATTATCGACCTTGGCAAACAGCTCTAACGATTTATTTATTTTAAAACGCCCGTGTAGATTGAAAACCGAGTAAGCGCCAACTTGTGAGCTCACATTCGCTTCGTCGCCCCGAAAATATTGGCCTGAGTTATAGCTCGCATCAAAGCCTATTGATAAACGCTGGCTAATATTAACGTCCGCGCCCCACTTTAGATTATGCCGAGGAATGCTGGGGATGTTATTGCCCGCCGTCACCGTCAGCTGGCTGCTACCAGTCGCAATAGCGAACGGGTTATGCGGCGCATTAACGCTAAAGCGATCCCTAAAAACCGCCTCAACCCAGCTGTAGTTCAAAAACCAATCCCATTGCTGGTAACTTTTCGCCAAGGAAAACTCTAAACCACGACGCCGTGTTTTGCCAATATTGGCAAAATAGCCAGGGCTCAAACCGGGCCCTTCTTCGGTAGGTAAAAAGTAAATGTCATCGTGATTAATGGTCTGAAATAGGCCTGCATGCCAATCAACGTCACGCTGTTTGCCACGTAAACCCATCTCCCATGTTTTAGCTACCACCATATCAAGTGGCGGATCACTCAGAAAGGAGTTGGGTAACGCACAAGGGTTGCTTGGGTCGTGACAGGTCAATTCGGCTGGTGTTGGCACGCGCGATGATTCACTGTAACTCAGATACGTGGTCAACTGTGGCCTAAGATCATAGGTCAAACCGGCGGCTGGATTAAAGCGAATAAACGTATGCGTCCCAGACTCCCCCGCTGGTACTACTAGCTCATCCCCACTCGTGCCAGAAATTTTGATACGTGAATAGTTATAACGTCCACTTAGTGTTAGCGTTAACGCCTCGTTAAACGAAAAGTTATCCATAAAAAATAGACTCGCGGTACTCGTTTCGACCGCTGCATCCACAATACTTTCGGCATCTGTTAAGCCTGCCCCTACTGTTCCCCGATCAGGGGTAAACTCAGCGACCTCGGTACTGAATTTATAATCAACATCGGCTTGGTCAACACTGAAACCGGCCACCAGTTGGTTTTCACGCCCTAGCATATTATTGAAAAAAGTGAGTTGCCCGCTAAACCCATAGCCATTCTGCTCAGTTGTACTGCGATTATTGACCCCCAGTTCATCATCATCGAGCCCTGGATTGACCGCATTACCTGCCTGATCTTCGACCTGTTCACCGTCGTCTATTAAGTCGCCAACGGAACAGTTTTCGCCACACGTCGCGCTATCAATAATGACCGCACCCTCTTCATTCAGCCCATCACCACCAACAATTGAGTCAATTACGCCATAATCTGAGCCATCGCCATTAAAGGTGTCGCGGTCATTTCGTCGAAGGTAAAACGTGCTCGAAAATTGCGTGGCATCCGACAACCAGTGACTCGCTGATAAGCTCATCATTCGCAATTCATTTTGCGTATTATCAGGATGGGTAAAGACCGCTTCACGATCTTGTTTAAGTAACTCAAGCGGCGCAGACCCATTGCCGTTTAAATCGGTATCAGCCGCCGCTAAGCTCAGCTCAAGATCTGTGTCCTTCGTGCGCCAGCCAAGGCTAGCAAAAAGTTGCTTCGCATCAGACTCTGAGCGATCTCGCCAACCATCTTCTTTAAACCAATTTCCGGTCACGAAATAGCTTAAGGCGCCATCATTCCCACCGCTTTCGAACTCACCCGCGCGGCGATTGAACGAACCGCCGTATAGCTGCGCCGAGTGGCCAGGGTCGCTAAATCCGTTCTTGGTTGTGACTGACAAGGCCCCACCTAATGTATTGAGACCGAAGATGGGATTAGAACCGGCCATCAAATTAATGCCCGCCACCGCTGATTGAGGAATAATGTCCCAGTTAACCGCATCACCAAACGGTTCATTAATCCGCACACCATTCATGTATACAGACAAGCCTTGAGAGTTTCCGAGCAAAGGCGACGCGGTAAAACCCCGATATTGGAGGTCTGGTTGCAATGGGTTGTTTTGCGCCTGATTGATAGACACCCCAATGATATTACGGTTTAGGTAGTCACTTAAATCAAGGCTTTGCGCTTGCTCTAACTGCTCTGAGTTAGCCACATGAACCGTATAAGGGAGCTTGGCTTTGTCGATGCCGCCACCATGAAGGGGCGTCGTGCTTACTACCTCCAATGCATCAAGGTGTACCGGCTTGGATACTTGATCTGCTTGCGCATACGTAACATTCAGCAGCAACCAAATAGCTAAAAAAAACACCCTTTTCATTGAAGCCCAACCCATATCGTTAAAATAAAAGCGACATTATAGTCTGCCGCGCACGCTACCTTATATAACAACATAGGCCTTTTTAAAGGCAACGGTTATCGTGTTCTTATTGAGAGTTACAGCTAGGGGTGTTTAGTGCATAATCCTTAAACACCACCCCTAACGCAAAGCCGCTGACATTGATGGACTATAGTGGCTTGACCTTTAACTCTTCTTTTGACGCTGGAACAAATCCGTAACCTGCGTAAATAGCTTGCGCCTGATCAGTGGCTAGATAAGCCATAAAGCGTTTGGCATTGCCTGCATTACGTCCTGACAACATCGGCCCGATCGCATAAGCCACTTCATCTTGCTTATTAAAGGGTGCAGGTATCGCAACTCCTGCTATAGCACGCCCTTCTTTTATCGCGTGCGCCACTTCTGATGTCCATACGATACCCACATCTGCCTTACCGTTTTCAATACGGTCAGGCGTCTCTCTGTGATGTCTTTCCGTAAACCACGTTTTACCTTCTACAGCCCAACAACCTTTACATTCTTTTCCTGCTGTCACTTTTTCATACAGACCTAAGTCTTTTAACATGGCGCTACCGTAAAACTTAAAAATGCCCTCGGTTAAAGGGTTTGGATGCGATTGCACAAGGTCGTCGCGGCCTAAATCTTCCACCCCTTTAATCGCTTTCGGGTTACCCGCCGCAACCATCAGTTCCAGCTTGTTATGAATATAAATCATGTGTTCGGCCATTAAGCCTTTTTTAGCCAGCTTTTTAAGATGGTTAATATTAACGCTGGCAAAAAGATCAGGGTTCATTGCGGTTTTTTGGCCCTCAATCTCACCTTGTTTAAGCAATTGTTTTTTTAATATTTGTCCCGGTGGAATGGTCTCAACGTATACCGTTTTAATATCAGAATTTTTTGCTTGAAAATCTTTAATCAAATCTTCCATCACCATAAATTGATTACCGGCGAGGTACATCACCAGCTCAGCTGAGTAGGAATCCGCTATCTTGCCGTAAACGGTGTCACCGCCGGCATGAAACGTACGGTAGTCGTTATCGTGCCCCGCATCTTTACTCGCGTGCGCGATACCAAAAAAACAAAACAGTAGGATTAACGCTTTTATACTTGTTGGAATTATTTTCATCATCAGCCCCTAGATTGAGTATTGTTAAAAAATCACAACTCGTGTTGAAACACGATTGCCATAACACTACCTTAAATTCTTATGTCTGGCTAGGTTTTGGCCTTACCTCCATTTAGCTGTGTCGTCTTCACACATGACTGTTTCATTTGCCCTGCCAGCTATTTTTGCAGGTTGTAAGATACCTTCTTGCTCTTCCCAGCGGTCTAACTGATTAAAGTACGTATCCCAAACGCAAGGGCAACAGCCACCACCGCAACAGTCGTCGTTTTCAGGCCTAATGGGTTTTGGGACTTTGTTTTGCATGGTGGGATTTTACATGACCGGGTGGTGATCTGAAATTTATACGGGTGATTCATTGAGTTTCGCTACCACTAGGGGGCCCATTTCTATAGCAAGTTGCTCAAGTACGACCCACCAGCTCAAGCTGGCTTCCCAATACATCCAAATCAGTGGTTTCTCTGACCCTTAACATGGTGTTAGCAGTAATAACACAAATAAGCCCGCCTATACGGCTCATCTCACTAAAAGAAACATTAATGCCTTTACTCAATATTAATTAGTAGTAAGCTCAACGATAAAATACATGGAAGGAACACATTGGCATGGAGTTAAAGCCTATCGATCATAGCCGCATCCGCAGCCACTTATGGCTCGACTCCACACTATCCTTTTCTGCTAACAAGCCTAGCAAACCCGGCGTTCAAAAAGGCACGCGCTTCTTATATGTGTCATTAATCGTCGCTAGAAAAGATCATTCGAAAAAATGAAGGTTTTTCCTCGTCATGAAATTGACATTAAGTTCTCAGATTTATACGCAGGGTTACTCTCTTATTTTTCTTTATTAGAAAGGCATCAACTTGAAAAAAACATTCTTTCGCTTTGGAATAAAAAATATGTAAAAGTCAGTTTTACCGTTAGAACCGCTTTGGACTCAATTCTCCACGTACTAAATTTACCAGCAAATTCTGAAGTCATAATGAGTGCTATCAATATTAAAGATATGGTTACCATAGTTGAAAGCCACGACTTACGGGCAAAAGCGGTTGATTTAAATGTCGATAACCTATCAATTACACCCGAAGATTTAGAAGCGACGATTACCTCTGAGACGAAAGTTCTGATTTTTGCTCACCTCTTTGGAGTAATTGTAGATTTAGAACCCCTATATAAAACATGTAAAAAATACGACCTACTTTTAATCGAAGATTGTGCGCAGGCTTTTTGTGGATCCAAATATCATGGCAGTCCATTCGCAGATATCAGTTTATTCAGTTTTGGGCCCATTAAAACGTCAACTGCACTTGGCGGTGCGATAGTCGTGACAAAATCAAAAAGTCACCTTGTAGGATTACATTTATTAGAGAAATCATATCCAAATAGGGGGGAATATTGGTTTTTAAAGCGCATTATAAAATATTCCGTTTTTAAAATTCTACTAACCCCTTTTATATACGGTTTGTTTATTAGAGTGCTAACTCTTTGCGGTCAAGATGTTGAAAAAACAATTAATACTCTTTCGAGGAGTTTCCCCAAAGGGGACCTAATATCCCAAATCCGATTTCAACCACCAATAAGATTAATATCTCTTCTTCAAAGAAGGCTGATTAATCATGACGATAAAAAATACATTCGACGGGAACATACCGCTCGTGACTTTTTAAGAAAATTGGATGGCGTTTTTTCATATCCAGGAAAAACAGTAACCAGTAACTCTTTTTGGGTTATCCCTATACTTTCCAACAACCCTAGAAAATTACAAAAAAAACTTATTAATTATGGCTTTGATTTAACTCGAGGCAGTCACGCTCAGGTGGCCGTTTCTAAGAACGAAAATGCGCAATTATTATTAGATAAAATACTATATTTACCTAATATATCGGGAATGACTGAAAAAGAAAGAGGCACTCTGGCTTCGGCATTATTAATTGAAGCAAATACTTAATGTACCTTATTGTGACGATGCCCCGTCTACCAATTGCTTTAACTAACTACAGCTACTTAAAGTAGCTGTATGCGAGAAATATACTCGTTAAAGTCATCTAGTTAGATTATTTTTTTAATAAGTCCGACAGCCCCGCAAACGGATTTTGCATTAATTGTTCTTTGTTTTTATCTTCAGCTAATGAACCGTATTC
>JAGPVU010000043.1 GCA_018066825.1 Cycloclasticus sp.
AAAGACAGATTGTGGGTCGAGCGCTTTTTTAACCCGTTTTTTTAGTGTTTTTAGGCCATCTAAACTGACGGCATCAACGGCATCTTGCATATCTGCATCGACCAAACAGGTGGGGTAACCCTGTGCTGTAAAATCGTCAATCAACTGTTTGGCGAGTTGCCGTGCCTGTGCTAATTTTTCAACATTACCGGTGGGGTATAGAATTTGTAGTTGATGCATCATCGTGCGCCAAGTAAGCGCAAACTGACTAATGACTTTAAGCCCAGCGGGGTTACTGGCTTTTTGCAGTAACGCTTGCATGCTGACCGCATCACCACCATCAATTGGGCTAGCAAAGTGCACATTGATGGAAGAATAAGTGGCTAGCTGTGGGTTAATGGCGTTAAATTTGCCATTCATTTTCATTTCACGTTGCGCCCACACAGGGTTGCTTGCTGTGGCGTCTTGCAGTAGAAATTTAGCCCCTTCAATTTGCCCGAAAGCACCGTTAATGGCTTGCCATAAAAATTCAACATTGGCGGGAATGTTATATAACGCGCCGTACATATTCCATTGGCCTAACTGATGTTTTTTAGCGGACTCATCATTGCTGCCGATGCTTTCTATCGCTTCATCGGCAAATTGCAGTGCATCCGATTGTGCTGAGGCGACAGTGACGGTGTTAGGTACCAGCATATTGATTTTCATATCGCGCATAATTTCAACCGCCTGATTAAGCGCTGCCTCGTTAGGTAACTGCAGTGCAAAGGGTTGATAGGCGGGGGCTTTTGGCATAAGCCAGATACCCACTTTGGTGATAATGCCTAGGCTCGATTGGGTAAAGGTACCGTCGATATAGGGGCCAAAGCCGTATTTAAATAATTGCCATGAATCGCTACCCGGCATAGCGCCCATACCGGTGCGTATTAAGCGACCGCTAGCGAGCATTACTTCCATCCCACATTGCATCATCAAATGATCACCATACGGTGTGTAACCGTAGCTTCTATTGCTGATGCCACCGGAGACAGATTGGGTTGAGTTTTTATCAAAATCAACAACAAAGGGGATGTTATTCGTTTCTAAATAATCATTTAACTGGGCATAGCTAACGCCGGGTTCAATAAGTGCATAGGCCGATTTACTATTAACTTCAATAATCGCATTGAATTTTTTTAAGTCAATAACCACGATGTCGCCATTGGCTGGAATGGGCGCGGTATTGATTTCACCAGGGCTTAATAAGTTAAATAAAGAAAAGCTCTGGTCAGTCGAATAAACCAGCAGTTTTTGTAACTCATCAAGCGTGCTTGGGGTAACGATAGCAATTACTTTTCGATCAGCATTGTTAATTCGGTCAGCTAAAAATTGGTATTCAGCCGGTGTGTTTTCGTTAATAGCGATAAGCTTATCGGTAGTAAAGAAAGTGCTTAGTTTTTCGACGATTGTGCTCATAATCAGGGCCTATTTATATTGTGCTGGCGGCATAATCACGGGGTAAGGCTTTTCAGGGTCTACTCTAAAAAAGGCTTCACGTTTGTTGTAGTCGATGGTTGATGCGGGTTCGCTATCGCGCCAAGTAAATTCACAGGCGTTACAATGGAAAATAGTCCAGACCAGTTCGCCTTGTGCATTTAAGCCTTTATGTTCGGCGCGTATTTTTTCTTCTGCCGCTTGACAACGTGGGCATGTGTTCATGATTGACCTCCATTTTGTAACAATTGGATAAGCTTGGCTATTTCATCAATTTCTGGGCCTGCTGGCGGGGTGACAATTTTTGAGTCAGAGCCAAGTTTATCGGGCGGCATAAAGCTAGTGGCATCAATAATTAGACGGTGGCCCTTACCTGCAATTTCAGCTGCTGGGTCAATCGGAATCATCGGCATGTTCGGAATCACGATGGTGTCTTCCGCGCGGGTGCGTGTTGATAAGGCCCACATTACCTCGTTTAGGTCAAATGGATCGACATCGTCATCCACCATAATTAGGTTTTTAAGGTACATGGTGCCGTGCGGCGTACCGAGTGCACGCATGGCGACGGATTTGGCAAAACCAGCGAAGCGGTTTTTAACCGAAATAATACCGGTAAGGCCATGCTGGTACAAGGCATTAACAGCGACCACTTCGGGGAAGTCTTTGGTTAATTGGGCGTAAATGGGCGCAGAGGTATTGAGCCCAATCAGGGTGTCGTGCTCGGTCCAGCCGCGGCCAATATAAATGTTTTCAAAAATCGGGTCATTACGGTGTGAAATAGCAGTAACTTTAAAACGTGGTATTTTTCTCACGCCGCTATAACTGCCGGGGAACTCACCAAACGGCCCTTCAAAACTGCGGACACCATTCATCAGCTCGGCTTCAATGACCATTTCTGAGTCGGCTAAAATATCCATGCCGTTGTTGGATTTGGTTAAACGTAGCGGGCTGCCCATCATTTGTGAGGCATAGGAAAATTCAGACTCGTCATACCCGACTGGGGTTGCGGCAAACATACACATGGCGGGGTGGTTGCCCAGCATCACGGCTATTTTTAACGGCACATTATCTTGTTCAGCGGCCATAATGTGACGGCCCATATCATGCGCAGGTACCGATAGCAGGGTAAATTCGCCCGGTGCTTGCACTTGAATACGGTAAATGCCGACGTTTTGTTTGCCAAAGTTGTCTGGATCACGCGGATCACGACTAACGACATTGGCTTTGCCAATATAAAAACCGCCGTCGTACTCGTTGATACGGTACAGCGGTAATAAATCGTACAGGTTAAAGTTATCGCTTAGGCGGTTTTCGTTGACTGGCGCAGCGTCGGGCTCAATAAAGTCCAACAGGGGCTTGTCGTCGCCCCAACGGGAGATGATGTCATAAAATAACTCTTTAATGGTGGTGCCTTTGGGGTGACCCAATAGCAGGGCTAAATTGGTAAAGCTGCCATGTACGCCGAGGACTAACTTTTTGCCCGGATAACCGGTGATGTTATTAAAAATAACGGCGGGGCCGTTCATTGAATCCCTACCGGCCGCAACCGCAATATTACGCACGTCGGGTTCAGGTAGGATTTCATCGGTCCAGGTGATGCATTGACCATTTTCTTCCAAAAATTCTAGGAAGTCGCGTAAGCTGCCAATGCGTTCGCCAACGGCCCTTGCTTTATCGGATAAAGGCTTCTTTTGTGTGCTCATTACTGGGTTTCCTCGGGGGTGTATGTGTTCGCGCTATCGACTATATAGCGGGCTAAATTATCTAACTCGGCCGCGTTAATATCGGTGGGGCGAAAGGGGGGCATTTCTAATAAGCCGTCTCTAACAATATATTTAATATAGTCAGTCGTTAAGTCTTTACGTTGCATGATAACGGCATTGTCTTCGCCACGAACAAGCGCAAGTTGTTTAGTCGCCGCGTGTGCAGGTCCAGGGTCATGGCAACCGGCGCAATGTAGCTCAAAAATAACGCGTCCAGCGCGGTTGCTGCTTTCAATCGCTGTCGTTTGTTGCACAGGGGTATTTGTTTCAAGGCTAGCGGCTTGATTGGTGGATTCAGTTTTGTTGTCGGTGGCTTGATCGCAGGCACTTAATGCTAAACAGCTTAGGCCAATAATGAGTAATTTATTCATGATTTCCCCCGTAAGTGTTTTGGCCAAATACCCATTTTACCCGGAGATAAAATTCCATTCGGATCGAGCTCGTCTTTAAGCGCGTGATGGGTGTCCCAAAGCGCGTTATCATTCCAAGAATAACTGTTCGCAATTTGGTCCATAAAGGATAAATGCGTACGGTACTCGCCATAGCCTAAGGCAGCGGCATCATCGACCAATACGGCAAATAATTCGTGTGCGCGCTTTTTCTCTTCGGC
>JAGPVU010000062.1 GCA_018066825.1 Cycloclasticus sp.
CCCCATCATTTTTTGCATGACTCGAATAACTTGGCAACTGTAGCCAAACTCATTGTCATACCATAAATAAAGAATGCACGAATCACCGGTAGCAATCGTTGCTTTTGAATCGATCGTTGCCGTTTTACGTGCGCCAACGAGGTCGGTCGAGACGATTTCGGTTGATGTGGTGTAGTCAATTTGTTCGCGCATTGGAGAATGTAACGCCATATCACGTAAGAAACTGTTTAATGAGCGCTTATCAGTGTCCTTTTTCAAATTTAGATTAAGGATGGCCATCGAAACATTAGGCGTCGGCACACGAATCGCATTCCCGGTTAATTTGCCTTCTAGCTCAGGTAGTGCTTTGGATACGGCTTTAGCTGCTCCGGTTTCTGTGAGCACCATATTCAGCGCTGCAGCGCGGCCACGACGATCACCTTTGTGGAAGTTGTCAATTAAATTTTGGTCGTTAGTATAGGAATGTACGGTTTCAACATGCCCTTTGATGATGCCATATTTATCGTTGATTGCTTTAAGCGTTGGCGTGATTGCGTTAGTGGTGCAGCTGGCGGCAGAAATAACGTTGTCTTCGGGTTTAATGTCATCGGTATTAACGCCAAAAACGATGTTTTTAACGTCTTTGCCGGGTGCTGTTAATAGGGCTTTGACAGCGCCTTTAGCTAAAAAGTGCTCGTTGAGGGCTGCCTCATCTCGGCGAATGCCTGTATTGTCAACGACCAAGGCGTCCTGAATACCGTATTGCGTATAGTCAATCTCTTTCGGGTGGTTGGCATAAATAACTTGGATTAAGTTGCCGTTGGCCATGATGGTGTTATCTTTTTCGTTGACCTTAATGGTGCCTTTGAACGAACCATGTACCGAATCGCGTCGAAGTAGACTGGCGCGTTTTTGCAAATCATCATCACTGCCTTTACGTACAACAATAGCGCGTAGTCGCATTTTATTACCCGAACCAGTTCGCTCAATTAACAAACGAGCGAGTAGTCGACCTATGCGGCCAAACCCGTAAAGCACAACGTCTCTAGGTGCAGAGGAGGATTGTTCTTGAATTTGACGAATGCCATCGCCTAATTTTTGTGCAAGAAAATCTTCTAATTCAAGGCCATTGGTGTTGCTTTTGTACTGGATAGCTAAAATACCCAAGTCAATTCGAACGGGACCGAGTTTCATTTTTTGTAAGGCGATCAGCACCTTAAAACTATCGTGAATAGAGAGCTCTGTTTTTTCAAATTGGCGTACGTAACGGTGTAATTTAAGTATAGTGACCGGCGAAGCATTAATTAAGGTCCTGCCGTATATTTTAAGAACGACGCCACTGCTACGGTACATTTTACCGATGATGGGAATCATGGCTTCGGCAATTTCTTGACGATTTTCCCATTCAGCTAGATATTGGTCGTGTTGTTCTAAGCTCATAAAAGATGCCCTGTGTTTGATTGTTTTTAAACGCTAATTATATCAAATTTTAAGTTACCTAGTGCACTGCAAGCCGGATGTTAATTTTATCAGGCAATATTAAATATTAAGTTAGCTAAAACCTATCGCGTTAATTTAGTTTGTAATGAAAAATCAATAACTACGCTGAATGGAAAACCAGGCAAGCTGTTCCATCGCTTTTTTATAGGGGTTGTTGGGCAGTATTTTTAACGCAGCAATGGCTTTTTTCGCTTCAGTTGCAGCAAACTGAGCAGTGTATTCTAGTGAGCCGGTCGATGTAATAATGGCTAAAATTTCGGCATAAGCTTGTCGACGACCTTGCTTGATTGTTTCTTTAATAAAACTAGCCTGTTCGGCTGTGCCATGTGAAATAGCATGAATAAGGGGTAGTGTAGGTTTGCCCTCAGCTAAATCGTCACCGAGATTTTTGCCTAATTCATCTGCATTCGCCGTATAGTCCAGCATGTCGTCCATAATTTGAAAAGCATTGCCTAGATGTAAGCCATAGGCCGCTAGGGCGTCCTCAATAGCTTTATCCTGCTGAGTTAAAATGGCGCCCAGCTGGGTTGCTGCTTCAAAAAGTTTTGCGGTTTTCCTGCGTATAACCTCTAAGTATTGAGCCTCGTTGGTATCTGGGTTGTTGATATTGAGTAATTGTAAAACCTCACCTTCAGCAATGGCATTGGTGGTGTGCGACAAAAGGTCCATTACACGCATATTATTGATACCAACCATCATTTCAAAGGAGCGTGAATATAAAAAATCGCCGACTAAGACGCTGGCGGCGTTACCCCAAATAGCGTTTGCTGTGCTTTCACCTCGTCGCATATCGGATTCGTCAACGACGTCGTCGTGCAATAAAGTAGCCGTGTGAATAAACTCGATGATGGCGGCTAAATTGGTATGCTGGCTCCCTTGGTATCCAAGAGCAGATGCAGATAAAGCGACCAGCATCGGTCTTAAGCGTTTACCTCCGCTGTTAACAATATGAAAACCAATCTGGTTAATTAACACGACGTCTGATTGAAGTTGGCTGAGGATTTCTTTATCAACCTCAGTCATGGCACCTGCCATAAGCTGCTGTATGGTGTCAAAATCTATTTTTTCAGGAAATAAAGGTAAATTTGTACTGCTCATGAGAAGAATAGCTTAAAGTAAAGTGGATCAATAGCGTATAATACCAAGTATTCGGTGGTAAAAGCAGTTAACAAAATAGTTTTCCTTGCTTAATTAGGATTGACCAACTGCTTATGACAGGCTAAAATTCGCCTCTTTTTTAAAACCACTCACCAAACTAGGGAGTCTCTAGATAATGTACGCGGTAATTCAAACAGGCGGTAAACAATATAAAGTCGCCGAAGGTGATTTTCTTAAGATCGAAAAACTAGACGTTGAAGAAGGGAGTGAATACACGTTTGATTCAGTGCTCTTAGTAAACGGTGACGCGGGTCTTAAAGTGGGTACGCCTAATATTGACGGCGCAACTGTAACAGCAACAGTTAGATCGCAAGGTCGTCACAAAAAAGTCAACATCATTAAATTTAAACGTAGAAAACACCATATGAAAAAAATGGGACACCGTCAGTATTATACTGAAGTGCTCATCACAGGTATTTCTGCAGGTTAATAAACAAAGGAAGCAAGCATGGCACATAAGAAAGCAGGTGGTAGT
>JAGPVU010000068.1 GCA_018066825.1 Cycloclasticus sp.
TGGATACGCATTATTATGCCAACCATGAATTAACAGTCGCGCAGCACCCCTCAGAAAACGATTTTCGTTTTATGGTGCGATTGATTGCATTTATTGCTAATGCCGATGAGCGCTTGGTGTTTACCAAAGGCTTGTCAACCGATGATGAGCCAGAGCTTTGGCAAAAATCCCTAACCGATGAAATTGATCTGTGGATTGATTTGGGTCAGCCTGATGAAAAGCGAATTCGTAAGGCATGTGGCCGTTCAAAACAGGTGATTATATATACCTATCATGAAGGTAAGGCATCGGTTTGGTGGCAGCAACAGCGCGGAAAACTTGCACGGTTTAAAAACCTAAAGGTAGTTCATATAACGGCGGATGGTCTAGAAAAAATGGCTAAACGCAGTATGAACTTACAGTGCAGCATTCAAGATGGTGAGGTGTATTTGAGTGATGATGATATAAATCAAATTATCACGCTTCAGGACTACGCCGCGTAAGCTTTATCATTCAAACGGGTTGGCCTATTTGTTACAATCAGTTTTTCGGCACTGGATTTACGTTCCAGCCAGCTAATTAAAGGAAACAGATGAAAGATCAAGATTACGTTGTTTGTGCGCTTTACCACTTTGTCCGTATGGATGACCACGCATCACTAAAACAACCCCTGCTTAAATTAATGAACCACCATGGTATCAAAGGTACCTTGTTATTAGCGGCTGAAGGTATTAACGGTACGGTTGCAGGTAAACGTCAAGCGATAGACCATTTGTTAGCCTGGCTGAGGAATCAAGAGGCGTTTAAAAGTTTAGTGCATAAAGAGTCCTATGTGGCGGCACAACCCTTTAATCGCACCAAGGTGAAGCTAAAGAAAGAGATTGTTACCATGGGTATCGAGGATATTGACCCCAACCATATCGTCGGTAGCTACGTTAAACCGAAAGATTGGAATGCCTTAATTACCGACCCTGATGTGTTATTGGTCGATACGCGCAATGATTATGAGGTAGCAATTGGCACCTTCAAAGGGGCGTTAAACCCGAAAACGGAGACGTTTCGCGAGTTTCCAAATTACGTTCAGCAGAATTTAGACCCGGCCAAACATAAAAAAGTGGCGATGTTTTGCACTGGGGGTATTCGTTGTGAAAAATCCACCGCCTACCTTAAACAACAAGGCTTTAATGAGGTCTATCACTTGGAAGGCGGTATTTTAAAATATTTGGAAGAAGTGCCAGTGGAGCAAACCCAATGGGAAGGTGAGTGTTTCGTGTTTGATAACCGTGTGTCTGTGGATCATCACTTAGAAAAAGGCAACTATGATCAATGCTATGCCTGCAGAATGCCGATTACCGAACAAGAAAAACAACATGCGAATTTTCAGCAAGGGATCAGTTGCCATCACTGCTTTGAGCAAACAGACGAAGAGCAAAAAGCCCGTTATATCGAACGCCAACACCAAATAGAACTGGCTAAAAAACGTGGTGAGGAACATATTGGCGGTGAAATGACCGACCTGATTGAACAGCATCGCTTAGAAAAAATACAAAAGAAACAACCGCAACAACACAAAGACAATGCTTAATATATGTTATTAGCCGCAGATAAAGATCCGATTGGCTCGGCCTTGCTCGCCTATTTGCAAACAAAGGACGACACGCCTATTCAGGTGGGCATGGATATAGCAGAACAAGATACGCTGTTGCCCAGCTACTTTTTTAGATCGTATCACGACTGCCCACAATTAGAACAACTTGCATTACAACAGACACGGGGTAAGGTGCTGGATGTTGGTGCGGGCGCAGGTTCACATAGCCTGTATTTGCAACAGCAGGGTTTTGATGTGACAGCGCTCGACGTATCCCCAGCGTCAGTAGAAGTGATGCGTAAACGGGGGTTAGAACACGTTGAATTGATCAACTTTTTTGATTATACAGAGACGGGCTTCGATACCTTATTGTTTTTGATGAACGGTATTGGCTTGGTTCAAACCTTGGATGGCTTTGCGTCATTTTTTGTCCACGCCAAAAAATTGTTAGCCCCAAACGGGCAGATTTTACTTGATAGCTCCGACCTTATTTATATGTTTGAAGAAGAAGACGGATCGTACCTAATCGATTTAAACGATAAATATCATGGCGAAGTTGAATTTAAACTGGCTTATAAACAGGTTTGCGGCGAACTGTTTAATTGGTTGTATGTATCAGAAGAGCTACTACAAGACGCAGCCGAAGCAAACGGTTTTAATTGTGAGATTACTCAACAAGGGCCGCATTATGATTATTTGGCAAAGCTAACCCTTAGTCAAAACTAAGCAAGTTATAATTGCGTTGTATTTAACCGTCGGCGGTGTCTTTCTATTGCCCTTGTTAGGCGGGCTTTGCCGCGACATATTGTCGCAGGAAATCCTTGCTTGGTTAAGCAATGATGTTATGAATAATGAGCCATTAAGTGTTGGGATTACCCACTAGTGTACTGATCTATAAGTGTTTTTTAGATGTAAAAACAAGTTAAGACAAGCGGTGTTATACAAGGAATAGACAAAAGGATGTTGCCCGGTTTTTTTGCTGACCTAAAATATATTGTTGGCTTAGCAACTATGAGGTACGCTTGGTTTTAGTATGGATTCAGTTTAATCTTCAACAATTATTTTAATTTTAATAAGGAGGTCTTTAATGACCGTAATGCAGAATAAAATTATTGATTCAGCCGTTAGTGATGCTGTTTTAAAGCAGGCACAGTCTATTCCTCTTGAGGAGTTAGATGTCGCTAACTCGGCTTTATTTAGCAGCAACACCATGTGGCCTTATTTTGAGCGCTTGCGTAAAGAAGCACCGATTCATTATTGTAAAGATAGCGAGTTTGGTCCTTATTGGTCAATTTCAAAATATAAAGACATTATTGATGTTGAGATGAATACCAAAGCGTTTTCGTCCGATACGCATAATGGTGGAATCACTATCCAAGATGGTAACCTAGGTTTAGGTGCCGAAATGTTTATCGCCATGGACCCGCCCAAGCATGATGCGCAGCGTAAAACGGTAAGCCCGATCGTCTCACCTGAAAACCTAGCTAACTTAGAAAACACCATACGTACCCGTTCAAGAAAAATTTTGAGCGAATTGCCGGTCGGTGAAACATTTGATTTTGTCGAACGTGTGTCCATTGAGTTGACTACGCAGATGCTAGCGACTTTATTTGACTTCCCTTGGGAAGATCGACGGATGTTAACGCACTGGTCAGATGCAGTGTCCGCAATGCCTGGCGCGGCAGATTATGTGTCTGAAGAATATAAATTTGAACAAATGTCCGAGTGTTTGGCGTATTTCACAAAGTTATGGAATGAGCGTGTCAATGCAGAACCAAAACCGGATCTTATTTCTATGTTGGCGCATTCCGATGCAACAAGAAATATGACCCCTAACGAGTTTTTAGGCAATTTAGTGTTGTTGATTGTGGGTGGAAACGACACGACGCGCAATAGCATGACAGGCAGTATTTTAGCGCTTAATCAAAACCCAGACCAATACCAAAAACTGTGCGATAACCCTGAGTTAGTTGCTTCTATGGTGCCTGAAATTATTCGTTGGCAGACACCGTTGGCTTCTATGCGACGGACAGCTACTGAAGATACAGAAGTCGGTGGCCAGTTGATTAAAAAAGGCGAAAAAGTCATGTTGTGGTATGTTTCTGCCAACCGTGATACCGATATGATTGAAAACCCCGAAGAGTTTATTATTGATCGTAAACGTCCTCGTCAACATATTTCTTTTGGTTTTGGTATTCACCGTTGCGTGGGTAATCGATTGGCCGAAATGCAAGTACGCGTACTTTGGGAAGAACTGCTTAAACTATGGCCAACACCGTGTATTGAAGTGGTGGGTGAGCCGGATCGGGCGCACTCAGTGGTATTGCGGGGTTACAATTCATTACCCGTACGCATTAATCCTAAATAAGCCGAGCGTTAAGGAATGAGTGAAACAACCGTCATTATCGGAGGTGGCCAGGCTGGTGCACAAACAGTCGTCAGTTTGCGTCGGGAAGGTTTTAAAGGCAATATCGTACTGATTGCTGATGAGCCTGAACTGCCTTATCAAAGGCCGCCTCTATCTAAAGCCTACCTTGCAGGCGAAATGCCGAAGGAGCGTTTGTTTATTAAGCCTGCCGCCTTTTATGACAAATTGGAGGCCGAGTTACTGCTCGGGGTGTCGGTTGAGTCTATTGATACACAGACGCAGCAGCTGGCGCTAAATGATGGTTCAAGCCAATCGTATGATCAACTCGTCTTTGCTACCGGCGGTCGAGTGCGTCGTTTAACGTGTTCAGGTGCAGACCATCCAGCGGTACATTATTTACGGACCCTCAGGGATGTAGAAGCCATGCAAGCTCGGTTTACTGCGGGTACGCGTTTAGCAGTCGTGGGCGGTGGTTATATCGGTCTTGAAACAGCGGCAGTTGCAGCCAAACATGGTTTGCAAGTTACCGTATTGGAAGCGCAAGCAACCCCCTTAGTTAGAGTGGCCTGTCCAGAAGTGGGTCAGTTTTTTCAAACCATACACCAGCAAGCAGGGGTGTCAATTCACTGTGATACGCTGCTCGAATCGATCGAAGATGAAGGCGAAGGTATTGCTGCTTTAATCACCAATACAGGTGAACGCATATTGGCAGAACTGGTCGTGGTTGGTATTGGCTTATTACCAAATGTTGAATTGGCGGCATCTGCCGGTATAGCCTGTGACAATGGCATCACGGTGGATGAGCATTGCCGTACATCGGTGGCCAACGTTTATGCAGCTGGCGATTGTACTAATCACCCAAACCCCATTTACCAGCGACGGATGCGTTTGGAGTCAGTACATAATGCGATTGAACAGGGTAAAACAGTGGCGGCCAATATTTGTGGTAAAGAAGCAGCATACGCCCAAGTGCCGTGGTTTTGGTCTGA
The DNA here is from genome assembly GCA_018066825.1 of Cycloclasticus sp. Lineage (GTDB taxonomy): Bacteria > Pseudomonadota > Gammaproteobacteria > Methylococcales > Cycloclasticaceae > Cycloclasticus. The sequence continues at coordinate 4,925 of JAGPVU010000068.1, forward strand.
TCAATACGACGTGAAGTTACAAACGGTGGGAATTAATATGGGATACGATCAAACGGTGATCCGTGGTCAACCCGACAGCCGTTCATTTGCGGTGTTTTATTTACAAGCAGGGCGTTTATTAGCGGTTGATGCGATTAATCGTCCAGCAGAGTTTGTCGCTGCTAAAAACATAATAACTCAGGGGCTTGAGGTGTCTGTCGACCGTTTACAAGACGAGACAGTCAGCGCAAAAGAACTGATAGCAACATAAGGCTTCAAGCAACACGGGTTCTAAACGAAAGCATTAAACTAATTAATTTTTACAGAGGAAAAACGATGATTAAAGTAACCTATATAGAAGATAACGGTACCAGCCGTGATATTGACGTTGAAGAAGGGACTAACTTGATGGATGCTGCTGTTGATAACTTAGTGCCCGGCATTGACGGCGACTGTGGCGGCGTAAGTGCTTGTGCAACCTGTCATGTTCATGTCGATGCTGCTTGGCAAGATAAGCTAGAGCCGATGAACGAGACAGAAGACTCAATGCTTGATTTAACGGATAGCCGTGATGACAGTTCACGTCTTGCTTGTCAAATTACAGCAACCGCTGCATTAGATGGCTTGGTTTTGCGCACACCGACAGGCCAACATTAATCTCAGGTTTTGCTTATCGCTGCGTGCAAGGTATGTACTTACTAGCAGGTGAATCGACTATTTAGGTCGGTACAAGATATAAACGTTAAAAAGCCTTCGCCAAGCGAGGGCTTTTTTATAATTTAATGTGTAGCCCTAAAATTGGCCCTTTAACGTGCCGATGTTCTTCATTTAGGAATACATTCATATGCCCAACATTAAGGATTATATTTGGGGTGACCGGCCATTTAACCCCAGCAGTCAGAAGCGTCAACGTTAATTTGTCGGCATGGAAGTCATAAAAGGGTTCGATCTCGATATACGGGATGAGCATAGATTGGGCGACTGGCAGTGTACGTGATAACTCAAAAGCAGGGCGGTAACGCAATCCGGTCGATACTTGTCCCATTCTGTATTCGAGACGGGAACGATGCATCAGTTTCCATTCGTCGAGCTTAATCGTGTAACTCAAGGATCCTCTCAACCGGTGGTCTTCAAGGTAGCCGTTAGCGTTTACTGATTTTGGGTAGTAACCAAAATAACCCGCCTTCCATACAAGATCAGATGCTGCTTTTTTTGCAACACCTACGTAAGCGACCTTACCCGTAAACTCTTCATGGACATCGCCTGCGGCCCCTATTAAGGTATAGCCATTCCCAATGCTTTTAGAACTGGATAACATCATGAAGTTTAGGTTTTCTTCTGCGGCAAAACAAAGGGACGCGTTTAGCAGTAAAATCAGAGCAAGGCCGTAGTTTATTAGCCGAGTGGGTGAAATGAATTGATTCATTGTATGCAGAATAGTTTTTAATAGGGTTTATAGTTGAATTATACCTTATTATATTGCGTTGCAATATTAGTTAATGCTATTAATTAAGGGGTCAATCGGCAGGCGGAGAAGGCATTAAGGTGTTCATAATAAAAGGGCCGTGGGTTAGTTGTACGTTAGGACTAAACGTTCGTGAAACGCCTATAAATTAACTCGATATAAGCGGTGTTAAGCTATGATAAATAACGCCGTGTTTACCTAATAGGATATTTATGTACGAAGAGCAAGCCGAATGTGGGCAACTTTCAAAGCGCCTAAAGCAATTAGCACCGTATTTAGAAAAATATCAACGTTTTGAACACCCCGATGCGATGGTCAATGCCGAGACATGGCGGGCAGCATTAACTAGGACCGTACCACTAAATGGCATTGGAGCAGAGCAAGTCCTATCTGAAATGGCCCAATACCTTATTCCGAACGGTTCACAAATAGCTAAACCCGGTTGCACTTCTTACATTACGACGGCAGCTACCGATATGGGTTCTGTCGCTACATTGGCAGGCATGGTTGCTTCCCCGCAACGGATTGGCTTAACGGCGTTTAATTACTTAGAAGGGGTTGCCCTTAGTTGGTTGGCAGAGATGTTTGATTTGCCTAGCGGTATGCAAGGTGTTTTTAGTAGCGGCGGGTCGACGGCTAATTTAATAGGATTAGGGGCCGCCAGACAATCTGCATTTGAACGTTTAGGTATGGACCCTGCTAATGATGGGATACAGCGGGCATGTAAAGTTTATGCGACAGAGCAAAGCCATCACACCATTCATCGCTCAGTATCTGTTTTAGGTATGGGGAGAAATTCGGTCATCCACATACCGGTTGACGATGGGATGCGTCTTTGTCCCAAAGCCTTACGCAAGCAGCTGGAGGTAGATAAAAAAACAGGTGCAGTTGCCGTAGCAATCGTTGCGAATGCTGGCAGCACTAATACGGGTTCTATAGACCCCTTGCAAGAAATAGGCGAAATAGCGCGTGAATACAATATCTGGTTTCATGTGGATGGTGCTTATGGTTTGCCCGGCACGCTTGATCCAGAAGTGCATGATTTATACCAAGGGTTGGCGTTAGCCGACTCAATAACCGTTGATGCGCATAAATGGTTGGGTGCGCCTGTTGGTATTGGGGCTACGTTTGTCAACGATAGCCATGCGTTACAAAAAACGTTTAATCAAGGGATCGCGGATTATATTGAAACAACCGTCGTGACAAACGAGCAGGTTGAGAACTCTATGGACAACGTAGGCTTTCCCTATCATGACTTAGGCGTGGAACTATCAGCGCCCACCCGGGGGGCAACCGTTTGGGCATTGATCCGCGAAATAGGGGTTGAAGGTATGCAGGCCCGTATTTGTCGGCATAACGCAATGGCTCGCCGAGTGGCTGAGCAGGTTAAACAACAGCCAAATTTAGAGCTGGCGCTAGAACCCACCTTATCTATTTGTTGTTTTCGATACGTTGATAACAGGGTGGCAGATTTAAATGCGCTGAATAAAAAAATCCATCGACAATTGATGAAAAACGGGGTTAATATCCCTAGCACCACCATGCTCAATGGTAAGCTCGTAATCCGGCCGTGTTTTTTGGGCGCAAGAACGGACTGGCATCACGCGGATGACTTAGTGAAAGAAGTACTTGAAATAGGTGGTTTTCTAACGCGTTAAAAAGTTTTTCAAGGTCGTATGGAAACAAATAAGCAAAATAAATGGAGGAGCTAAAATGGGTAAACGCTACAATAATATTCTTGAAACGATTGGTCACACACCGGTTGTTCGTATTAATAAATTAGGCCCTAAGGGCGTTAATATTTTCGCCAAAATAGAAGCCTTTAACCCAATGGGTTCGGTTAAAGACCGCTTGGCCTTAGGCGTGATAGAAGATGCTGAAAGACGTGGTGAACTTAAACCGGAACAAACCATTGTGGAAGCGACCAGTGGTAATACCGGTATTGGCTTAGCAATGGTTTGTGCACAAAAAGGCTACCCCTTAGTGATAACAATGGCAGAGAGCTTTAGCGTAGAGCGCCGCAAGCTAATGCGTTTTTTAGGTGCACAAGTGGTGCTAACACCGGCTGCAGAAAAAGGCACAGGTATGGTCAAAAAGGCCGAAGAGCTGGCAGAAAAGAACGGTTGGTGGCAATCAAAACAATTTGAAAATCCCGCCAATGCTGAGATGCACGCAAAAACAACGGCGGTGGAAATTTTGGACGATTTTTCGGATATTCAGCTGGATTATTGGGTGACTGGTTACGGCACCGGCGGTACCTTAAGTGGTGTATCGCGGGTATTAAGAGCAAAAAGCCCGCAGACCAAAATTATTGTGTGTGAACCGATGGCCGCCCAATTATTAGGTAGTGGTATTGCTCAAGTCGACAATGAAAGTCATCCTAATTTTACCCCTCACCCAATGCAAGGTTGGACGCCTGATTTTATTCCAAAACTAACCAAAGAAGTGGTCGACGCAGGCGGGCGAATTGATGAGTTGTTACCTATAGATGGCAAGGTGGCGATCCAATGTTCCAAAGACCTGGCGCAAAAAGAAGGAATTTTTGTCGGTATTTCAGCCGGGGCAACCTTGGCAGGGGCTCTACAAGTGGCAGAAAAAGCAGCACAAGGTGCTAATATTTTATGCATGCTGCCAGATACTGGGGAACGTTACCTTTCAACGCCATTATTTGATGGTATTTCGATTGATATGACCGAGGATGAAATAGCGCTTTCTAAATCAACGCCAGGCTATCAATTTTAACAATAAGTATGCTTTCTTTGATAAGGGTGCGCCCATGAATTCTCAAGTAGTTGAAGCGTTAGAAAGGGACTGTGTATCTAACGATAAGTGTGGGAATTTTGTAATAAAGTAAGAAACACTGTCTTCAGTGTTTTGCAGTAAGTTTGTGATAGACGCATCCAAACGGTTGAATTTATTGAGTGAAGAAAAGCCGGTCAATGATTATGCGCCGTTGGGTTCATCATATGAGCGGATGCGAAAGTTAAAACGATACTTTTAGCATTTATAAATAAATTAAGCTCAATTTTTACGCCGATTGTGCCGATTGTGCCGATGTATGGGGATGTATGGAATAAGCTAAATGGGAGGTTATATGGGTGGGTTATCACTATCTGATTGGGCAGATTTGGCTGAAGTTATCAGCGCTACTAGTATTGTTGGCGGCCTTATTTTTGGTTTTTACCAAATTAGAAATATGCAGCAGCAACAAAGGGATACGGCGACCTTTAACTTATCGCAAAATTTTTATAATAAAGACCTTGCTGATGCCATGGCTTTATTATTCGAAGTGCCCGACGGAATATCTTTAATTGAAGTGCGTAAATTGGGGCCAGAATACATGCAAGCCGCCGTTACGTTATGCACTTCATTCGAAACAATGGGGTTATTGGCCTTTAATCGGATAGCACCACTGAGTTTAGTATTGGACTTGGCCGGTGGTATCGTCACAACGTCTAGTCGAAAACTAGAACAATGGTTAATTGACTTACGGATTGAATTAGATCAACCATCTTTTGCAGAATGGTTTCAGTGGCTAGGAGATCAAGCTAAACGAGAAAAAACACAACAAACTCCCGCTTTCATAGCATATCGAGACTGGAGGCCCTAACGTAAAAGGAATTAACAATGGCAGCCTGGAATATGCCCTTGTTCTACCAAAAACTTACTCGACTCGCGTACGTCGATGATCAATATGTCGTCACCTTTTTTTAACCATGGTTACGTCAATAGTAGTTTGCTGTTGGATACGTTTTACTAGGCACGGTAAAAATAGGTTATGGCCTATAAACCGAGGGCCAATAAAGTATATTTAATTAAATCCTCGCTGCCAGTTAATGTCTCACGTCCGGCGTAGCCTCAGTAGGTATAGGCAATAGCACCGGGAAGTATGTTTATGCGCGAGGTCAGTACATAGTGCCATAACTTTATGCGGGTTAGGCCTAATGCATAGTTAAGCAAGTTGAACGGGAACAAGGGTATCAGGCGTACGAAGTCAACAAATCGCCAACCTTCGGCTTCCACCCCAGATTTTAATTGTTTTAATCGCCCCGACGCTCTTAATTCAAGTTTCTATTGCTACTACATCAAAGTGTTCGTGATAAACGATGGCCGTGCTGACAGCTTCAAGCAGAACAATGAAAAAAGTTAATTGGGCAAACCTATTGATCATTGGACTTACGCCATTCACGTCGATTAATAGCGTAGCCCGTTACTTTGCCAATAAAGGGTAGGCTTAACATGCCCCATATTGAACTCACTTGTTTGGCATCGTTAAACCCGTGGATGCCAATGGACATGCTCTGATGGCCATCGCGTGGTTGATTGATATAGGTTCCAAAAACACGATCCCAGATAGATAAATTAAAACCAAAGTTACTGTTGGCTTCATTGTCTTCAACAGAGTGATGTACACGGTGCATATCAGGGGTAACGATAATCAAGCGCAAGACGCGGTCGAAGGCTAAAGGCAACTTAACGTTGGCGTGGTTAAACATAGCCATTGCGTTGAGCACGACTTCAAAGATTATAACGGCCACGATGGGCGGGCCCAGCACAACAATAGTGGCAAATTTGATGAGCATCGAGAGGATTATTTCAATCGGATGGAATCGTGCCCCAGTGGTTACGTCGAAATCTGGGTCGGCATGATGTACGCGGTGTAAACGCCATAAGGTAGGCACTGCGTGTACCATGACATGCTGCAGGTAAATAACCAAATCCAGTGCGATAATGGATAACAATAAAGAAAGGGCAAAAGGCACGTTAAAGTGATTAAGCAGTCCCCAATGGTTGATGTCGGCAAAGGCTGCCACGCCCACCGCAGCAGCTGGAAATATTAGGCGTAATACCAAGCTGTTAAAAAAAACCAAGGCTAAATTATTTGTCCAACGGAGCGTTTTTGATACGTTTAATGGCCGACGTGGCGCCTTTAGTTCCCACAACGCCATAAGGGCAAAAATGCCGAGAAAGAAGCCTAAACGAACACCTATTTCGTGCTCAATAATCAACTGTATTAAAGACATAGTGCGCGCTCCAATGGCGTAGTATTCAAATAATAATTTGAATACTACTACCCACCTTACTTGTATTCAAGTAATTATTTGAATAATATAAGCATTCATTGAGTTAATTAGAAACAGTATGAACGTAGTGAAAAAACAATTGTTTGAAAAATTCGCACGGGTAGCGAAGGCAATCGGCAGCGCTAATCGCTTAGAAATT
>JAGPVU010000075.1 GCA_018066825.1 Cycloclasticus sp.
CTAAAACGATCGGTAATGCCTTGGGCGATATCAATCGAGCTGGCGTTGGCTAGGCTGCAAAAATCCAACCCAGGGCAGCAGATCATGTCGGTGATAGTGCCGATATTCGCGGTGGCGAGATCAAGTTTGGATAACTGCTGCCATAGTGGGTATAAGTCGGCCCGACGCACATCGGCAAGCGCTAAATTTTGATCGTGGGTGGTCCTGATCTGGCCAAAGCTGTATTGATCGGCCAACTCGGCGAGGCCGCTCATTTGTTCAGCATTAATATCGCCCGGCGCCCGACTAGGGGATTTAAGCGAAACGAAAACGACTTGGTAGCCGGTTTGCTTATGGGCGAGCGTATTTTGTATAAACCATTGTCGAAAACTACCGCTATTGCCTAGGTCTTGTATTAAGGCGTTGTCGTTGTTTATTGTTTGATACGACAGGGGGGCAAAAAAGCGTTTAACGCGTTGGATCTCGTCTTGGCTTAGTTTAAGCGATCCCTCGCGTATGGCCTGCCATTCGTTGTTAACCTGCTGGGTAAATTTATCCAAGCCAGTTTCACGCACTAAAATTTTAATTCGAGCTTTATACTTATTATCGCGACGGCCAAATCGATTATAGGTTCTGAGAATCGCTTCGGCGTATGAAAGAATATCTTCTTCAGCGATGAAGGAAGCGATGGTTTGACCGATCACAGGGGTTCGACCTAGACCACCGCCGACGAGGACTTCAAAGCCAATTTGTCCGGCTTCATTTTTTTTCATATGCAGGCCGATATCGTGTACCTGAGTCGCGGCGCGATCTTTTGGCGAGCCACTAACAGCAAATTTAAACTTACGTGGCAAATAAGAAAACTCCGGATGCAAGGTGGCCCACTGGCGGATGATTTCGCAATACGGCCTGGGGTCTTCAATTTCGTCCGCGCAAACGCCGGCAAGTGGGTCGCAGGTAATGTTTCTAATGCAGTTGCCGCTGCTTTGAATCGCGTGCATTTGTACATTAGCTAGCTCGGCTAGAATGTCGGGTACTTGCTCGAGCTTAGGCCAGTTAAATTGGATGTTCTGGCGGGTAGTAAAGTGGCCGTAGCCTTTGTCATAGTGCTGCGCGATATACGCTAGTGCGCGCAATTGTTTACTCGATAATAAACCATACGGTATATTGACGCGCAACATGGGTGCGTGGGTTTGAATATATAAGCCATTCATTAAACGCAGCGGACGAAATTGCTCTTCGGTCAGCTCGCCGTTTAAATACCGATGTGTTTGATCGCGGAATTGTTCAACGCGTTCATTGATCAGTGTTTGGTCTAATTGATCATACAAGTACATGGTATTATCTTTATCTGGTGTACGTTTAAGTGAAACTGAGAGGGCGAATATAAAGAGCTTTTCATATAATTAAAAATGATATTAATTACTATTTATATAACTTAAAAGAATAAATTGACTAAAATACCTTTAAACTCAGTGGGCGTTGTTAGCCCAAAATCGCATCATTTCAGTGAGCCGCTCAGTTTGGTGTGTGGTAAAACGATTGAACAATACGATATCGTGTATGAAACCTACGGCACGCTTAATGCGAACGCAGACAATGCCGTATTGGTTTGTCATGCCTTATCTGCCGACCACCATGCAGCGGGCTATCACAGCAATCAGGATAAGAAGCCGGGCTGGTGGGATTTGTTTATCGGCCCAGGAAAACCGATTGATACCAACCGTTTTTTTGTCGTGTCGCCGTGCAACTTGGGTCACTGCAGTGGCTCAACCGGCCCTAAGAGTATTAACCCTGCTAGCAATAAAGCGTACGGGCCAGAATTCCCTATCGTTACGGTAGTGGATTGGGTTAATTACCAAGTGAGGTTGGCCCAGTTACTTGGCATCGACCAATGGGCCGCAGTGGCGGGCGGAAGCCTAGGCGGCATGCAAGCCATGCAGTGGGCGATACAGTTCCCCGACAAAGTTCGCCATGCGATAGTCATCGCCGCGGCGCCTAAGTTGTCAGCCCAAAACATTGCTTTTAATGCCGTCGCTCGGCAAGCAATTATGAGCGACCCAGACTTTCACCAAGGTCGTTACTACGACCATGATACGGTTCCTGCAAGCGGCTTAAAAGTAGCTAGAATGTTAGGTCATATTACGTACCTATCGGACGATGCAATGGGCGATAAATTCGGCCGTGAATTAAAAAATCAACAGCTCAATTACGACTATGGCGTTGAGTTTGAGGTGGAAAGTTACCTACGCTACCAAGGCGAGTCGTTTGTTAATCGCTTTGATGCAAATACCTATTTGTTGATGACCAAGGCACTGGACTATTTTGACCCAGCAGAAAAGGAGGCTGGCGATCTATCTGAGGTATTTAGAAAGGTATCGGCCAAGTTCTTTTTAGCGTCGTTTACTACGGATTGGCGTTTTTCACCCAAGCGTTCTAAAGAAATTGTCAAAGCATTAACCGACGCTGGGCGGGACGTCAGTTACCTAGAATTTGAATCCAATCATGGGCACGATGCTTTTTTAGTAGAACACGCGGATTATATAAGCGCCTTTAGTACCTATATGCAAAATATTGAGGTGTCTTCGTGAGTGAGCTTCGGATCGAATTACAAAGAATTTGTGAGTGGATTGAGCCGGGCTCGCGGGTGTTAGATTTAGGCTGTGGCGATGGTTCTCTATTGGAGTGGCTGCAAAAAAATCGAAACATAAGCGGCTATGGTGTGGATATCAATCCAGAGAACGTCTTGAGCTGTTTGAAAAAGAAAGTCAATATAATCCAGGCCGATTTGGATGCAGGGCTGACTGACTTTGAAGACGGCTCATTCGACTACGTCATCATGACTCAAGCCCTACAAGCGCTGCAGTTTCCGCACCAAACATTGGCTGAGATGGTGCGAGTAGGCCGCAAGAGTATCGTGACTTTTCCCAATTTTGGTTTATGGAAACATCGGGTTTATCTCGCCATGAAAGGGCGTATGCCCGTGTCAAAAGCACTGCCGGCACAATGGTACGACACGCAAAATATCCACCTATGTACGGTCAAAGATTTCGAACAGTTTTGCAAACAACAATCCTTGCATATAGCGAAGCGGGATATCGTCGATTACGAACACCGTTCAGACGCCTTAATGAAGCTTTGGCCCAATTTATTTGGCGAAGTAGCGCTGTATCAAATTAATGGAAAATAACATGACACTCAAAAAATACGCGGTATTGCTCCTACTATTGTTGCCCGGACTGGCTGTGGCAGCTAATGATAATGCCTATGACTTGGGTGATTACGTGGTGTACCACAATGCGTTTAGTGCAGACACCTTGCCGCCACAAATGGCGTCCGCATACGGGATTGTAAGAAGCAAATATAAAGGCGTATTAAACCTTTCAATACAAAAAAAGCAACGCCCCGGTAGTTTCGATGACCCGGTTAGCGCAAGGGTTAAGGTAGATGCGGTTAATTTAGCGGGGCAACTCAAGGAATTAAGCCCGCGACAAGTTATCGAAGGTAAGGCGATCTATTACATCAGTGAATTTCGAATCTCACACAAAGAAATCATCACCTTTAAAATTGAGCTGGTGCCTGAGGGCCAAGTAAGGCCATTAACGTTTGAGTTTAAGCGGCAGTTTTATATCGACTAATTAACGGTTAGCGGTGCTCCAGTTTTTAAAGCGTAATAAGATTAAAAGCCCCGGGATCGCTATTAGTGTGCACAGTAGGAAAAACCCATTCCAGCCTAAAACTTCAGCCATCCAGCCGGTAGGCGCAGAAATCAACACACGAGGCACGCCCATTAAACTAGTAAGCAAGGCGTACTGAGTGGCGGTAAATCGCTTATCTGTTTGACTCGCCATAAAGCCAATAAAGGCAGCGGTACCCATGCCGGCGGATAGGTTTTCAAAGGCGATAACTCCGGCAAGTACGGGTGTGCTTGGGCCAACCGCGTTTAATACAATAAAGCCAGCGGTTGACAGCGCTTGTAAAATGCCAAAGCTCCATAAGGCGCGATAGGCGCCGATTTTTAAGATCAAAATACCGCCAATTAAACCGCCTGCGATAGTGGCCCAGAAGCCAAATAGCTTAACCACAGTGCCGATTTCAGTTTTACTAAAACCAAGGGCTAAATAAAAAGGCGTGGTCATATTGCTCGCCATCGTATCACCGACTTTATAGAGCAAAATAAACAGTAAAATGACGATCGCTTCTCGGCGTTGGAAAAACTCAATAAAGGGATGCACAATAGCGGTATACAGGGTTTTTGGCCGATCTAAAGCAGCACTGGGTTCGCTAGCAAACAAGGTGGGTAGGCTGGCCAATAGCATCAGTGCAGCCATCAGTTGATATACCGTCGAAAAACTGACGATATCGGCCAAAATCAGCCCGCCACCCGAAGCGATTAGCATGCCTATACGATAGCCATTTACATACAGAGAGGCGCCAAGGCCTTGTTCATTGTCGCTGAGTGTTTCGCGACGATACGCATCAATAACAATATCTTGAGTGGCGGAAAAGAAAGTAACCAACAGCGCAGCGATAGCGACGCTAGTGGCTGATATGCCCGGCTGTTGTAGGCTAAGATAAACGAGGGCGAGCACTAAGCAGAGTTGAGCGACAAATAGCCAGCCCCTACGACGGCCTAAAAAAGGCAGGGTGAACCTGTCTAATAATGGCGCCCAAACAAACTTTAATGTGTACGGTAAGCCGGCCAGTGCAAAAAAGCCGATGGTCATTAAATCGACGCCCGCGTCACTCATCCAAGCTTGCAAAACCGAACCGGTTAGCAGCAGCGGCAAACCGCCAGCAAAACCCATGACGAGCGCCATGAACATGCGCGCGTTAAACACGCTTGCCCAGCTAATGAATCCGTTATTAGGGCGTGATGTCATAATCGATGATCAGCGGCGCGTGGTCAGAAAAGCGTTGCTCTTTGTAGATAGACGCGTCGAGGACAGTACCTTTTAGATTGTCAGAAATGACTTGGTAGTCGATACGCCATCCGGTGTTGTTAGCCCAGGCTTGCCCACGGTTTGACCACCAGGTGTACTGTTCTGCTTCTTGGTTAACCAGACGAAAGGCGTCTCCCCAACCCTCGTCATCAAACAGTTGATCCATCCAGGCACGTTCTTCGGGTAGAAAGCCCGAGTTTTTTTGGTTGCCGCGCCAATTTTTAATATCAATTTTTTTATGCGCAATATTCCAGTCTCCGCAGATAATATGTTTTTTTGAATCAGCTTGTTTTTCGCGCAAAACAGGCAACAGCCGAGCCATAAGTTCATATTTGAAGTCTTGGCGCTCTTCCTTTGATGAGCCAGAAGGCATGTAAAGGGACGAGACCGACAGGTCGCCAAAAGTGGCTTCAATAAAGCGTCCTTCACAATCAAAATCAGGCCAGCCGAGCCCTTTGTTAACGCTATCGGGTTTTTGTTTAGAAAAAATCGCGACCCCGCTATAGCCTTTCTTTTCTGCTGGGTGGTAATAACAATGGTAGTCACTAGGGTAAAAGACATCAGTGCTTAACTGGTCTTCTTGTGCTTTGATTTCTTGCAAGCAAAGCACATCTGCGTCTAGCTGTTTCATCCAGTCAAAAAAGCCTTTTCTTTCGCCAGCACGGATGCCGTTGATATTAATGGAAACGATTTTCATTGCGTTATTTTTGTTATAAAAAGTGGAAGGCGTTATCATACCGAACAGCGACGGCAATGAAAGCACTTGCTTAAATTTAACTTTTTTCGTATCATGCGCGACCGAGTAAGGACTCTTGAAGTCCGGTATAGACGAGAATACTATGAAACAAGATACACACCCTGAATATAATGAAGTTTCTGTTAGCTGTAGTTGTGGCAACAGTTTCAAAGCTAAATCAACCTTAAGCAAGGACGAGCTGTTAATTGAATCTTGCTCATCGTGCCACCCATTTTACACGGGCAAGCAACGTATGATTGATACAGCTGGCCGAGTGGATAAATTTAATAAGCGTTACCAACGCGGTTAAATCTTAAGCGTTAGTACAATAAGTTTATTTAAAAAAGCCACCGTTTCGGTGGCTTTTTTTTTGCTGATGGCACTAGAATACGACGAACTAATCAGGTCGGGTGTTAACGTATGAACAAATTAAGCTATCTCGCGCTATTGGTTGTTTGGTTGATTAGCGCCTGTGCGGTAAACCCCGCGACCGGCGGGCGTGACTTTGTGTTGATGTCTGAAAATGAAGAGCTAGCGCTTGGGCGTCAATACAGTCAACAAGTGATGAAGCAATACCGCGCTTATGATAATGCGTCGTTACAACAGTACGTTCAGGCTGTCGGGGACAAGGTAGCCCGAGTCAGCCACCGGAAAAATTTGTTTTATCGTTTTACCTTACTGGATAGCACAGAAGTAAATGCATTTGCCCTACCAGGTGGCTATATCTATATCACACGTGGGCTATTAGTTTATCTTAATAGCGAGGCGGAGCTGGCAGCGGTGTTAGGGCACGAGCTTGGTCATGTAACCGCCCGGCATTCGGTAAGGCAGCACGGCTTGTCAACGGCAGGTAATGTGCTTGGGAGTATTATTGCAGCAACATCAGGGGTGCAAGGTGTCGGGCAATTAACGAATTTATTAAGCACCGGCATTGTCCGTGGTTACGGCAGAGAGCATGAATTGGAGGCGGATGGTTTGGGTGTTGAATACCTGCTTAAGGCGGGCTACCCAGCATCGGCGATGCAACAGGTTATAGCGACGCTTAAGAACCAAGAGTTATTTGATAAAAAGCTGGCGCAAGAACAAGGTCGTGAACCACGCGCTTATCACGGTGTTTTTTCAACCCACCCCGACAATGACACGCGTTTACAACAGGTGTTAGCTGCCGCACAAAGCGGTGTTAAGCCGGCAAGGAGTCAGGTGTTAAAGGATGATGTGTTCCTAAAAAAATTAGTGGGTATAACCTTTGGTGACAGTGAAAAGGACGGCATAACACGCGGTAGCACGTTCTATCATTCCGAATTAAACATCAAGATCAAATTCCCCGACAACTGGCTGATAAACAACCACGCAAATTCCATTTCGGCTTCTGCTCCCGCTAATGAGGCGTATTTGCAATGGGCCGCACAAGATTTGAACCGAAAAATAACACCAAAAGAGTTTTTGCAAGCCAGATTGGGTTTGACCGACGCAATAAGTGAAGAAAGTCTGGCAGAGGGTCCTTTCTCTGGATATGCCATGGTTGTAGAAGGTAAAACGCCCTATGGCAAAGGGCTTCTAAGGGCAGCTGTTTTATATGATGGTACGCGGGCGTACCTGTTTTTTGCAGCGGTTAAACAAAAAGAAGGGTTTAAAAAATTCGATCGAGATTTCATGGCGAGCTTAAAAAGTTTGTCTAGACTGACATCACAAGATAGGCGCGTTGCAAAAGAGCTGACGATTCAGCTTGAAAAAGCTCAGCACAACACCAATGTGGCAACCTTGGCGACAAGTTCACCGATTACACACCACGCTGAAGACCAGATACGGCTTTTAAATGGCCTTTTCCCATCAGCAGAGCCTAAATCAGGTGACCTGCTCAAGATAGTCCGTTAGAATTACCGGTCAATTTTAGAATTATTAACCGTTGTGCTGAAGAATTTGGTGCGGCGCGTTAGAATCAAGCCTAAGTAAGGAGCTAGAGATGTCTTTGAAAAATTTAACGCTAACCGATAACGAAACAGGGAAAAGCATAGAACTGCCTTTGTTGGAAGGTACCCTCGGTAACCCCACTATTGATGTTAAGGGGATCCCTGGTCAGCTAGGCTATTTTACGCATGATCCAAGTTTTGGTACCACGGCGAGCTGTGAAAGCAGAATCACGTTTATTGATGGCGATAAAGGCATTCTTTTGCATCGCGGTTATCCGATAGAGCAGTTGGCGGAAAAGAGTAACTATCTAGAAACGGCCTATTTGCTGATACACGGTGAGTTGCCAAATAAAGAACAATATGACGAATTTAGCACCGTTATTCGCCGACATACGATGATTAATGAGTCATTAAAAACATTTTTTGGTGGTTTTCGTCATGATGCCCATCCGATGTCAATGATGATGGGTGTTGTGGGTTCGTTGGCGGCTTTCTATCATGAAGGCCTGAATATGAATGATGAAGAGCATTTAATGATTTCCGCTCATCGCTTGATTTCAAAGTTACCGACAATAGCGGCGGCCTGCTATAAGCACTCTATTGGCGAGCCAATCGTTTATCCCCGTAATGACCTAGAGTATTGTGAGAACCTGCTTTACATGATGTTTTCTGTGCCGTGTGAGGAGTATGTTGTTAGCCCGGTTGCGGCTAAGGCGTTAAACTTATTGTTTATTTTGCACGCAGACCATGAACAAAATGCCAGTACATCAACGGTTAGGTTAGTTGGTAGTACGGGAGCCAATCCATTTGCCTGTATCTCAGCGGGTATTGCAGCATTGTGGGGGCCTGCTCACGGAGGCGCAAACGAGGGCGTGCTAAAAATGCTTGAAGAAATTGGTAGCGTAGAGAATATTCCTAAGTTTATCGAAAAAGCAAAAGACAAAAACGACCCATTCAGATTAATGGGCTTTGGACACCGTGTGTACAAAAACTTTGACCCTAGAGCAACTATTATTAGAGAAGTTTGTTATCAGGTACTGGAAGAAACGGGGATTAAAGATCCAATGTTTGGTTTAGCTATGAAGCTGGAAGAAATTGCACTTAAAGATGAGTATTTTGTTGAGCGTAAGTTATACCCTAACGTCGACTTCTACTCTGGCGTTATCTATAAGGCGCTTGGGATTCCTGTGAGCATGTTTACCGTTATGTTCGCCTTGGCTAGAACTTCTGGCTGGGTGTCGCACTGGTTAGAAATGATGGGAGACCCAGACGGTAGAATTGGCCGTCCGCGCCAGCTTTACATGGGTGCTTTAGAGCGCGACTATATACCATTAGAGAAACGCTAAAAAAACGCGGCTTTAGCCGCGTTTTTTTTCAAAGCCAGCAGCGCAATTAAAACAGTGCTTCTATCGTTTGTTGAGGGTCGCTTTGAATCGATGTTGATATAGGGCTTGCGGTTTCAATCGAGGCCAAGTTTTCTTCCCGGAAATATTCAATAATAGCTTTCGGGTTTGCGGGGCCTGTCTTAAATCCGTTATCGGGGTCTATCAGCATGCCAACAATACCGTCAGGTTGTGATAATTCAACATGCGGCACGCCCTTGAGTGTTTCTTTCATAAAGGCCATCCAGATGGGGAGTGCTGCCTTGCCGCCGGTTTCCCTGCCGCCCAACGGCTGGCTGTTATCAAATCCAACCCAAGACACAGCCACCAAGGATGGGTGGAAGCCATTAAACCAAGCGTCTCTTTGATCATTGGTGGTGCCCGTTTTACCGGCCAAGTCTGTTCTCCCAAGGCTGAGGGCACGCCGTCCGGTGCCATGTTTTACAACATCCCTAAGAAGCGAGTTAACAATAAAGTTTAATTGGGGTGAAATGATGGCTTTGGCGTATGTTTCAGCTTCTGTGGCGTCGAGACCCGCTGTAGTCGTTATGGGACTATTTTCTATTAAAGCGTGGCTTTGTAGAGATGGCGTGCGCGCAGCCTTGTTATTTGAGGGAGCGACAAGTGGCTTGGCTTGGAACAGCACTTCACCGGAGTAAGAGAGCACCCTGTCTATAAAAAATGGCTTAACACGAAAACCACCGTTAGCAAAAACAGAATAGGCCGTTGCCATTTGGTAGGGGTTTGAGCTACCGCTGCCCAATGACAATGAGAGGTTTTTCGGTAAATCAGCGGGATCAAAGCCGAACTGAACGGCAAAATTACGCACATAATTGACCCCAACGTCCCGTAGTACTCTAATAGACACGAGGTTTCTGGAGTGGGTTAATGCCTCTCTCAGGCGGGTTGGGCCAAAAAACTTACCACTGTAGTTTTCAGGTCGCCATTGTTGCTCAAGTCCCGCGTCGTCAAACACCACCGGCGCGTCATTAATTAAAGTAGCGGTTGTGTAACCTTTAGATAAGGCGGCTGAGTACAAAAACGGCTTAAAGCCGGATCCAGGTTGGCGTTTTGCTTGGTAGGCCAGATTGAACTTACTAACGGAAAAAGCGTAGCCGCCAACTAAGGCGGCTAATGCGCCGTTGGAAGGGTTTATGGCAACTAAGGAGCCGGATACACTGGGGACTTGGGCTAGCTCAAAAGAAGGCCCTCCTGGTTTTTGGCGTATCCTTATAATATCCCCTGCCGAAAGGATATCAGCGGCTTGTTTAGGTTCTTTGCCTTGCCTGTTTTCATTAATGTAAGGCCAAGCCCACTTCAGGTCGTCCCACGCAATATCAATGAAGTGATCATTTTTGTTCAAGACAGTGATGCTTTTTTCTGCCAGTGAAATAACGACAGCGGGGACAGTTTCGCCTATATTTTCATAGGCGGCTAAGAGAGCTGCCCCGGGGGAGTTACTCTCTAGATTAGACAAGTCGATGCGCCCCAAGACGCCGCGATAGCCGTGCCGTTTGTCATATTGATGTAGGCCATCACGGACGGCGGTGGTGGCGGCTTTTTGCTGACGAGCGTTAATCGTGGTGTAAACCTGCATGCCAGTGGTGTACGTGTCCTCGCCATATGTTTTATAGAGTTCATCGCGCACCATTTCAGCAACGTAAGAGGCCTCTAATTCATACGAAGCTGCTTGAAGGTTTGCTGAAATGGGTTCGGCAAGAGCGCTTTCGAGTTGGTCTTGCTGAATATAGTTAAGGTCGTAGAGCCGATGAAGCACATAGTCACGCCTGACAATGGCGCGCTCGGGATTGGTGATCGGGTTAAAAGCAGACGGTGCCTTGGGTAGGCCGGCAATCATTGCCTTTTGTGCTAGCGTAAGCTCTGCGAGCTTTTTGCCGTAATAGACATCAGCCGCAGCCGCAATACCATAAGAACGGTGACCAAGATAAATTTTGTTGAGATAGAGCGATAAGATCTCTTGTTTGCTGAGCTGTTGCTCGATTACAAATGACAATAAGATTTCGCGAAGTTTACGTAGGTAGGTTTTTTCATTACTAAGAAAAAAGTTACGAGCGACCTGCATAGTAATGGTGCTGCCGCCTTGTTTTTTCTTACCGGTTAGTATCAGCTGAGTTGCGGCGCGCATTAAGCCCATAAAATCTACGCCGTTGTGGTTAAAAAAGTCTTTGTCTTCGGCGGCCAAAAAAGCATTGACTTGAAGGGTGGGTATATCAGCATAAGAAATGGGGATGCGCTTCTTCTCACCAAATTTTGCGATTAAAAGGCCGTCTTCACTAAAAACGCTCAAAGGTGTTTGGAATTGAATGTTCGTTAGGGATTGAGTATCGGGTAGCTCAGGTATGATAATGAATTTGACGTATGCGGCTATTGCCACGGTAAAAAGTAGGCCGCATGCGACAGCAAATTTTAAAATGGAAAGAAAGATAGGTCTAAATTGATATCGTTGAGTCATGCCGTGGTGGCTCGAAGGTTGTTAAGAATTCGCACTTATTGAGGTATTGTATTAGTATTGTGAAAGGAATCACATTAACACGAGCTGAATTAATTAATTATAATAAAAAGCACACAATTAATAAAACTAAAGCTATACTCTAACTAAATGAGCTTAGTCTTTGATTTTATACTTGATTTGGCGTTAATATTTTACATAAATTCTGAACGGCTTACGTTCTAACCATAAGAGAAAAAAAGAAAAAGGAAAAAAAAGGATGTCTTTTT
>JAGPVU010000080.1 GCA_018066825.1 Cycloclasticus sp.
GTTCGGCTTCGATTCGTTCGGCTTCGATTCGTTCGGCTTCGATTCGTTCGGCTTCGATTCGTTCGGCTTCGATTCGTTCGGCTTCGCTTCGTTCGGCTTCGATTCGTTGGTCATCCTCGCCTGTAGGCTGTGGTTGCACCAGTCTCATTGTGGGGTTAGTTAACTCGTCCGAGGGCTCCAAAACAAGCGTAGACAACATATCATTAAGATAGCTTTCCATCGCATCATTTTGCTCTAACAATGTGTTCGTCTCATTATTAGCCATCGTTAGAAACCAACCGTAATTTAACTTGTTTATTTAACAATTTTTTTAATAACTCATTATATGAAATAACCGCTTTTGACGACGGCGTTAATATAGGGGCTGGGATTCCAACCCTACTGGCTTCTCGAAGTTGTGTATCGACAGGGATATAACCTTCCCATAGGGTGTCCGGGTATTGGTTACGCAAGGCGTTTAAACTCGTCGTTGACGCTCTTGTCCTTTTATCAAACATCGTAGGGATAATTGTATAGTTCAGGGGGCTATGACGCGTTTTTTGAATCATTTTTAATGTTTTCGTCATTCGCTCTAAGCCTTTAAGCGCTAAAAACTCGGTTTGCACGGGTACAATCAAATGGTCACACGCAGCCAAGGCGTTTATCATTAAAACGCCCAACATAGGCGGGCTATCAATAATGACGAAGTCGTATGACGACTGTAGTTTTTGTAACGTGTTTGAAATAACCAAGCCAAGCCCTTTAAATTGACTTGCCTGCCGATCTAAGGTCGCTAAAGCAGTTGAGGCAGGGAGTAGGTCTAAGTTGGGAAACGACGTGTTTTGAATGTATTTAGCCGGCTCAAGCGTACGTTTCTCTGAACTGTCTTTAAATAAGTTGTAAGCACTATGGTTTATGTTGTCAGGGTTAAGCCTAAAGTAACTTGTCATAGAACCCTGAGGGTCAATATCAATACATAAAACGCGTGCGCCTTGTTTTGACAATAAGCCCGCCAGGGTGATTGCGGTGGTGGTTTTACCGACCCCACCTTTTTGATTCGATATAGTCCAAGTTTTCATTAATTTAAAAATTTATTAAAGCGGCTACTTTTAGCACGTTCAAGTTTACGTTGTTTTTCTAAATCCTCTCTAGATTTAGTGACACTATCAACGCCCGACACTGGATCATCAATCGCTTCATTCAGTTCATTCGCTGTAGTTTCGACAATACGCTGTCCATCATCAGGGTTATCGGCCGATTTCTTTTTTTCTGTAAAGCGAGAAATTGCATTTGATTGCACAACGATAACCACGCGCCTATTTCGCTCTCTTCCTTCAGCGGTTTCGTTATCTTCAATGGGGTGATGTTGCCCATAACCAACAGCCGCTAGCCGATCAGGGGCTACACCGTATTTCGCAAAAAGATGCACCACGCTAGCCGCTCTGGCTGCAGATAACTCCCAATTAGACGGGTATTCGAAGGTATTGATTGGTATGTTGTCGGTAAAGCCCTCCACTTGAATAGCGTTATTCAGCTTTCGAATAGGTTTAGCTACCTTCCATAGAACCTGCAAGGCTTCATCGGACAAGGTCGCATTGCCACTACCAAACAACATATTACTATTCAGCTCTATTTCCACCCAGAGATCGTTTTTTTCAATCGACACCAAGTCTCTATCAATCATCGGCGACAAGGCATCCTGTAAGTTATCGGTTAACTGTGATAACACTGCACTTTCAGCAACTTTTTGCCCACCTTCAATCTGCTTAATTACTAATTCAGCTGTCTGAGTCGCTTGAGTGTCCTGAAATAGGTCTGGCATTAACTGATCACCGCTGTGGTCCATCATTAATTTATCTATCAATGCTTTGTTTTGTAAAATATCACCTATTTCGATCGCTTGCATTGTTCTAGCTTCACCTTTAAAAGCGCCATCTAAGGTATTTGAAAGTACTTTATATTTGCCTTGATTGACCGATGAAACAGAGTACATCACGACAAAAAAAGCAAACAACAACGTGATGAAATCCGCGTATGAAACCAACCATCTTTCGTGATTTTCATGTGCTTCGATACGTTTTTTTCGGCGCGCCACGTGTTACAAATAGCCTTGTAATTTGATTTCAACGTTCCTTGGGTTTTCACCTTCAGCTATTGCCGTTATCCCTTCAATCATCATTTCTCGTGCTTGAGAATACGCTAAAATTTGTGATTTTAATTTAGTTGCTACCGGTATAAAAAATAAATTAGCCAAACCAACACCGTAAATAGTTGCCACAAATGCTGTGGCGATACCCGCCCCTAACTTACTGGGATCTGATAAGTTTTGCATTACGTGGATAAGTCCCATTACCGCACCAATAATGCCAATGGTAGGTGAGTAACCGCCCATCGATTCATACACTTTTGCGTATTCTAACTGGCGCGCCTCAAGTGCTTCTAACTCTAGCATTAGCACGTCTCTAATGACCTCGGGCTCCCCACCATCGACTAATAGTTGCAAGCCTTTTTTTGCAAAAGAATCAGGCTCTTCATCAACGACTACTTCTAAACCTAATAACCCCTCGCGCCTAGCCACTTCACTCCAACCAATAACCTTTTCTATGGTTTTTTCAAGGTCGTGTTTGGGCGGGAACATAATCCAAACTAGTATACGAAGTGAACCCATGTAAACTTTTATAGGAGACTGTAATAACGCAGCACCCAACGTGCCGCCAATTACTATCAGCGCGGCAGGCCCATTGACTAAAGCACTTAGGTGCCCTCCTTCCAAAATATTACCACCTAGAATAGCGCCAAAGCCGATAATAACGCCAACTATAGTTAAAATATCCAAGCTATAACTCCCGCAAATTTAAACACATTTCATCTAAAGACAGCTTCTCGTCTACCACACCCGCCAAGAGAGCAGATTTAGGCATGCCAAATACCGCACAACCCTCTTCTTCCTGTACCCAAATATGAGCGCCTTGTTTCTTTAACTCTATTGCCCCTATCGTACCATCATCACCAATACCGGTTAGAATGATGGCCAAGATATTAACACCTGATAACGCGGCCCCCGATATAAAAAGGGCGTTGACTGAAGGGCATATGTCAGTTGTATTAATTGGGCTTGCATAGGATGTCATCATTTGTTTGTTATTTAAACAAATTTGCAAGCATTTATCACCTGATGAAACATAAACAACACCCGCTGTGACAAGCTCACCTTTATCCGCTTTTTTTACTTGTAATGCGCAAACGTTATCCAGTTGCTTAACAAAATTCGATATGAAATTGTCCGGCATATGCTGGGTAATGACAATTGGACACGGATAGTCCTCTGGTAAGTCAGATAAAATTCGCTGTAATGCTTGGGGCCCACCGGTTGATGCACCAATCATAATAAGATCTGGGTGATTATTTACCCTATTCATAGCTATTTATTATTATTAATATCATCTTATTCTAGCTGTTTTGATGATAACTACGAACTTTTATTGGTGATTTAAGTATAGCGTTTCAACATACTCGGAATATCTAAAATAATAGCAATGCCTCCATCGCCGGTAATTGTTGCGCCAGCCAAGCCTTCAACTTGAGTTAACAACGCACCTAAGGGCTTAATAACAACCTCTTCTTGACCCAGTAACTGATCAACTACAAAACCAATATGCTGGTGCCCTGCGCTAACTACAACAACATGTTGATGTTGATCTTCTTGCTGGTCATTTTTTTGATAATTTGGAATCAACCACTCATTTAAATAATATAGCGGTACCGCCTTACCTCGAACCAACACCACCAATTCGCCGTTAATTAAATTAGTATTGGATAAATCAAGGCTTAGAATTTCTACTACACTAGACAGCGGCAGCGCAAAAACCTGTTCGGAAAGTTTAACCATAAGCGTTGACATGATAGCCAACGTTAACGGCAGTTTAATAATAATTTTGCTGCCTACACCCAACTCAGACTCAACATGAACAGTACCATTCATACCGGAAATACGCGTTTTCACGACATCCATGCCCACGCCGCGCCCCGATACGTCTGATATTTCAGTTTTTGTTGAAAACCCTGCCGCGAAAATAAGGTTATAACACTCTATATCCGTTAACCTTGATGCAGCTTCTTCATCCATCATTCCTTTACTAACTGCACTACTCCTTAATACATCTGCATCCATCCCTTTACCATTATCCTCAATGGTTAAAAGGATGTGATCGCCTTCTTGAAAAGCACTTAAAACAACCAACCCTTCCTCGGATTTACCCGCAGCCAACCGTTGCTCCGGGGTTTCTATCCCATGATCTACCGCATTTCTCACTAGATGCACTAGAGGGTCAGACAGCGCTTCAACTAAGTTTTTATCTAAATCTGTCTCTTCACCAACCAACTCTAACGAAATCTTTTTATTGAGCCCTCGCGCTAAGTCACGAACGACTCGTGGAAAACGCCCGAAAACCTTTTTAATCGGTTGCATGCGCGTTTTCATCACCGCCAATTGTAAATCAGCTGTCACAATATCAAGGTTAGAAATGGCCTTGGTCATTTCATCTTCTTCGTGTCCGGCGCGTAGTTTGGTCAATCTATTTCTGACCAATACCAACTCACCCACCATGTTCATGATTTCATCCAGTCTTTTGGTATCAACACGAACAGAAGTTTCAGCGGCCTGTTTAGCCGATGATTTAGGGTCTTTTTCTACAAGCGGCTTTGCCGCTTCTACCACATTGTTTTTGGCCGAGAGAGCTGCATTGTTCTGTACGGCGTTTTTTTGTTTTTCGGTGGTCTGAGCAGGCGTCTGTGCTACAGGTTGTTTAGCTGTATCAGTCGTTGAGCCTTTAGGCCCTTGCCCTTTACCATGCAGATCATCCATCAGTTGATCGAATTCCGCTTCGCTAATATCACCAGTATCTGCCTTTTTAGCAGGCTCAGTATTAGTATCTGGTTGTACTGATGGTGCTTTATTTTTACCATGCAATTCATCAAGTAGTCGTTCAAACTCTTCTTCAGTAATTTCATCTGAGTCAGCTTGGCTTTCTGTTTTAGGTGCCGTTGTTTGCCCCTGTTGTGAAGCAGACTTTAGCATCGCCTCAAACTCTTGCTGCACTTCATCACTAACCGACTCTTCTTCAACTACCTGTGCTTGTTCCTGCATAGGCTCTACGGGCTGTTCGTCAGCATCTGTCTTATTAACCCTAGCCGTTTCAGTTGCCGGTAACTTAAACGCTGCAATTTCAGCTATCAACTCTTGCGAGGCCGGCTCAGGTTCTTCGCCATCACGCACCTTGCCAAACATTTCATTGACCACGTCCAGGGCCCTTAAAATAGTGTCCATTAGGGCCGCATCAGCTACACGCTCACCATTTCGCAAAATATCAAACACATCTTCGGCGATATGACAAATATCGACTAGAGGATCTAGTGACAAGAAGCCGGCGCCACCCTTAATCGTATGAAACCCCCGGAATATCGAATTAAGTAACTCCACATCATCAGGCGATCGCTCTAACGCGATCAATTCATCGTTGAGCTGTTCGAGAATCTCGCCTGCTTCGACTAAAAAGTCTTGTAATATTTCATCATCTAAATCAATAGCCATTATTTTTCCCTAAAACCCTAAACTTGATAAAAGATCATCTACTTCGTCTTGACTATTAACCGCGCCTTGAACGTCTATACCAGGAACAAGAGGGCCATCTAATTGGCCTTTTACTTGCGGCTTATCTTCGGCTACCTTAGGTTGTGGAGCACCTGCAATTCTAATCAGGTCCACCAAACTATTTTCTACGTCTTGAACCAATGTAATAACTTTTTTTATGATTTGACCGGTTAAGTCTTGGAAGCTTTGCGCCAACACAATATCATTTGCTTTAGCGTGTACAAATTTTGTGTTTCTGCAGGATTCATCTAAATAGCTTGTAATTTCAGCAGACATAATTTTAAATTCGTCGAGCGACAATTCACGACCCAAAAACTTATGCCAGTTTTTTGACAGTTTTTCAGATTTTTGTTGCATTTCATCTGTTACCGGAAGTATCTCATCGATAGCGTTCAAGGTTTTATTGGCCGCCTCGTCTGTCATTTTTATCACATAATTTAATCGCTCTTTTGCATCAGGAATGCCCTTGTCGGTAATATCATTTAACTGAGCATCCAATGCAAATGACGCTAAATTATCGTGCAGCTGGCGCGTCAGTTGGCCAACTTCTCTAAAGAGGCTTCTTTCCCTCTCAAGGGTAATTGAACTCAGCACCTCACCGGTCGCTGCATCATCATTGTTTTCAATATTTGCCACTAATTGTTTTGCTTTTTCTAAAAGCTCCAATCTATCTTGTTCATTTTGCATCATAGCCCCCTTGGCGCATCAACCTGCACTACGTGCAAAAATTTTGTCTATTTTTTCTTTCAGTGTCGCTGCTGTAAACGGCTTAATGATATAGCCATTTACGCCCGCTTGAGCTGCTTCTATAATCTGTTCGCGTTTAGATTCTGCTGTCACTAAAAGTACCGGCATACTGGCCGTTTCAGGGTTTGAGCGCACTGTTTTTAACAAGTCAATCCCTGTCATACCTGGCATATTCCAATCTGTTACTAAAAAATCATAATGTCCCGACTTAAGTTTTGGCCATGCCGTTTGCCCATCATCAGCCTCATCTAGATTAGTAAAGCCCAGCTCTCGTAAAAGGTTTTTAACTATCCTTCTCATAGTAGAAAAATCATCTACAACGAGAATCTTCATATTCTTATCCAATTGAAACACTCCTAACTATGTTTAAACTTGATTACCGAACTATCGGCCACCATGCAAACAAGTTTAGCCAATATTTTGAAAAAAACTTTACTTAAACTATATTTTTTATTCAGAGGGGGCAAAATCAAGTAATCTTGACTTTAAACGAAGCATTGCTTGATTGTTTATTTGGCAAACGCGAGACTCGCTGACACCTAAAACCTTACCAATTTCTTTAAGGTTTAATTCGTCATCATAATAAAGCGATACAACCATCCGCTCACGTTCCGGCAAGCTTGAAATAGCATCGACTAAAGTTGACTTAAAATCCTGATTACTGAGATTATCTACTATATTTTCCGACGAGCTCTGTCCATCTTCATCATCTATCTCATCGGTACTGAACAACCTGCAACAGCTACTGTCTTGCAATATTTTATGATACTCATCAAGGGTAACCTCGAGCAACTCAGCAATTTCTGTATCACGGGCATCTCGGCCTGTCGCTTGTTCAATTTCCCGCATCACTTTGGCAATATCGCGCGCTTTTCTATGTACTGAGCGTGGCGTCCAATCAGTGCGCCTCACGTCATCTAACATCGCGCCCCGTATACGAATCCCCGCATAGGTAGCAAAACTTGCACCGTGTGTGTCGCTAAAGTTACTTGAGGCTTCTAGTAGTCCTAACATCCCCGATTGAATCAGATCTTCAACCAACACAGTATCGGGTAACCGAGCCAGTAGATGGTAGGCAATGCGCTTTACAAGTGGCGCATGCGTAGCAACCAGTTCCCCGGCACTTTTTGCCTGTAGGTTGGTATACATCGCAATGCCGTTCACCCGGTAGACTCTCCTAATTGACTAGATTGTATGAGTCGTTCAACAAAAAACTCTAAATAGCCACCCGCACCACGTTGTATCGGCCAGTTATCAATCGTTTTTGCCAACCCTTTAATCGCTTGTGAGGCTGGACTATTGGGCATTAACTCTACCACGGCTTGCTGTTTTTGCACCGATTTACGCAGACTTTTATCGAACGGCACCGCACCGGTAAAATATAAGGCGACATCTAGGTATTGATCCGTGACTTTACATAGTTTCGAATACAGCGTTTTACCGTGCTGTAACGATTCCACCATATTAGTAATAATGTGGAATCGATTTAACCCATGGTCTCGATTTAATAATTTTATAAGCGCATACGCGTCTGTTAATGATGTAGGCTCATCGCAAACAACGATTAACACTTCTTGGCAAGCCCGTGCAAAATTAATGACGCCCCCATGAATACCCGCTGCTGTATCGACTAATAAAATATCAATATCGTGCTCGAATTCACTGAACGCATTGATGATTCCCGCTTGTTCCATCGTGCCAATTTCTGCCATATGCTGGACACCAGAAGAGGCAGGAACTACTTTTAATCCATGCGGCCCTTCTACCACAATCTCGGCCAATGATTTTTCACCACTGAGCACATGCGTTAAATTATAGCTAGGGTGTAAACCCAATAAGATATCCACATTGGCCAAACCCATATCGGCATCTAGCAACGCCACCTTGCGACCTAATTTACATAAAGAGACGCCCAGATTAACGGACAAGTTGGTTTTGCCCACCCCACCTTTGCCGCTGGCAATAGCAATTACCCTTACCGGTTTATTGTTTGTCATTCTTCGTATTCCAGATGCTTGATCTAATCCTTCTTTAAACATTCGCATGTGACGACGACCCATCTAACAGCACAGACAAGGCGATATCATCGTCATCCGCTAAGGCTGTGGGTTCAATGAATTTTGCCATTAACTCTTTTGCCGATGGGTAATGTAGATCTTCCGGAACACGTTGTCCATCGGTCACAAAGTGCAGCGGCAACCGCTGTTCAATAATGGCAGATAAAGCACTACCAGGGCAATCAGTTTCATCTAATTTACTTAAAATACAGCCCACTGGTTTCGCATCAGCAAAGGTATTCATTACTTCGCGCATGGCTCTTGCTTCGGTGGTTGCGGAAATAACCAAATAATTATCAATATTAAATTGTTCTTGTTGCAATAAGCCGAACTGTTCCGTCATGCGGACGTCTCGTTGCCCCATCCCTGCGGTATCAATTAACACCAACTTTTTATCAATAAAGTCCGTCAACGCCTCATGAAAGTCCTCTTTTGTTGAGGCAACGCGCATAGGAACACCTAAAATCCTAGCGAAATTACTCAATTGCTCATGCGCGCCAATTCTAAAGTTATCTGTAGTAATTAGCGCAATACTGTCTGCTCCATGGCGCATTCTATACCGAGCAGCTAATTTGGCTATGGTGGTTGTTTTACCGACGCCCGTCGGCCCAACCAAGGCCACCAAACCACCCTCATCTAAGATTTTATTATCCATAATCGGTAACGATTGCGCCGTCACCTGCAAGCACTCAAGCCACGCATCCTCTAACTCACTGTCGACAACAATTGTTTCCGCCAACTTAAGGCTCAGTTTTTTTGAAAAGCCCGTGTCTAATAAGCGCCGTATTACATCAATTCGCACTGGGTTTTGCTGCGTTTTATCAGCCCAAGATAGCTCGTTCAACTGGGTTCTGAATTCGTGGCGCATCATATCCAATTCGTGTTTTACGGCTTTTATTGCAGGGTCTTCAAACCATTGTGCTTTTTTAGCGACCGCTGGCCTTGTCTTTAACGTTGGATTTTTTACTTCTAAGACTTCGCTAGGGCGCTTCTTTTCAGCAGGTCGGTAATCGTCACGGTAGGATTGTTGGGGGGGTTCATTCCAATCTATCGACACCCGGTCCTTCTTCAGCTGTTGTTCAAGGCGCTTGGTTAATAAATCTTCTTGCTTATCCGCAGCATCGCGTACCGCTCGTTCATCGTAATCTTTTGCCGCAACAACTTCTACACCGTTATCAACACTGGTATTAGAAAGAATAACGGCATCCACCCCCAATTCCTCTTTTACCAGCCTAAGCGCTTCGCGCATATCTGGCGCAAAAAATCGTTTAATTTTCATTACGTATTACCTCGTAAAGTATAAAGCCCCTAAAGGGGATTGTTTGTTCAGTTGCCATCACATTATTAGCGTTAGACTTAACCATTTGGCCCAACACTTCCAACGACTCTTACTTGCCTGTCTTCTGGGATTTCGTTGTAGGACAATACATTCAGGTTGCTGATTGAGTGACGTACAAAGCGCGCCAGCCACGGTCTTAAAAATGACGACACCAGTAATACGGCGCTTTTACCTTCCATTTCTAATTTCTGCGTACTTTCTTGTAATGCATTAATCATTCTTTCAGCGAGTCCTGGTTCAAGTCCGGCGCTACCATCTACTGACGCCTGCAAACTTTGTTGCAATAAGCGTTCCAAATCCGGATCTAGCGTAATTACAGAAAGTTCACTGTCTAAGCCACTGATTTTCTGAACTATTGATCGACCTAATGCAACGCGAACCGCCGCCGTTAATGCGCCAGTTTCTTGACTCACCCGACCATGTTCAATTAATGTTTCTGCCACCGTACGCATATCCCGCACCGGAATATTTTCTTGCAGCAAGTTTTGCAACACTTTAACGACTGAGCCAAGCGGTAACGTCTCCGGTACTAAATCTTC
>JAGPVU010000098.1 GCA_018066825.1 Cycloclasticus sp.
GCTAACTATACTCATCGTCACAAACAAGGCGCGCAAGATTTGTTTAACATACTGCTCAACATGGGCTATGCCACAATACGAGGCTACACAACTAGCTTTCTCAGTGCTAGTGGGTTAGCGCCCAGCATCGGAATGCTACACAAAGCCCGCGGCAACCACATGGCGCTGAGCTCTGATTTAATGGAGCCTTTTCGGTATATTGTTGAGCGTGTGGCAACCACCTTACTCAAACGCAACATTATAAATCATACACATTTAGAAGAAAAACAAGGTGAAATAAAATTAAATGCAGGGGGGCGACGTTTATTTTATACCGCACTCAGCAATCAACTCGAAACTAAACGCCAGCCGAAGTATGGAGGCCAAAAGCAAACTATTATCCAGCACATGCAAACTCAAAGTAACTCTCTTTCACATTGGGTGCATAGCCAAGAAAAAACCTTTAACGTATGGAGGATGCATTGAAGCATTATCTGGTTTGCTACGATATTAGTGACAACAAAAATCGCCTAAAACTTTCAAAGTTATTAAGGTTTTACGGCGTACGGGTACAAAAATCAGTTTTTGAAATAGGTATTAGAAACAATAATCAACTTGAACAGCTAAAAAATAGAGCCAAAAACTATTTAGAAGAATTTGACAGCCTGCTATTTTACCGACTTAATCACGCCAGTCGGCAATCCTCTCATGATTGCAATAACCAACGAATTGCTTATTTTCCTTCCATCATACAAATCCATTAACAAAAAACAGTTGGAGTTGCAATGTTATTGAAAAATAGGCGGTTTTTTAATTAAAAACCGACAGTATGGAGGCATCCCTTGACGCGGAATTGCGTTTTAAAAATCATTCGCCCAGCAACCCAAAAAATTGCTACAATATCAATGCCTTGTAGAGGCGCTAAGGGAGAAGCCTTCACGGTAGATCCCGTTACGACATCAACGCGAATCCAGCCAATAGCCCTCCCCTAAGGGAGAAGCCTTCACGGTAGATCCCGTTACGACATATAACTTTTTATTAATGGGGCACTCGATGAAAGGGAGAAGCCTTCACGGTAGATCCCGTTACGACACCAAAATTTGTGGTATAAATTTTGCAGATGTAAGGGAGAAGCCTTCACGGTAGATCCTGTTACGAAAAATCATGGACCACACTATCAGGCACTTGTACCAAGGTAGACGCTTATACGGTAGATTGCGTTACAGACTTTATGGTTGATGAGTTTAGGATGGGTCTTTAAAGTGAGTGATATGTTTATGTTAAAACTTTTGTAAAGTATTTAAGTGACGTTGCTGCTCAACAAGCACAGATATAGATAGTTACTGTTTGGCTAAGTCTTTATATATTCAATGGGTGCTGAACTTCAAGCAGAGTTGCCTACAGTATAATGGGGTACGAGCACTATTCCGGCTTTGCCAATACCTCACGATTCTGCTCCATAGCATTGTAAGTTTGTGGTTCTGGATAGGGGAAAAATCCAGTGGCTGGTGTTTTTAGATCTGCATTTTTTTTAGGATTGGCTATGCTCTTTAAGCTGCTAATGCGAGGGTGGTTTTCCCACTTTTCCCACCTGGGAAATTCCGCGTCCATAGATGTTGTAAACGCAGCTATGCAGTGTTGTTTTACATCATCAGGTACGTCTGCGTTGTAATTGAAACGCTGTTCTTCGGGGTCGAGTGTTGTTTTGATTGTGATGCAGCCATAACCATAGGGCTTGCCTGAACCTAAGTTATGCCAGCAGTCATCATCCCCACCCCAGTTAAGCACCCATAATAACGCCCCTAACTCACAAGCTTTCAGGTTATGAAAACGAATGGTGCCTTTAAATTCTGAACCTGGTGGTAAGTTCTCAAGTCTTCTGTCTAGTTTTGGGTTGTTCTCGGTATTGCTAAAATCATTCAGCACCCTCTCTCGTGCATAATAACGATTAAATAGACGCAGCCGTGGGTTAGCTGAACTTAATGGCGTGTAAAACGTTTCGTTTTCAGGCACTTTGTTGTTTTGCTCATTAACATAGGGCTGTTGAATACGTGTGCTTGGGTGCCCGGCGCGGGGTTGCAATAGCCTTAAGGGATCGCTTTCGATTGCTTGTTTCTTTTCGCTCAGCCGAAATGGTGTGCCGTTAACTCGCCCAGCTAAATTATGTTTTATCTCGCCACTTTCAGTTGTAAACCCCAAAATACATTCGGCATGGTCGGGTAAGTGGGTATCAAAATCGACGTTTTCAAGGTGTTGTGGATTCACTTTTTTGAGCATGTCATGGGTGCTGTAATTACTGGCAAACTTTGGCAATTTGGTCATGCTGATATGTTTTATATTGTTTCTTCCGTCTTTAAATAGAAAGACAGGGACCTCTTGTCCTTGTTCATATTGGTTTTTCCAATAAGATTGCCAGGGGCACTGGGAGGCTGCCCGCCTTTGTGATTTATCTTGCTTTATATAGGTGTCGCTAAAGCGTTTGAATTGTTCTTTTGTTAACAGAATCGGTTTATCTTCGACTGGATTTGAGAATAAGTGTTCATTTTCTCTGGCCCCACAATGCGTACCAAAAACTAATTTACCTTTGAGCTCATTTAGGTGTTGATTGTTATTCTTTTGTTCGGCGTACCATTTATATTTTTTTTCTATTGAAGCGTTATGCGTGAAGCCGGCTTGACTTAAGTTCTCATAACTTATCTTTTCATAGGTTGTATATTCAATTAATACAGGTTCGGCATCGTTATTTTTTTTGATAAACCCATAGCCCAAGCAATCATTTACTTCATCTCGCAAACGGTTATAGTCACTTGTATTAGCCCCAGCTGGCCTTCTTCGTATGCCAGAATATTCATCCGTTACCTGATCTGCTCGTCCAAATGTGGCGGCTTTCATCAGGCTCCTTACCATGCCTTTTACGCTGCTCCAAGGGATGGCGTATTGTCCATCGGGTAGTTTATAAAATTGGGTTACATTAGGTTCATCTTCATTTTTGATTTGTTCTCCACCCACACAAATGTTGGTTTGAGCGGTAATGGTGATGTTTATGCTGCCACTAATGCCATCTTTAAAGGGGATGTCTTGGTTAGCAAATAGCCCCCAGCTGGGTTGGTATACCTTTTCTTCTGACTGGTCGGGGTAATTATAGGGTAGGTTTTTGCTGTCGTTAGGCATTTTATGCCCCCTCTTTTTTGTTGTCGCTAAAACCTACAAACCGAGAAAAAGCACTTTGGTAACTGTGTTCAGCTAATTGGTAATAAATGCGATATTGAAGATGCGGACTGTCTTCTTTGTTTTTTGCGTTATTCAGTAAATATTGCTCTTGGCAGAGCATGGGTTCGCCTGTGGTATTATCGCCTTCTTGGTAGTGGGTAACGACCCAACCATGATGTATTTGCCGTAAGTGTATGCTGGTTTGTTTATTAATTAACCATTCACCTTCTAATAGGTATCCGTGTTTGTCAACTGCATAAGTATTATCCCAGGGTGCATGAATTTCCTTTTGGCTTCTGGCCCAGCCCTGAGTGGTGTCAGTGTCAGCTAATGTTTTTTCCAGTTCTTCCCAAAGCGTTTCGTACGTTGTACTGAGTTGATCGGGTGTATAAATGTGCTTTTTAGCCGTTACGCTAAGCGTTGTGCTTGCTAGTGGTTGGCCGTTAAAGCCATTATCTGCAGCTATGTTATTAAAGTGTTCTATTTGCGTGGTTATTGCTGTTTTCTCGTTCATGCCGGTACCTCTGTCGACGCTTGAAAATAGCCATGCCCTCTGCCTGATGCCGCTCCAATAGCAAGGCGATTGTTTAGAAAGTCGTCTAGTGTTGTTTTCCATGCATCACTATAATCGACAGGTATTTCTTTAAGTTCCAAAATGGCAATGGTTACTTCTGTTTGATAAAGCAGTTCTTCACTAAACAGCGCTGAATCAATTGTTCCACCTAAGTGATGCGATATTTTATTGTGTATTTGTTGGCCAATTTTATCTTTTGCGCACCATGTTTTCGGGTCTAAGTAGATATCGTTAATGGATATGATGCCTGCGTGTCCTTTGCTATTTTCGTGATCGGTTTTTTTACCGAACAAGGCGTTAGTTGCATCAGTTCGTTGTTCTTTAAACAGTTTGTCACTCGAAATATTGTCTTCAGAAACAAATTCGCCTTTTTCACAGCGATAGTGAAAATCAAGTCGATGCGCGAGCGGGCCTAATATGGCTGTACCGGGTAGGATAATCATCGTTTTTATTTTTGCAAAGTTGCCTTCCTCCCACTCGATAACGGGTTCTGAGAGCGGTAGCATATCGGGTTGCTTTTCAATGCCTGAGAAACTTTCTGTGCCGGCCCCTATGCGCCAAAAATCCACTGCGTTAAGAGTGTAGGTTGATTCTTTCTTGCTAAGTGAATGGTTAATTTCAACAGTATCTGTAATATCTTTAAAATTTGCATCATTACTAATAGTGCATGGGTAGCCGTCTATGCTTTCTTGATTTGTATTATCAATTAGATAGTGCTTTAAACTGATAATGTTAAAAGCACCTAAGTTTTTATGGTGGTAACTTCCAAGGCGAAATAAAGGAGATTTTATGAGGCTAAGTATGCGTGTTAATTCGGTAGGGCATGTTTCTTCATTTGTTTCATAGCTTATTTCAAAGGTGTAGCGCAAGCCCTTTGGTGCGATGGCAAAATTATAATAAACGCCGTCTTTTACCGCGCCTCTTGCATTGATGGCATTTCGTTCACGCAGCAAGGGTGTTGTTTGTAGTGACTGAAGGTAGCTAAGCAGAGTATCGTTAGTAATATCTTGCTGGCTTAATAAACCTGTAGCAGGGCTGTTTTTTGAGTCGTGTACAACGGCAAAATCAATACTAATGTTTGAAGCTTGACCTTTAGCGGTATCTTGATAGCCCCAAAGTTTGTTGGTGCAGTCATTTTCAGGATTTTCATATGCTTGTTTGTATAAGGCACGTAATGTTCCGCGTAAGGTTTTACCGGGTATCATGGGCAAACCATTGCTGTCCGTTAGGATGTTGGCATCTTCGGTGTTGATGATGTCTCCACCTTGGATGGAAAGCGGCGTGCTGGATTCTATGCAAACCCGTACAACGTGTTCGTATTGCATGACACTTGTTTTTTTTTCGTCCATAAAGCGTTTATTCTTTGTATGTTTTGCTGGCGACTTTCATCGCGGCGTGGCTGTAATGTTGTAGGGTTAACCATTGTTCATTACTTGTTATTGTGTTGAACGAGCTCGTGTTATCGTTTAATAACCCATGATCAGTAAGTATTGATTTTATGGTTGTAATTTTAGGTAACGCATCAAGCGTTTTGTGATTTTTTGTTAATGATTCACGGTAAACATGACTCCACTGGGTAGATGTTGGTTCTTTATTGTTGCGATAGTGAGTTTGAAGTAACTTAACTTTCTTTAGTGTTAACTCTATAGCTTTTTGTTTTTTATTCGCAGCTTGTTGTTTGCTGTTTAAAATTTTTATTAAGACATCATCCTTAGGCAGCGTATCT
>JAGPVU010000099.1 GCA_018066825.1 Cycloclasticus sp.
TAAAATTGACGTTGTGGCTGGCTGGGAGCGAGCGGTTGAGGTCGTTTTGGGCTCGAGATTGCAATCTGTTTGTGTCGACGATATAGAAGCGGTGTTGCAACGTGCAGAGCAGTTGCCGACAGGTGAGCTTAGTTTGTTTAACACCACGACGGTAGAGACCTCGACAGCACCGAGAAAAACATCCCTAGCGAGTTTAGTAACGGCTAATATGCCCACCATGGTGCTGCTGAAAAACGTGCATTTTGCCCCTTCATTAGCGCAGGCCACAGTATTACTGGCCGAGTTAGAGGAGCATGAATCGGTGATTACAGATGAGGGTGTTTGGCTGCATGCCGATGGTGTGAGTTTTAATGCCCACGATGCAGGGGATAGTATCCTCGTATTGGAAAAGGAAAAAAGGAAGCTGACTCAGCAGTTAAGCAAGCTAAACAAGGGTATATCAATTAATGAACAGGCACTGACTTCGGCTAGAGACGCATTGATGGAGGTCGAAAAACACGTCCGCGAGTTACGTCAAGTGGAAGGCGATACAGTAAAGCAAGTTTCACAACTTGTGATGCAGCTAGGCGAGATGCGCTCAAAAACAGAGCAAGCACAGCAGCGTTTGCAGCAAATAGAGGTTGAAACAGAGCAACTTCAAGCTGAGCATCAGCGTGATTCAGACAGTTTAGCCAGTAGTCGACAGGTGATACAAGCAGCGATAGAGCAATCCGCTAAATTAGAAGGTCAACGCACCAGCTTGCAACAGCAACGTGAAGCGAAAAAGTCCGCACTGGATACGACGCGTCGTGAGGTGCACGGTTCACGTGAGCTTACGCATAGCCTTATGTTGCAACTTGAATCACAGCGATCGTCCCAGGCATTGCTGGTACAAAATGCAGAGGCCGTTAAGGAGCGCATGAGCCTTGCATCTGATAAATTGGCAGAGTTTCAAGCGCAGATTAATCTAAGTGACGAACCTCTGGGTGCTTTGCAAGCAAGCTTAGCAGCGGGTTTAAAAAAGCGTCAGCAGGTCGAGGCCGATTTGCTTGGCATTAGAGCTAAGGCTGAGGCGACAGAGCACGTGATTCGTGAGTTAACAGCAAAGCGGCAACAAACTGAGCAACAGGTGCAACAGGCAAGAGAGGATGCGTTAACTGCGCAGGTTGACCATCAAGAAGTGCGGGTAAGAAAGCAAACCTTGGTCGAGCAGTTGCAAGAAGCTGGGGTGGAACTAAGCGATACCTTGAGCGATTTACCAGAACAAGCGAATGACCTTGAGTGGCAGCAACAAGTGGCCCGTTTGGCGGAACAGATCGATCGGTTGGGGTCAATTAATTTAACCGCGATTGAAGAGTTTGAGACACAGTCAGAAAGAAAAACTTACCTAGACAGCCAGCGTGAAGACCTCGTAGCCGCGCTTAAAACGCTGGAAACGGCGATTGAAAAAATTGATAAAGAAAGCCGATTTTTGTTTAAGCAAACATTTGATAAGGTCAACGCGGGTTTTGAACGGCGCTTTCCTAAGTTATTTGGAGGCGGGCATGCGTATTTGCAACAAACCGGTGAAGATTTATTAGAAACAGGTGTCACCGTCATGGCGAGACCGCCGGGTAAACGCAATAGTTCAATTCACTTATTGTCGGGTGGTGAAAAGGCGCTAACTGCTGTTGCATTAGTGTTCGCAATTTTTGACTTAAACCCATCACCCTTCTGTATGTTGGATGAAGTTGATGCGCCATTGGATGAAGCAAACGTCGGACGTTTTGGTGAATTAGTCAAAGAAATGTCAAAGACTGTTCAAATGATTTTGATTACGCATAATAAGGCAACAATGGAAATGGCTCAGCAGTTGGCGGGGGTCACCATGAAAGAACCGGGTGTGTCACGACTAGTGGCGGTAGATATTGATGAGGCCGTAAAAATGGCTGCTAACTGATTAATTTGTATAGGGAACGATAAAATGGAAGAAAGTTCGTTACGGTGGATATTGCTGCTTGTGGGAATCGTTATTCTGGCGGCTATTTATCTGTTTGATGTGTTACAGAAAAGGTCTCGTCGTGATGAGGTGGGTTCTGATGGGGTTTTTACAGAACAAAAAATCGAACCGAGTCTAATGCAAGATAGTGCTGATACAGCTTTTGAGGAAAACTCTGCCGAGGAAAGAGCTACAGAAGAAATAGCTACAGAAGTGTTCGACG
Organism: Cycloclasticus sp.; assembly: GCA_018066825.1. Classification (GTDB taxonomy): domain Bacteria; phylum Pseudomonadota; class Gammaproteobacteria; order Methylococcales; family Cycloclasticaceae; genus Cycloclasticus. Next base: position 2,181 of record JAGPVU010000099.1, read on the forward strand.
ATGACGATATGGAGGGTGTCGAGAGTGATATAGATAAGACGGCACCCGACAGTCAGCCGGAAGATCTAAGCGTACCGGTTGCTGAACAAGCATCGGTTATTCAATTGGTGGTGCTAGCCAAACAGGGTGAGTCTATGTCGGGGGTCGAGTTAGTGGCAGCCTTTACCGAGTTGGAACTTGAGTTTGGTGATATGGGTATCTTTCATTGCTATAAACGCTTGGATGGTGTTGAAAATCAACTTTTTCATGTCGCGAATTTATTGGAACCCGGGACCTTTCCGGTAGGCAGTATGAGCGACTTCCAATCAACGGGGATTATTCTTTTTTTTCAAGTAAGCGATTTAATCGATTCGCATGAGGCGTTTGATAGTATGTTAAACACAGCGCGTGAGCTGAGTCAGCGCTTCAGTGCACGCTTGGTTGATGAAACGATGGTGGAGCTTAGTCTTGATAAGATTGCCGAGATCCAAGTCCGGCTTGGTAGTTGATCTGCGATGAACACAGGCGAGCCCCTTCAGCAGCGTATACAACGGCTACGCGACGATATTAACCAGCATAACCAGCGCTATTATCAACTTGATGCGCCGCAGATTGCCGATGCGGATTACGATCAGTTGATGCGCGAGCTTCAAGCGCTTGAAGCGGAGCACCCTGAGTTCATTACTACCGACTCGCCAACTCAACGTGTGGGTGCTGCGCCCTTGGCAAGTTTTCAGCAAGTGTTGCATCAGGTGCCTATGCTGTCTTTAGACAACGCGTTTAGTGACAGTGAATTTGAAGCATTCGATAAACGGGTACGTGACAGGGCTAACTTGACGGAAGATGTGACCTATCTTGTCGAACCTAAGTTAGACGGCTTGGCTATTTCATTGCGTTATGAAGAGGGTTTATTGGTGTGCGCCGCCACACGGGGCGATGGGCAGCGTGGTGAAAACGTCACTGAGAACGTTAAAACCATTGGCGCCATACCCTTGCAACTTAAGGGTGAAACGGTACCGCTGGTGGTCGAAATTCGCGGTGAGGTTTTCATGCCCTTGCAAGGTTTTGAACGATTAAATGCAACAGCAATAGCTGATGGCGAAAAGCCGTTTGCAAACCCACGTAATGCAGCAGCGGGTAGTTTAAGGCAGCTTGATTCAAAGATTACCGCGAAACGACCGCTGGCATTTTATACCTATGGTTTAGGTGTTTTAGAGGGTATGCCATTGCCGTCTAGCCAAGCTGATTTGTTTTTGTTGTTCGCTGCTTGGGGCCTACCGGTATGTGATCAAATATCGACCGCAAAGGGTGTTCAGCAATGCCGTCAGGCTTACCAGTCCTTAGCCGATAAAAGGGCTAAATTACCTTACGAAATTGACGGCGTGGTGTATAAGGTTAATAGTTTTCGCTTACAGCAATCAATAGGGTTTGTTTCTAGAGCGCCGCGTTGGGCGGTTGCGCGTAAGTTTCCAGCACAGGAGAAAACCACTCAAGTGCTGTCTATCGATGTGCAAGTGGGTCGAACGGGTTCGATTACGCCTGTTGCACGTTTAGCACCGGTATTTGTTGGGGGGGTAACGGTGACCAATGTCACCTTGCACAACGAAGACGAGCTGCATAGAAAAGATGTGCGTATCGGCGACACCGTTATTGTTCGACGAGCGGGTGACGTGATTCCCGAAATTGTAGCAGTGGTGATCGAGCAACGAACAGCGGAAGCGGTGCCTTATCAAATGCCAACACATTGCCCAGTGTGTTCTTCGCCGCTAGAAAAAATAGAAGGGGAAGCGGTGATACGCTGCTCGGCGGGTTTATATTGCCAGGCACAGGTGAAGGAATCTGTTAAGCATTTTGCTTCTCGTAAGGCGATGGATGTAGACGGTTTGGGGGACAAATTAGTTGAGCAGCTGGTGGCGAAAAAGCTAGTACAAACACCGGCTGATTTATACAGTTTAACGCGAGAACAGTTATTGAGTTTAGACAGGATGGCCGCTAAGTCAGCGGATAATTTGCTACAGGCCTTGGATAAGAGTAAAAGTACGACCTTAGCGCGATTTTTGTATGGCTTGGGCATTCGGGAAGTGGGTGAAGTGACAGCGACGAGTTTGGCGCAGCATTTTGGCCATCTCGATGCGCTACAGCAGGCGTCTGCAGAAGTGTTGGAGCAAGTGCCAGATGTTGGGCCGATTGTGGCTAAACACGTGGTCTCTTTTTTTCAGCTAGCGCATAATCGAGAAGTTGTGGCTAAGTTGTTGGCGCGAGGGGTCCATTGGCCGGAAGTAAGAGCCTTAACTAAGAGCCAGCATGCCTTATCGGATAAAGTAGTGGTTTTAACGGGAGCCTTAGCTTCGATGACGCGGGATCAAGCGAAGACCGCGCTGCGAGATTTGGGTGCAAAGGTAACCGGCAGTGTCTCTAAAAAAACAGATTTTTTAATAGCGGGTGAGGCGTCAGGTTCTAAGTTAACTAAAGCCCGGTCTTTAGGCGTGACGGTATTATCAGAAGAGGCGTTTGTGAGCTTATTACAAAGTAATTTGGATTCAACCGATTAAATTATGGATACGGACTTAACAACCGAGGTTCGCATGCTGGAAAGCCATATCGATGGCATGATCGCGCGTGTTCAAAGAAATGAAGAAATGCTAAAGCGGTTTCATGATTTGGAAATGCAGTTGCTCTCGCTAAACTCATTAAAAGAATTGGTTGAAAATATTCTAGATGATGCTAAATCCGCGTTTAATTTACAGTCCTTATCGTTGCTTTTAGCCGATGGGAGTGGAGATATTTCTAGCTTTCTTACCGAAGACGGTTTTTGTTTACAAGACCATCCCTCCGTGGTTTTAACCCCAAATGTTGGCCTGTTTAAGGCGAAGCTAGGGCTTTCGCAGCGCGTGTTATTGGGTGATGCATCAACGGTATTGGGGCCAGAATTTTGGCCAACGGAACAAAAACGTCCAACCAGTGTGGCGCTCATTCCCTTAATTAGACGTGGTATTCACTTAGGTTGTCTGGTGTTTGGTAGTGATGATGAAAGTCGGTTCCAGGCAAATATGTCGACCTACTTTTTGGATCGTTTAGGTAAGGTCCTTAGTGTGTGCATGGAAAACACCTTGAATTATGAGCAGTTAAGGCGAAGTAGTTTGTTTGATACCTTGACTGGGGTTAATAATCGCCGTTTCTTTGAGCAACGGATTGATGAAGAAATGTTACGCTCGTTAAGAACAGGCGATAATTTATCGTGCTTATTTATAGACATTGACTTTTTTAAAAAAGTGAACGATACCTACGGTCATCAAGTGGGTGATACCGCGCTCAGGCATGTTGCGGAATGTTTACGTAGCCAATTAAGGAGCAATGATATTTTAGCGCGCTACGGCGGCGAAGAGTTCGTTGCCATACTGCCCACTGCAGCAGAGCAAAAAGGCATCGAAGTAGCTGAGCGCATGCGTAAACTGGTGGAGCGTTCTGTTTTGCCGATAATGGACAATGAGCAATTGGAACTAACGGTATCTATCGGCGTATCAACCTTCGTTGTTGAGCAAGCGGGTTTCTCGAGTACTGTTGAAAAGACAGATTTGATCGAGGTGGCAGATAAGGCCTTGTATCAGGCTAAGCATTCAGGGCGTAATAAAGTAGTCAGTGGTGGTGTGGTGCTGGCAGGTTTAAACGCAAAAACAAAATCTTCTGGTTTAATTTAGTCCTCGTTGTTGTTAATAAAGCCCGTTCCGCATGGGCCTTTATCACAGATGAGTTTCAGCTGTTCGCGGTGTGTGTCATAAACCTTATTGCGTAGAAACAAAGTTATCAAAAAAAGCGTACTTTAAGGTATAATTTCAACTTTATTTTTCATCAATTTTTAGTTGGTTTAGCGATCTTAAAAATAACCGTATTTTATTATCTTAACGCTAATTTTTTGAATAATTCGGCATCTGAGGAGATACCTTTAACATGGCAGAGCTGGTAAAAGAAACGATACCCGTAAACATTGAAGACGAAATGCGTCAGTCCTATTTGGACTACGCGATGAGTGTGATCGTTGGTAGAGCGTTACCCGACGTGCGTGATGGCTTAAAGCCGGTGCATCGCCGTGTTTTGTTTGCGATGCATGTGCTTGGTAATGATTGGAATAAATCCTATAAAAAATCGGCGCGTATCGTCGGTGACGTAATTGGTAAATATCATCCGCATGGCGATACTGCGGTGTATGACACGATTGTTCGTATGGCCCAACCGTTTTCTATGCGGCATATGTTGGTTGATGGCCAGGGTAACTTCGGTTCGGTTGACGGCGATTCTGCAGCGGCGATGCGTTATACAGAAATTAGAATGGCCAAGTTGTCGCATGAAATGCTAGCTGACATTGACAAGGAAACGGTCAACTTTAATGCTAACTACGATGAGTCTGAATCTGAACCGGCTGTTTTTCCAGCCCGTGTTCCCTTGTTGTTGATTAATGGCTCGTCTGGTATTGCCGTCGGTATGGCGACTAATATCCCGCCGCACAATTTGTCTGAAATAACCCATGCGTGTTTGCACTTAATTGACCAGCCAGGCGCCAGTATTGATGAATTGATGCAACATGTTCCGGGTCCTGATTTCCCTACAGCCGGTATTATTAATGGCTCAGACGGTATCCGTGAAGCGTATCATACCGGTCGAGGGCGAATTTATTTGCGTGCGCGTTACCACGTCGAAGGCGAAGATAATTCGAATGGTAAGTTGTCTATTGTCGTCACTGAGTTGCCTTATCAGGTTAATAAGGCTCGCTTGCTTGAAAAAATAGCGCACCTGGTAAAAGACGCGAAGTTAGAGGGTATTTCTGGGTTGCGTGACGAGTCTGATAAAGACGGCATGCGCATGGTTATCGAGCTTAAGCGAGGTGAAGTACCCGAAGTTATTATTAACAATTTATATCAGCAGACGCAGTTGCAAAATGTGTTTGGCATTAACATGGTGGCGTTGATCGATGGCCGGCCTAAATGCCTGAATCTTAAGCAGATTTTAGAGGCCTTTGTCGACCATCGTCGAGAAGTGGTCACGCGCAGGACCGTCTATGATTTGCGTAAAGCCCGTGAGCGCGCGCATACCCTAGAAGGGCTGGCCGTTGCCTTATCAAATATCGATGAAATGATTGCTGTGATTAAAGCGGCAAAAACACCCGCTGAAGCCAAAGTTGGTTTGCTTGAAAAACCTTGGTTGCCTGGTTTAGTGGCTGAATTACTAGCAAAGGCCGATTCTGATCGTTCGCGCCCAGATAAACTTGAAGCCTGTTACGGTTTGCTGGACAGTAATTATCATTTGTCACCCGCTCAAGCACAGGCAATCTTAGAATTACGTCTGCACCGTTTGACCGGCCTTGAGCAAGATAAAATTCTGCAAGAATATAAAGACCTGCTCGTTGACATTGACTATCATTTGGATATTTTGGCAGACAGAAGTCGCTTGATGTCAGTTATTCGAGACGAGTTGATCAAGCTGATTGATGAATATAAAGAAGATCGCCGTACAGAAATTAATGATCAATTCTTAAATTTAACGGCAGAAGACTTAATTACCGAAGAAGACATGGTGGTAACTTTGTCGCATGAAGGCTATGTTAAGTCACAACCGCTAACCGCCTATACTGCCCAACGTCGTGGTGGCAAAGGAAAAACAGCAGCTAATACAAAAAATGAAGACTTTATCGATAAGCTGTTTATCGCCAATACGCACGACACGGTGTTGTGTTTCTCTAGCAAAGGGAAGGTGTATTGGCTGCGGGTGTTTAATTTACCGGTAGCCAGTCGGGTATCGCGCGGCAAACCAATCGTCAACCTGCTGCCATTAGAGGCAGACGAACGGATAAACGCCATACTGCCTATTCGGGAGTTTATTGATGACGAATACGTGTTTATGGCGACCGAAGCCGGTACGGTTAAAAAGACGCTGATCAAAGAGTTTGAAAAACCCCGCGCAAACGGCAAAATCGCGATTGATTTACGTGATGATGACACCTTAGTTGGTGTAGCTGTGACCGATGGTAAGAAAGACGTGATGCTATTTGCTAGTTCTGGCAAAGTTGCAAGCTTTAACGAATCAGATGTCCGTGTGATGGGGCGTACAGCCGGTGGTGTTCGTGGTATGCGAATTAAATCAGGTGAAAGTATTATCTCGTTGATTATTTCGCAGCCAGGTACGGTGCTCACCTTAACTGAGAACGGTTACGGTAAGCGCACCCAAATTACTGAATACCCGATCCATAAACGTGGTGGGCAAGGCGTTATTGCAATGCAAACCAGTGAGCGTAATGGTGCCTTGGTTGGTGCAGTATTAGTAGATGACGACGACGAGTTAATGATTATCACCGACGGTGGTACCTTGGTTAGAACACGGACCAACGAGATATCTATCTTAGGTAGAAATACCCAAGGTGTTCGGGTCATTAGGCCGGGTAAAGATGAAAAAGTAATAGGCTTGGATCGAATAGCAAGCCTAGGTGATGAAGTGGATGAGGATGCACTGATAGAAGGTGAAGAAATGCCTGAATCGGTTGATGGCACCTCGTCTGAAGATGAAATTGAAAATTAATGGTTCAGGAGATTTAAATGTCCCGCGTGTATAATTTTAGTGCTGGCCCTGCGGCAGTACCCCTAGAAGTACTTCAAAAAGCTCAAAGCGAAATGCTTGATTGGCATGGCTCTGGTATGTCGGTCATGGAGATGAGTCATCGAGGTAAAGACTACATTTCGATAGCTGAAAAAGCCGAAGCAGACGTACGTGAATTGATGAATATTCCGTCAAACTATAAGGTTCTTTTTTTGCAAGGGGGCGCCACGCTTCAGTTCTCGATGGTACCAATGAACTTATTGGGCAGCAAAAGCAAAGCGTGTTACGTGAACACCGGTGCGTGGTCAAAAAAAGCCATCAAAGAAGCGAAGTTACACTGTGACGTACAGTTATCTGCCAGTTCAGAAGCTACAGATTTCACCTCGATTCCCACAGTTGATAGCTGGAATATAGACCCAGATGCAGCGTATTTGCATTACACCAGCAATGAGACCATCGGCGGGGTGGAGTTTCAGCAAATTCCTGACGTAGGCGGTGTCGATCTGGTAGCAGATATGTCATCTAATATCTTGTCAAGAGAGGTTGATGTCAGCCGGTTTGGTGTTATTTATGCCGGTGGACAAAAAAATATGGGCCCATCAGGTATTGCTCTTACAATCGTGCGTGAAGATTTGATTGGACAGGTTCGGGCGGGTACGCCTTCCATGTTGGACTATAAAAATCACGCCGATGCAGACTCGATGTTTAATACCCCGCCGACTTACAGCTGGTACTTCATGGGCTTAGTTTTTGAGTGGTTGAAAGAACAAGGTGGGGTTGCTGCTATCGAAGCGCGCAATGTGCGTAAAGCAGAAAAGTTGTACGCGGCGATTGATCAATCCGATTTTTATTCTAATCCGGTTGAAGTTTCGTCGCGCTCGCGGATGAATATACCCTTCATCTTGGCCAATAATGAGCTGGATGAAAGTTTCCTAAGTGAGGCTAAAAGCGCCGGTTTAGTTACCTTAAAAGGACACCGTTCGGTAGGCGGTATGCGCGCCAGTATTTATAATGCCATGCCAGAAGATGGCGTGGACGCACTAATCAGCATGATGGCAGAGTTCGAAAGAACAAAGGCGTAACGCTAACAAGTTAATCAATTTAAAGGTAAGTAAATAATGTTTAAAATTCAGACGCTGAATAATATTTCCGTCAAAGGACTCGATAAATTTCCTAGAGATAAGTATGAGGTTGCCTCAGACATTCAATCGCCGGATGCTTATATGCTGCGTTCATTGTAGTTACACGATGTTGAGATTCCAAGCAGTGTGTTAGCCATAGGCCGTGCTGGAGCAGGAGTTAACAATATCCCTGTCGAAAAAATGACGACCATGGGTGTTCCTGTGTTTAATGCACCTGGAGCCAATGCAAATGCGGTTAAAGAATTGGTGTTAACCGGCATGTTGTTGGCGTGTAGAAATATATGTCAGGCTTGGGCGTGTGCTAAAAATTTGCAAGGTGATGACGAGTCTATTGCTAAAGAAGTCGAGCAGGTTAAAAAGAATTTTGTCGGTTTCGAATTGCCTGGTCGTACTCTCGGTGTCATTGGTTTAGGTGCTATAGGAACCTCTGTCGCTAACACAGCGTATGATTTAGGGATGAACGTGGTGGGTTATGATCCAGCCATTACTGTGGAACGTGCTTGGCAGTTATCATCTGCTATCGAATCTGCTAATACCGTTGATGAGTTACTGGCGAAGTCTGACTTTGTAACAGTACACGTACCGCTCAATGAAGGGACTAAAGACCTGATCAACGCCTCTCGTATCAGCACGATGAATAATAATGCGGTTATTTTAAACTTCTCAAGAAACGGTATCGTTAATGACAAAGACGTGGTTGCTGCCTTAGATTCAGGTAAGCTTTACGCCTATATCTGTGATTTCCCCAGTAATTTATTAAAAGACCACCCACGTGTTATTACGCTGCCGCATCTTGGTGCATCAACGGCTGAAGCGGAAGAAAATTGCGCGGTGATGATTGCCGATCAGTTAAAAGATTTTTTAGAAAACGGTAATATTAAAAACTCTGTTAATTTCCCTGCCGTTAAACTCCCACGTGTAGAAGGCTACCGTATGGCAATAGCGAACGCCAATGTACCGAATATGGTTGGCCAAATATCCAGTATCTTGGCTGAAACAGGACATAATATTTTAGATTTGATCAATAAATCACGCGGTGAAGTCGCTTACACTTTATTAGACGTTGATACCGTGGTGACTGCTGAGGTGGTTGAACGCATCAAAAACATTGACGGCGTGCTGTCCGTGCGAACCTTATAAAGCCGGCTTATTACTATGAGTGTTAATAAAACATTATCTGAGCTTAGAGATGCTATCGATGAGCTAGATGAGCAATTATTAACCTTGTTTAATAAACGCGCTGAACTAGCGAAGGACGTGGCCACCGTCAAGTTAGCGGAGGGTGAGGGCGGTGATTTTTACCGCCCAGATCGAGAAGCTTCCGTACTAAGGCGGGTGAAGTCGAATAACCCCGGGCCGTTAAAAGATGAACACGTGGCAAAAATTTATCGTGAATTAATGTCGGCGTGTTTGGCTTTGGAAAAACCCTTAACTGTCGCCTTCCTTGGACCTTCGGGTACGTTTACGCAAGAAGCCGCACTAAAACATTTTGGTCATGCGGTTAATACGCTTGAAACGGTCACCATCGCTGATATCTTTCATGAAGTTGAGAATGGTGAAGCGCATTATGGTGTGGTGCCGGTTGAAAACTCAACTGAAGGGGTTATTAGCCACACCTTAGACCTGTTTATTAATTCACCGTTACAAATTTGTGGCGAGGTGGCGTTGCGTATTCATCATCACCTTTTGTCTACCGCCGAATCCTTAGGTGAGATCAAGGTGGTATATTCGCACCAACAATCTCTTGGCCAATGTCGGCAATGGTTGATGGCGAATATGCTTAATATAGAAACGGTTGCCGTTAGTAGTAACGCCGAAGCGGCTCGGTTAGCTAAAGAGAACCCTCAGGCTGCGGCAATAGCGAGTGAGGTAGCGGCTGAGCTGTATGCGCTGAATAAATTAGCCAGCCATATTGAAGATGAGTTAGATAACACCACGCGTTTTTTGGTCATCGGTCAGCAGCTCGTGTCCCCCAGTGGTGATGATAAAACAAGTATGATGATTTCAACAAAAAATGTCGCCGGCGCATTACAAAGTGTACTCGCACCGTTTGCTTACGCGGGCATCAGTTTAAATAAAATCGAATCTCGTCCATCTCGGCAAGGTGCCTGGGAGTACGTGTTTTTTGTAGACATTGATGGCCACCAGCAGGATGAAAAAGTGGCTGCCGTTCTACAGGAATTGCTACCTAACGTTAACGTATTAAAAGTTTTAGGTTCTTACCCTAAAGCGGTTATTTAATACCTAGGTCGTTAAGCACTTTGCTAGCGAATAAAATTATTATGCCTATACAATCCTTCCAACACTTAGCCGTTCCATCTATTAACGGTATGAACACATATCAGCCGGGCAAGCCGATTGATGAGTTGCAGCGCCAGTTAGGCATTAAACATATCGTAAAATTGGCGTCCAACGAAAATCCATTAGGCCCGAGTGAGCACGTCAAACAAGTGGTTCGTGAATCAATGGATGACTTATCACGTTACCCTGATGGTAATGGGTTTTACCTAAAACGAGCGTTGGCAGAAAAAATCGGTGTTGATACGGCGATGGTGACCTTAGGAAATGGCTCAAACGATGTATTGGATGTGATTGCTCGCGTTTTTTTGACGGTTGGCAGAGAGGCTGTTTATTCTGAACACGCGTTTGTCGTGTATGGCCTGTCAACACAAGCGGTAGGTGCAACTGCACGGGTCGCCGCAGCAAAAAATTACGGGCATGACCTGCAAGCCATGCAGGCTTTAATCAATGAAAAAACTTCCGTGGTGTTTATTGCGAATCCTAATAACCCAACTGGCACATGGCTTGAAGCAAATGAATTAGAGAACTTTATTCAGGCGTTACCAGTACACGTTATGGTGGTGTTAGACGAAGCCTATGGTGAATACTTAGACCCATCAGAGGCGCCAAAATCAATAGTGTTCTTAAAAAAATACCCTAATGTTATTATCACTCGAACTTTTTCTAAAGCTTATGGCTTGGCCGGTTTAAGGGTGGGTTACGCACTTAGTCAGCCCGGCGTTGCCGACTTGCTTAATCGGGTTAGACACCCGTTCAATGTCAACTCCTTGGGATTGGTAGCGGCGCAGGCAGCTCTAGAGGATCGCGACTATATCGATAAAAGTCGATTATTGAATGGTCAGGGCATGCAGCAGCTGGAACAGGGTTTTGAGCAACTAGGGCTCAATTATATTCCTTCAGTGGCTAATTTTATAACCGTTGAGCTTGGAGAAAAAGCGGCCGACGTGTATCAGGCTTTATTACAAAAAGGTGTGATTGTACGTCCAGTGGCTGGTTATCAATTACCGCATCACCTTAGGGTTTCAATCGGCTTGCCGAATGAAAATGCGACTTGTTTAGATGCATTAGAAAAGGTATTGCAAGGTGTTTAAGAAAATATGCATTATTGGGGTCGGTTTGATCGGTGGCTCGATCGCTCGAGCCTGTAAAGAAAATAAATTGGCTGAGCAAATTATTGGTACCGGTCGGCGCCCAGAAAATTTGCAAAAAGCGGTTGAATTAGGTGTTATTGACGGCTATGAAAACAGTGTGACAGCAGCAGTAAAAGGCGCTGATCTGGTGGTTATTTGTTCACCGGTAGGATCGTTTAAAAGTATTTTTACAGAATTAAAAGCAACATGGTCCGACACCTGCGTGTACACCGATGTAGGAAGCACCAAGGAAAGTGTGGTCAATGCGTTGGCGACAGTATTTGATGATATACCGGGTAATTTTGTTGCTGCACATCCGATTGCGGGCTCTGAAAACAATGGCGTTGAGGCGTCAACGGTAGATTTATTTGTCGATAAGCGGGTGATCATTACCCCTGTTGTCACGACACAGAAAACGGCAATTAAAGCTTGTGGAGTGTGGTGGCAAGCGATGGGTGCGATCGTGTCAGAGATGACTGTGCAACACCATGACGAAGTGTTCGCAGCAACCAGTCACTTACCTCATGTATTGGCTTATTCTTTAGTTGAGCTATTGAAAAACAAACAAGACGAACGGGAAATATTTGAATATGCCGCGGGTGGTTTTAAAGACTTTACCCGCATTGCCTCCAGTGACCCTGATATGTGGTCGGATATTTGTTTGGCGAATGGCCCACAACTGGTCAAGGTTATGAAGGAGTTGGAACAATTAAACCGCAAAATCTCATCCTTGATTAAAGACAACGATAAACAAGGGTTGTTAGAAATTTTTCAGTCGGCGCAAGGCGCGCGCGATTACTTCTTAAGCCTGCAAAAAAGCAAATAAATGATGAATACACTATTTTCAAGGCCGAGTGGCGGCCTACAGGGTGAGTTTCGCGTTCCAGGTGATAAATCTATTTCACACCGATCGGTCATGCTCGGTAGTTTGGCTGAAGGCGTCACCGAGGTCAGCGGATTTCTTGAGGCTGATGATGCCCTAGCGACCTTGAAAGCGTTTACCGACATGGGCGTAAAAATAGAAAAGCTAGGCCGTGGACGTCTACGTATACACGGTGTGGGCTTGCATGGTTTAAAAGCACCTAAAAACGACTTATACGTCGGGAACTCGGGTACGTCTATGCGACTGTTGGCAGGCATTTTAGCGGGCCAACCCTTTGACAGTGTTTTAAGCGGGGATAATTCGCTAACTAAACGACCTATGCGTCGTGTATTAGACCCGTTAACCGAAATGGGCGCGCGCGTAACAAGTTCAGAAACAGGTACGGCGCCGCTTAAGATACATGGTGGTAACTCATTAAAGGGTATTGAATACAGAATGCCGATGGGGAGCGCACAAGTAAAATCCTGTCTGCTGCTAGCAGGGTTGTACGCCCGCGGGACGACACAGGTGACTGAACCAGCGGTAACTAGGGACCACACCGAGCAAATGCTGAGGGGGTTTGGTTACCAGGTAAAATCAGAGGTTAACGTGGTTAGCTTAAGTGGGGGAGGTCAATTGACAGCCCGCTCAATTGATGTGCCCAGTGATATTTCTTCAGCAGCCTTTTTTATCGTAGCGGCCTGTATTACGCCAAATTCAGATATTACTTTGCAACACGTAGGGATAAACCCCACTCGCACGGGTGTTATAGATATTCTACTCAAAATGGGTGCTAATATTCGTTTGTTTAATGAACGAATAGTGGGTGGTGAAAAGGTCGCGGATATTCAGGTTAAAACGAGCCAGCTAAGGGGGATTTCAGTGCCAGAAAACCTAGTGGCCTTGGCGATAGATGAGTTCCCTGTGATTTTTGTAGCAGCAGCGTACGCTAAAGGGAAGACGATTGTTACAGGAGCCGAAGAATTACGCGTTAAAGAAAGTGACCGTATACAAACGATGGCGGATGGCTTGCAAGCGGTTGGTGTTGATGCATTAGCCACGGCTGACGGGATGATTATTCAAGGTGGGCGAGTGTTAGGTGGTACGATTGAAAGTTTTGATGACCATAGAATAGCGATGTCATTTGCTGTGGCAGGTCTTCAGTCAATAGGTGTTATTCAAATAAATAATTGTAAAAACGTAAGTACCTCGTTCCCCAATTTTGTTGAACTAGCTTCTTCATGTGGGTTTAACCTACAAGCGCAATGATGAAAGAGCCTTCAAACATACCCGTCTTAACGATTGATGGGCCGAGCGGTTCAGGGAAAGGGACTATTTCTAAACGTTTAGCAGAGCGCCTTGGCTGGAACTATTTAGAAAGTGGTGCTTTATACCGGGCGTTAGGTATTGCGGCTATGAGTCAGCAATTGGATATTACGGACGCAGGAAAATTGGCAACACTGGTTGACGGTGTCGATATTGAATTTAAACGCAACCAGCAAGGACGATGGGTAACCTACTTAGATGGTGAAGAAATTCAGCGTCAATTACAGAGCGAGAAGATAGGAAATATAGCGTCAAAAATAGCGGTTTTTCCAGACGTTAGACGCAGTTTATTAGCAAAACAACTGACGTTTAAGCAGTTGCCAGGTTTGGTTGCCGATGGGCGAGATATGGGCAGTGTTGTATTTCCAGCGGCTGATTATAAGGTTTACCTAACGGCCAGCACAGAGGAGCGAGCAAAAAGGCGCTATAAGCAGTTGATAGAAAAAGGAATTAGTGCTAACCTGCGCGATGTTATTCAAGACGTCGAAAAACGAGATCAGCGAGATAAAAATCGTTCTACATCCCCGTTAATGGTACCTGAAGGGGCTGTCTATATTGACTCATCCAGTAAAACAATCGATGAAGTTGTACAGCAAGTTCTAGATTTCTTGAAAAACAAACCGTCTCAATAGTGGGACTAACGGTGGTTTGAGTCGACAGTACTCAAGCCTTTTTTTAACGTAACCTTTTTTAACGCCCGTATCAGTGTTAAAAATACATTTAAAGAGAACGACATGAGCGAAAATTTCGCAGAACTATTTGAAGAAAGCATTAAATCAGCCGAACTTAACCCGGGTACATTAATTACCGGTCAAGTGGTCGATATTACAAACGACTCAGTGATTGTAAATGCAGGTCTAAAATCAGAAGGCAATATCCCACGTTGGCAGTTTGTTAGTGCTACAGGCGAACTCGAAGTGGCTATTGGTGACGACGTTGAAGTCGTACTGGATATGGTTGAGGATGGACTAGGTGCCACCTTGTTATCCAGAGATAAAGCTAAAAAAGCAGCTGCTTGGCGCTTCCTTGAGAAAGCCGCAGAAGAAAAAGAAACAGTTATTGGTGTCATCACTGGCAAAGTACGCGGTGGTTTCACTGTCGAAGTGGGTGGTTTGAGCGGTTTCTTACCAGGCTCCCTAGTAGACGTACGTCCTTTAAGAGACACATCGTTCCTTGAAGGTAAAGACTTAGAGTTTAAAGTGATTAAACTGGATGAGAAACGTAATAATGTTGTTGTTTCGCGTCGTGCAGTACTAGAAACCGAATACAGCGCAGAACGCGAAGCCTTACTCGACAATCTAAAAGAAGGTGCTGTACTGAAAGGTATGGTTAAAAACTTAACCGATTATGGCGCATTTATCGATTTAGGTGGCGTGGACGGTTTGTTACATATAACGGATATGGCCTGGAAGCGTGTTAAACATCCATCAGAAGTTATTGAAATTGGACAAGATATCGAAGTTGTTGTCTTACGCTATGACGAAGAGAAAAAACGTGTCTCACTGGGCATGAAACAACTGGGTGAAGATCCATGGGTGAATATTCTTGATCGTTACCCTGTTCATTCTAAATTAAGCGGCAAAGTGACTAACCTAACGGATTATGGTTGCTTTATTGAGATAGAAGACGGTATCGAAGGTTTGGTTCACGTATCAGAAATGGATTGGACCAATAAAAATGTTAACCCAGCTAAAGTTGTATCGTTAGGTGATGAAGTTGAAGTGATGGTGCTTGAAATTGACGATACACGTCGTCGTATTTCACTCGGCATGAAACAATGTAAAGGTAACCCTTGGCAAGACTTCTCAGCTATCCATAAGAAAGGCGACAAAATTAAAGGCTTAATCAAATCTATTACTGATTTTGGTATCTTTATAGGCTTGGATGGTGATATTGATGGTCTGGTTCATTTGTCTGATATATCTTGGGACGAAAAAGGTGAAGAAGAACTTCAAAGCTATAAGAAAGGTATGGAGCTTGAAACCGTTATTTTGGCTATCGATTCAGATCGTGAAAGAATCTCTTTGGGTATTAAACAAATTGAACAAGACCCTTTCCAAGAATTCTTAGCTTCTAACGACAAAAATTCTTTAGTGAAAGGTGTTGTTAAAGAAGTGGATGCTAAAGGTGCTGTAATCCAGTTGAACGACAATATCGAAGGGTACCTTCGTGCTTCAGAATTAAGCCGTGATCGAGTCGATGATGCGAGAAATATCCTGAATGAAGGTGATGAAATTGAAGCTAAATTTATTGGCATTGATCGCAAAAATAAAACCATAAACCTATCTATCAAAGCGAAAGATGATGATGAGGAAAAAGCGGTATTAAGTGACTATTCTCAACAAAATGCGAGCACGCCGACGTTAGGTGATATCTTTAAGAACAGCATGGAAGACAAATAAAATAAATTGAAAATGGCGGGAAATTTTTCCCGCCTAATTTCTTGAAGGTGGACTCGTGACAAAATCTGAATTAATTGAAAAATTAGCGCAACAGCAAATACATCTCCCTTATAAGGATGTAGAACTGGCAGTGAAATGTATACTCGAAAAAATGAGCCGTGCATTATCGTCTGGAGAAAGAATCGAGATCAGAGGTTTTGGTAGCTTTTCATTGCATTATCGACCTCCACGGATGGGAAGAAATCCAAAAAATGGTGAAGCCGTTGCTTTGTCTGGTAAGTACGTGCCGCACTTTAAGCCGGGTAAAGAGCTGCGTGTTCGGGTTGATGAGGCAAAAGAAAGTTATAAAATTAAATAAAAAAGCCCCTAATATAGGGGCTTTTTTATTGCCAAAGAAGTAATATATTATTTTAAAAACCCTTTATTACAAATGGGGGATGTATTCACATGGAATGTAAATTACTGAGAAAATAATATGAAATTTTTCTACTTATTACTGTTCGTCATTTTTATAGTTATTGGTTTTGTGTTGTCGATATTGAATTCAGCACCGATTAAAATTAATTATTATTATGGCTGGATAGAATTGCCCTTATCCTTTGCGATACTCATTTCCTTTAGCATAGGCGTATTGCTCGGTTTAAGCGCCAAATTCTGGAATAACTACGTATTAAGACGCCAGTATAATAGGCTCGCTAAAGAAGCTGAGTTAACAAAAAAAGAAGTGTCTAACTTAAGAACGTACCCAGCTAAACAAATCAATTAGATGTATGAAATATCCTTTATGCTGTTACCCGTGGCAGCCGCTAGTGGTTGGTACTTCGCCAATCGTCAGCACAAGCGCAAGCAAAGTGGCAGTAAGTTAGAACACAGTGGGTATTTTAAAGGTCTAAATTATCTACTAAATGAGCAACCCGATAAAGCCATAGATGTTTTTGTTGATTTGTTGGAAGTCGATGACGAAACAATAGAAATTCACCTCGCCTTAGGCACGCTCTTCCGGCAACGGGGTGAAGTTGAAAAATCAATAAGACTGCATCAAAACTTGATAGCTCGCCCCCAACTGACTTCTACATTACGTGCCGATGTTTTACATGAGTTAGGGCTTGATTACATGCGTGCAGGACTATTAGACAGGGCCGAAACTATTTTTCTAGAACTCGAAAAGAACAATGAGCATAAATTGAACTCATGTCAGCAGTTATTATCAATTTTTCAACAAGAAAGAGAGTGGTTACCGGCAATTGACTATGTTATTAAACTCGAGCTGATAGAAAATAATAGGCAACCACAGCTTCTGTCACAACTACATTGCGAGGCAGCGGAAGAATTCTTGGCTAAAAAGGACCTTAATAAAGCGTCCGGGTATTTAAAAAAAGCATTAAAAATTGACCCCCATTGTGTTAGAGCCAGTGTGATTACAGCACAAATATACAAAAAGAATAATGACTTTAAGCGAGCATTAAAAACACTGTTGGCTATTCGTGATCAAGACATTCGTTTTGTCCCCGTTTTTTTGGACTTGATTCTCGATTGTTTTAACAGTCTGAATCAACCTAAACAAAAATTTAACTTTTTGGCTGATTTGCAAACAGGCAATGATTCTGTTTTTGTCACGCGTCGCTTTATAGACGTGTTAATTGAACAAGAAGGCAAACAACGGGCCTTGGATTACTTGCAAGAAAAACTATTACAGGAACCTAAGCAGGCCTTATTAAAATTGTACGCACTGATAAAAGCTGATAATGAATCCGATCAAGATAGCCAATTTTTTTGTCAGGTTATCAACAAACTAGAGGATGAGTTGTTTAGCTTTCAGTGTAAACAGTGTGGTTTCAGTTCAGTTGATCTCAATTGGTGTTGCCCCAGCTGTAAACAATGGGGTGTTAACGAGCCCGTTGCAGTCTAGGCTATTAAACGGTTCTATTTGTAAGCTTTAGCGTACATTAATTTAATTCTTTGCTCATATACACTGATTGCTCGATGCTCGATATTTGAACAGCGGTAAAACAAGGAAGCTTATTAATTAAACTATAGGGATATTTATGAAAATAATTAAATCGTGGTTGTTTGTGTGCTCTTGGTTTTTCTACTCAATGTCGGTGTTGGCTGTTAACGTTAATACTGCGCCAGCTGAAGAAATTTCCAAACAGTTGAATGGTGTAGGTGCTGCTAAAGCTGAGGCGATTGTTACGTATCGTACCCAAAATGGCGCATTTAAAACACTAGAAGACCTTAGTAAGGTTAAAGGCATTGGCGCGGCTACACTGGATAAAAATCGTGAAAATATAGAGTTTGATGTTAAGCCATAAGGTTTAATATTTACCTTATAAGGCCCCATTTGATTGGGGCCTTTTTTATTGGGTCAAAACTGATTTTCTTTTAAGCCCATGATCGTATCGCTACCACTCATGATAGCCGATAGCAGTGCGCCCGTTTGTGGTAATAAACGTTGCATATAAAACAGCCCCGTTGTTAGTTTGCCAGCATAGAACTCTTCCGACATCTGACCTTTTTGATATTGAATATTATGGGCTATTTGAGCCCACATATAGGCCATCGCGACTAGTCCAAACAATCTTAGGTAGTCGCTTGCAGCGCCACCTGCTTCATCTGGGTTAGACAATCCTTTTTGAGCAATGAATAAGGTAGCGTTTTGTAATCGACTAAACGATTTTGCTAACGGTAAAATAAAGTTAGCCAACGCCGCGTCGTGCTGATGCTGTTGTAAAAAATCTGACACAGGGTGAAAAAAGTGTCGAAGATTTCGGCCCATATGTTCCGCAAGTTTTCTGCCGACCAAATCGAGTGCCTGAATACCGTTAGCGCCTTCATAAATTTGGCATATACGGGCGTCGCGCAGGTATTGTTCCATGCCATTTTCACGAATATAACCGTGCCCGCCATACACTTGTATGCCGGTGCTGGTGACCATCTCTCCGATGTCGGTTAAAAAGGCTTTAAACACAGGAGTTAACAAAGAGACCAGTTCACTGGCGTTTTGTTTGACTTTGGGGTCGCTGGCTTGATACGACACATCCAGTTGAAAAGATAGCCAAGTACTCAGAGCACGTGCGCCTTCGGTATAGGCCTTCATGGTTAATAACATGCGTCTAACGTCGGGGTGAACAATCAACGGGTCAGCCGGCTTATCGGGTTGTTTTACTCCAGTTAAGGCACGGCCTTGTAAACGTTCTTGAGCGTAGTCAACTGCCCCGCAGTAGGAGGCGTGCGCTACAGCAAGGCCTTGAATGCCGACATGAATACGGGCGCTATTCATCATGATAAACATCGCTTTCATTCCTTTATTTAGCTCACCGACCAAATAACCGGTTGAGTTTTCAAACTCCATCGCGCAAGTGGCCG
>JAGPVU010000102.1 GCA_018066825.1 Cycloclasticus sp.
GCTAACTACTAAATGGTTTATCTTCATTGCGCGCCTCTATGTTAATTAAGTATAAATATGGTGGCCGTTGATTATTTTTTCAACTTAGCCTGTAATAATTTATTGAGTTCTTGCGGGTTCGCTTTGCCTTGCGTTTGCTTCATCAGCTGCCCCACAAAAAAGCCCATAACTTTAGTTTTACCTTCTCTAAATTGTTCGACTTGGCTCATATTATCGGCCATCAACTGATCAATCATTTTTTCTAATTCACCGCTATCTGATATTTGTTTAAGCCCTTCGCGCTCAATAATAGTATCAGCCGAATCTGTCGAACCCCACATCAGCTCGAAGACCCGTTTGGCTATTTTCCCCGAAATCGTCTGATCGCTAATACGCAAGACTAAACCAGCCAGCCGTTCAGCGCTAACGGGACAACCCGTAATATCCAAACCCTCTCGATTAAGCCCCGCACTTAGGTCACCCATCACCCAGTTGGCCACTAATTTTTCCTCGTTTGCGACCCCGCTAACGCTGTCCTCATAGTAATCTGCTAAAGCGCGCTGTGCTGTTAACACCTCGGCATCATAGTCACTCAACCCATATTGTTGTTGAAAACGTTGTTTTTTAGCGGCCGGTAACTCGGGCAGCTTGTTACGTATTTGCTCTAATAAAGCCGATGAAATTTCCACGGGTAATAAATCAGGGTCTGGAAAATAACGGTAATCATTTGCCTCTTCTTTCGAACGCATCGAACGTGTTTCATCTTTATCGGCGTCATACAGTCTGGTCTCTTGCACCACTGACTGTCCAGACTCGATTACATCAATTTGACGCTCTACTTCATGGGCAATTGCTTTTTCTATAAAGCGAAAAGAATTTAGGTTTTTAATTTCTGCACGCGTCCCGTAGGCTTCTTGCCCCAATGGACGAATAGACACGTTGACATCACAGCGAAATGAACCCTCTTGCATATTGCCGTCGCAAATACCAAGGTACTGTACCAAGGTGTGAATCATCTTTACATAGGCCACCGCCTCTGCCGCTGAACGCATGTCCGGTTCTGACACAATCTCTAACAACGGCGTACCCGCGCGATTTAAATCCACACCGGTCATCCCGTGGTAGTCTTCGTGCAGTGACTTACCCGCATCCTCTTCTAGATGGGCACGCGTAACACCAATGGTTTTAGTGACCCCATCAACGTTAATATCCAATTTTCCTAGCCCCACAATCGGCAAATCAAATTGGCTTATCTGATAACCTTTTGGTAGATCAGGATAAAAATAGTTTTTTCGTGCAAACACCGAATACGGCGCTATCTCTGCACCCACCGCCAAACCAAACATAAGGGCGTGGCGCACGGCCTGCTCATTGAGCACAGGCAAAGTACCTGGTAAACCCAAATCAACGGCACAAGCCTGTGTATTAGGCGCCGCACCATACGCGGTTGAAGCCGCTGAAAATATTTTAGATTTTGTCGCTAGCTGAGCGTGAATTTCAAGCCCAATGACTGTTTCCCATTGCATGCCCATTACTCCTGCTCGTATCCCGCTGGTACCCTAAGGTGCCAGTCCGTTAGTTGTTGGTATTGATGCGCAACATTTAATAATCGCGATTCTTCAAAATAGTTGCCGATTAGTTGTAAGCCCACCGGTTTATCATCGACAAAACCACAAGGAACAGACATACCCGGCAAGCCAGCCAAGTTTACCCCAATGGTGAAAATATCAGATAAATACATGGATACAGGATCATCCTTTTTTTCACCCGCAGCAAAAGCAACCGACGGTGCAGTGGCACTGGCAATAATATCCACTTCCTTAAATGCACGCGCAAAGTCTTGCTGTATTAAACGCCGAACTTGCTGTGCTTTTTTGTAATACGCATCGTAATAACCCGCAGATAAGACATAGGCACCGATCATAATTCGACGCTTAACTTCATCGCCAAACCCCTCACCACGTGAGCGCTTATATAAATCCTCTAAATCTTTCGGTTCTTCACAGCGATAACCAAATCGTACGCCATCAAAGCGGGACAGGTTTGCTGAGCACTCCGCAGGCGCAACAACATAGTAAGCCGGCACGGACAAATTAATATTAGGCAAACTTATTTCTTTGATCGTGGCGCCGGCAGACTTTATGGCATCGATCGCTTGCTCAATCTTTTCGGCGATGCCTGCGTCCAAATCATCACTAAAAAATTCTTTGGGCAAACCAATCGTTAAGCCTTTGATCGGTCGATCTAAATTAGCTAGCAAGTCATCGACTGGCCTATCAACACTGGTGGAATCTTTTTCGTCAAAGCCCGACATTGCTTGTAGCATGATTGCAGCGTCTTCTGCACTTTTTGCCATTGCTCCACCTTGGTCTAGGCTGGAGGCAAAAGCGATCATGCCGTAACGCGACACACGACCATAGGTGGGCTTAATGCCGGTGATGCCACAAAAAGCAGCAGGCTGGCGAATTGAGCCACCGGTATCGGTACCGCTTGCTAGTGGCGCTAAACGCGAAGCAACCGCAGCTGCTGAACCACCTGACGATCCGCCTGGCACACTCTGCAAATCCCACGGGTTTTTAACGCCGCCATAAAAACTTGTTTCATTCGATGAGCCCATCGCAAACTCATCCATATTCGTCTTACCCAGCATCACGACACCCGCTTGCGCTAATTTTTCGACTGCAGTGGCGTTATAGGGGGCAATAAAATTATCCAGCATTTTAGAGCCACAACTGGTTCGCAGCCCTTCGGTACAAAAAATATCTTTATGTAACAGTGGAATACCTGTTAATAAACCGGCCTCGCCCATACTGATAGATTTATCTGCTTGTGCAGCTGATTGAAGCGCAGCTTCTTCGTTCAAGGTGATTACACTGTTTAAATTACCATCAAAACGTTTAATACGTTGCAAAAAATAATGACTTAACTCGACACTAGAGAACTCTTTTTTACGAAGACTTGCCGATAATTGTTTTAAAGATTGGTTATACATAGGCTTTTTATAAATAAATGGGTGTTAGTCGATAACTCGAGGAACTAAAAACAAGCCATCTTCAACATTAGGGGCATTTCGTTGTAGGCTTTCTCTTTGGTCAACTTCAGTTACCTCATCAAGTCTCAAACGTTGCGATTGGTCCAAGGGGTGGGCCATCGGCTCTATGTCGGTCGTATCGACTTGGTTCATTTGCTCCACTAACCCCATAATATTGGACAGCTCAGATGCGTAACTAGATAATTTCTCATCTTTGATTCCAAGCCGAGCTAAGTGTGCGATTTTGATCACTTCTTCTGACCGAATTGACATAGAATGTCCCCTTTATTAAATTCGTTTACTAAAACAGTGCAAATTAACACAAATCGCTCCTTGCCCAAAGGGGTAAAGGGTTGTTAAAGTACAAAAATTCACATCAACGGTTCTGATTCAATTCATGTTTAAAAAAATTCGCGGTATGTTTTCTAACGATTTATCCATCGATCTAGGAACAGCAAACACTATTATTTACGCACTAGGTCAAGGCATTGTTCTTAACGAACCCTCTGTTGTAGCCATTCGTGAAGATAAACTTCGTGGCGAAAGAAGTTTCGCTGCTGTTGGCATCGAGGCCAAAGCCATGTTAGGCCGAACCCCTGGTAATATCACCGCCATTCGCCCGCTGAAAGATGGTGTTATCGCTGATTTCACTATCACCGAAAAAATGCTGCAATATTTTATTCATAAAGTGCACGAAGGTCGGTTCTTGCGTCCAAGCCCTCGTGTTTTGATTTGCGTGCCGTGCGGATCAACTCAGGTAGAAAGAAGGGCGATTAGAGAATCTGCCACTGGTGCGGGTGCGCGCGAAGTATTTTTGATTGAGGAGCCCATGTCAGCTGCTATTGGCGCGGGCCTGCCTATTGACCAACCACAAGGCTCTATGGTGTTAGATATTGGTGGCGGCACTTCTGAAATTGCGGTGTTATCACTTAATGGTATTGTGTATTCAGAGTCCGTTCGTGTGGGTGGCGACCGATTTGATGAAGCCATCATCAACTATATACGTCGCAACTACGGCACCGTAATAGGTGAGGCAACCGCTGAGCGGATAAAACATCAAATTGGCTCTGCGTATCCTGCCAATGAAGTGCTAGAAATGCAGGTGACAGGTCGTAATTTAGCTGAAGGTATCCCCAGAAGCTTCACTCTCAATAGCAACGAAATTCTAGAATCTTTACAAGAACCCGTTACCGCTATTGTCAGCGCTGTTAAAGCAGCACTAGAGCAAACCCCACCCGAACTAAGTGCCGATGTTGCCGAAAACGGTATTGTACTAACTGGCGGCGGCGCTTTACTTAAAGGACTTGATAAACTGCTTCATGAAGAAACAGGCGTTCCAGTACGCACTGCCGATGAACCGTTAACCTGCGTTGCTCGGGGTGGTGGGAAGGTGCTGGAGCTGATTAATGAAAAGGGACCCCATATTTTTGACTTAGAATAAGGTTCATTGCTATAAAACCGATTTTCTCCAAAGGTCCATCTACACGCACGCGACTTGTGGTTGCAGCGGTAATTTCTGTTCTATTGTTAATCCTAGGACAAAAAACCGACTACCTGCAATCCCTAAAAGATGCGCTGTCTTTAATTGTTCATCCGGTTTTATTGGCCATCGACGTACCGAATAAATCCCTACGATGGATCGCTGAAAACACCGCTGACCGCGCTGAGTTACTTGATCAAAATAAAAAACTAACATCAGAAGCACTTTTGCTAAAAGCCCGACTGCAAAAGTTTGCCGCTATTGAAAAAGAAAACACGCGCTTACACAATCTACTGGAATCTTCTTATAAAATTGGCGAACAATTTATTTCCGCCTCACTCATTGATGTCAACCTGAGCGCCAACACCCAACACATTATTATAGATAAAGGGCACCGCTTTAATCTATTTGAGGGTCAATCAGTAATCAACGAAGACGGCGTGATAGGTCAAATCATTGAAGTACACCCTTTATCCTCCCGCATTCTACTCATTACCGACCCTAACCACGCGATCCCAGTCGAGATTAACAGAACGGGGCTTAGAACTATTGCAATAGGCAACGGCGTACTTAATACGGTCAACCTGCCCTACCTACCCCATAACACAGACATTAAGCCTGGTGATTTGCTAATAACATCGGGACTAGGCGGTATTTTTCCCATGGGTTACCCTGTTGCTCGCGTGTCTAAATTAACGCCATCCCCAGGAGAAGCGTTTATGCGCGCCGAGGCGGCGACTATTGCTAAAATAGATAAAACACGTGAAGTCTTACTGGTATGGAGTAACCAACAACCCGTTCCATTATTACCAAGCGAACCCACTACGCCCAAACAAACCATAAACGATGCACGCTAGGTCCTCAGGAAACGGGGTTATTTACCTCTCGCTGTTCATCGCGATGTGCCTTAGCGTTCTACCATGGACAAACCACGTCTCGGCCCTGATGCCTAATTGGACCTTACTTGTGCTGATGTATTGGAGCCTTGCTCTGCCACACAAAGTCAGCATCGGCACGGCTTTTGTGACCGGCCTACTGTTTGACGTTTTAACTGGCAGCAACTTGGGCCAGAATGCGCTAATTTTTAGCTTAACGACTTTTTGCAGTCATACTTTCTACTCACGATTAAGGAATTATCATGTCTGGCAACAGGCCATTTTTATCCTCTTCTTTTTATCATTAATGCAACTGTTAGCACTTTGGATTACCCAACTTAATCAACAACAAGGTCTCGGCTACCACTATGTTGTTCAAGCGATAAGCAGCGCCGTTTTTTGGCCCTTAATATTCGCCAGCTTACGCAGCACTAGACGACGATTCAAGGTGCAATGAAGCCCCATGAAAACGAGTTTTGACCTTAAAAGTTCCCTGCAAGAAAATCAGCTTTTTTTATCGCGCTCGGTAGCACTGGTGGTTTTTGCACTGATATTATTTTCATTACTCATCATTCGACTCACCTATTTGCAAATAGAAACACACGAAAAATACGCCGATTTAGCACAAAATAATCGCGTGAAGCTTTCCGTTATCGAGCCTGTTCGAGGCCTTATTTTAGATCGTAACGACCGTGTATTGGCCGAAAACATGCCCAGTTACAGCCTCGAATTGATTCCAGAACAGATCAAAGACCTAGAGGCCACAATCAAACGACTCAGCGCACTATTACCCATATCTAGCAATGAAATAGCCGTGTTTGAAAAACTACGTAAACAGCAAAAACGGTTTGTTAGCGTGCCATTAAGAAACCGCTTAAACGAAACTGAGGTCGCTATCTTTGCCTCCCATAGGCATCAGTTTCCTGGCGTTGAAATTCAAGCGCGGCCTTTAAGGCATTATGCTTTTCCCGAATTAACCGCACACGTGGTGGGTTATGTTGGTGCCATTAACGAAGCTGAACTTAAAACGATTGACCCCATCAACTACCGAGCTTCACGCGTTATTGGCAAAACGGGTATTGAGAAATCATACGAACACGAGTTACACGGCAGTGTAGGTTATCGACAAACTGAAAACACCGCACAGGGCCGCGCGATTAAAACCTTGCAACACGCACCCCCCATATCGGGCAGCCAGCTCAACCTACATATCGATATTGACCTACAAAAAATTGCTTACGACGCATTAGGAGATTACACCGGCACAGTCACTGCAATCGACACTCGGACCGGCGCTATTGTCGCCCTAGTGAGCAAACCAGGCTTCAACAGTAATTTGTTTACCCAAGGCATTGACCAGCAATCCTACAGCGCATTACAAAACTCGACTAAGCGCCCTTTGTTTAACCGCACTACGCGTGGGCAATATCCACCCGGTTCGACCTTTAAGCCTTTTTTAGGTTTAGCTGGACTTAACTACAAAACCATCAGACCAAACCAATCTGTCTTTTGCCCAGGTTTTTATCAACTCCCTAATCAAACCCATAAATACCGTGACTGGAAAAAAACCGGTCACGGCATGAGCAACCTACACGATGCTATCGTGCAATCATGCGACGTTTATTTTTATCAATTAGCACACGACCTAAAAATTGATCGTATGCACCAATTTCTCAGTCAATTTGGCTTTGGGCAAAAAACAGGCGTCGACCTCATCGGCGAAAAAAATGGCTTATTACCCTCACGTGAATGGAAAAAAAAGCACCGCAATCAAAGCTGGTACCCGGGCGAAACCTTAATTGCCGGCATCGGCCAAGGCTTTAATCTAACAACGCCACTACAATTAACCCAGGCAACCGTTTTACTTGCCAATAAAGGAATCGCTTACACCCCTTCGTTAGTGGCCAAAATAGACGGTATCGCTAAACAGGCGAAACGCTCAGAAAACGTCATATTAAATAATGAAGCGCATTGGGACCTCGTTATCAACGCGATGAACGACGTTGTTCATGGCGCCAGAGGGACCGCCCGTGTGATTAAGGATGGCATCGACTTCAACATTGCCGGGAAAACGGGAACAGCTCAAGTGTTTAGTATTAAGCAAGATGAAGAATATGACGAAAAAAATGTCACAGAACACTTAAAAGACCACGCTTTATTTATTGCTTTTGCGCCTGTCAAAAACCCACAACTAGCCGTCGCCGTTATTGTTGAGAATGGTGGCCATGGTGGCTCTGTCGCCGCCCCAATAGCGCGACTTCTCTTTGACCACTACGTACAAGTCCAACCATGAATAGAGTGTACCAAAATATTCGAAGCACCAGCCCCTACCACATCAGGAAAACCGGTCTACTACATAACCTGCACCTTGACGCCACTCTGGTTATTTTATTACTGGCTTTGTCAACCTTAGGAATCATTATTTTAATGAGCGCCGGTTATGAAGACCTTGCTTTACAACAGCGCCAAGCGACGCGCCTAGGCGTCGCTTTTTTTGCCATGCTGATGGTGGCGCAAATCCCTCCCAACGTACTCAAGTTATTTACCCCTTGGCTATTTTTCGCCGGAATATTATTGCTACTTGGGGTGTTATTTATGGGTGACATAGGCAAAGGCGCCCAACGCTGGCTTGACCTAGGTTTCTTTCGATTCCAGCCGTCCGAACTTTTAAAATTAGCCACACCGATGATGATCGCTTGGTACTTTGCCGAACGACGTTTACCCCCTCGTTTTAAACACATTGCCGTCGCCACCCTTTTTATCGCGATGCCTAGCATCTTAATTGCTAAACAACCCGATTTAGGCACCGCCATTTTGATCGCTGGCTCGGGACTAACCGTGCTATTTTTAGCCGGTATTTCTTGGCGACTTATTGCCAGTGTTATTGCCGCATTTACTGCCCTAGCACCCGCACTTTGGTACGTTATGAAAGATTATCAAAAACAGCGTGTACTTACCTTTCTTAACCCTGAGGTAGACCCCCTCGGCGCTGGCTATCATATTATTCAATCAAAAATTGCTATTGGTTCCGGCGGCTTGTATGGCAAAGGCTGGATGCATGGTTCACAAGCCCGTTTAGAATTTTTACCCGAAAGCTCCACCGACTTTATTTTTGCGGTATTTTCCGAAGAGTTCGGCTTACTAGGCTGTATCGGTCTTTTATCAATGTACTTATTAATCTTTTTACGTGCCATCTATATCGCAACGCAAGCCCAAGACACCTTTTCTAAATTATTGGCCGGTAGCTTATCGATGACTTTTTTCATTTATTTATTTGTTAATGTGGGCATGGTAACGGGCATTTTACCCGTCGTTGGTGTACCCTTACCGCTGGTCAGCTATGGTGGTACGTCTATGGTAACGCTATTAATTGGGTTTGGCATTTTGATGTCTATTCACACTCACCGAAAATTACTTTCTTCCTAAGGATTAGCTTATGCAACATAAAAAACTTACTGTTTTACTCAGCATCATAGGCCTCATCATCGGCTTTACCTCACTCAATGCCTGCGCCACAAAACCAGTAGAATCGATGAGCCTCTATCAGGGCTTTATCGAAGACATGGTCAGCAAACATCAGTTTGATCGGGAAGAACTGACCGCCTTAATGGGTGATGCTAAATTACAACCCAGCATTATAAAAGCCATGTCATCACCCGCCGAAAAGCGTCTGGAATGGCACAGTTATCGAAAGATTTTTCTTAAACCTGACCGAATCAACGGTGGTGTAAAGTTCTGGCAAGAGCACCGTGATTTATTACAACAAGTGTCAGAAAAATATGGTGTTCCCGCTGAAATTATTATCGCTATTATTGGCGTAGAAACACGTTACGGCGGAAATACTGGCTCGTATAAAGTATTAGATTCACTGATGACGCTTGGCTTCCATTTCCCCAAACGCGCCGCGTTTTTTAAACGCGAACTAGAACAGTTTTTACTACTTTGCCGTGAAGAAGGGCTAAACCCTAGGGAGCCTAAAGGCTCGTACGCAGGCGCAATGGGCCAATCACAATTTATATCCAGCAGTTATCGTGCCTATGCGGTTGACGGGGACGCCGACAACAAACGCGACTTATGGGCCAGCCATGCCGACATCATCCACAGCATCGCCAACTATTTTGCAAAACACGGTTGGTCGAACACACCGCTTATCACGCAACAAACCACCGTCTCGGGCGACGCGTATAAAGCCTTATTATCCTCGTCTTTAAAGCCAGTAAATAGTTTACAAGATGTCAAGAAAAAAGGCGTTTCAACGCCACCTGACTTGGCCTTAAACACAACAGTTAAATTGCTTGAACTTCAACAGATCGACCACCCAGAGCATTGGTTAACCTTCCATAATTTTTATGTGATTACCCGTTATAACCACAGTCATTTATATGCTATGGCGGTTTACCAACTTAGCCAAGAAATCAAACATGGCTTTCAAGTGGCCTCTAAATAATATGCGTATTATTTTTATTATTTGCTGTCTGAGCTTATTGCTCACTGCCTGTACTAGCCCAAAACCGTACCTGAGTGATGGCGCACCCGACGTTCACCCGCATAATATCGAAAACATTCCTGATGCTATCCCACGTTTAGAACCAAAAAGCCGAGGGGGTAACCCTAAGTCTTACAGCGTATTTGGTAAACGTTATCAAGTTCTGGATTCCAGCCATGGTTTTGTACAACGTGGCACCGCTTCTTGGTACGGCACAAAGTTTCACGGCAATAAGACGTCTAAT
>JAGPVU010000107.1 GCA_018066825.1 Cycloclasticus sp.
GCGGCATAGCCTGCAAAACTCTGCACCGGCATAGCTTGATATAAACTAGATGCTGCAAACGGAGATGCCGGTAAATAACCTGTTCTATCGGCTTCGGCATTAAGAAATAAATAGCCGAGGATGACATCCTGTTCAGTAAACTGCTGTGCGAGCTTACCGTCGAAGTCGTAATCCGCTTCTAATGTTTGTAAAAAATCCTGAATTGGCGCTGATTCTGGACGCTCCCGAATACG
Source organism: Cycloclasticus sp. (assembly GCA_018066825.1). Taxonomy (GTDB): domain Bacteria; phylum Pseudomonadota; class Gammaproteobacteria; order Methylococcales; family Cycloclasticaceae; genus Cycloclasticus. Next base: position 234 of record JAGPVU010000107.1, read on the forward strand.
TTCGATCAAGTTTCGTTCAGGCTCAGAAAACACAATATCGAATGCGGTAATTAATGCGCCTTGCGTCTTAATATGCTGCAGCAAACTTACAATTGTTTCGCGACTCCACGGCCAGCGACCATATTGCTGCAAGCTTTTCTCGTCGATATCAACCACCACAATCGCGGTGGTACCAGCATCCATACTGTCGTCCATCATGGTTGATAAACGCACATCGTAGAGCATGCCGTTCATGCGATGAATAATAGAATCCGACTTACCCGGCTGAATGCTCCACTGAAACAAAAGCACTAATAAAGCAAAGATGAATAGATTTAGCGACCAAGAGCGATAGCTATGTGGAATCATGCGCCATAATCGCGACAAACGCATAATCCGAAAAAAAGAGCGAATCATAGTAGGTTTTTCATAGCGAATTTAATCCGTTTTTATCCAGCCTCAATGCCATCCCTTCAAATGTGCAAAAGCAGCTCGCTTCTTTATTGTTAGCGTGTAACTGCTCACCACATTCTTTGGCAATTGCATCTAGCTGATAGTCTGTTCGTTCTTGATCATGGTGAAATAAAGCTAAATGCTTTACTTCTGCATCTTTGGCCAGCTGCATAACCTGCTTAATCGTTGAGTGTCCCCAGCCATGTTTGTGTGGCATATCATCATCGGTGTACTGCGCATCATGAATAAGCACATCAACACCATGCAGAAACTTAACCCATTGGTCGTAATGATTCAGCGGCGTACCCGGCGGAAAAAGCTCATTGTCAGTGACATACGCAACCGTTGCGCCATCCGCTTCTAGCTTATAAGCCAAGCCACTGCCCGGATGATTAAGCGACAGGGTCGATAATCGAGTGGAGTGCAAAAAATCGTAATCACTGCTTTGAATTAAAGGATAGGTGGTAATACGCGATGCCAAATTTTGGTAAGACACGGGAAACGTTCGTCCCCCCATTTGGTTTAATAGTGGAAAAACCTCGCCTTCAGATACCGCAGGCATCAATAAATGAATATCTGCGCTCGATGAATAGATAGGATCATAGTTAGTCACTAGGCTGTTAAATGCTAGGGAGTCTTCTAATTGTGGCGCGTGACCAATATGTTTAAATAGGTATAAACGGCAGTTTGGAATAAGTTGTTGCATCGCCTTTAAAGACTGTAAAGGTACGATAGGGTCAAGCAGGCCGTATACGATTAAAACTGGAAAGTTGAAGCTGTTGAGGAGGTGGGTACCTTTCCAGTGCTTAAGGGAATGCAAAAAACCGTTGAGGGCTTTAATATCCATACCCATAGCATCGTCTAAGAGTTGCTGAAAGCTCTCGGTTTTATCATTAATGGCGGGCATGGCTTTTTTTAAATTATGTGCGAGGGTTTTTCTTTTCAAGCCGACAAGATCTAAAAAATTAAACATATTTCCAGCTGAGAACACGGATGTAGCCGAAGGGGTTTTGTCCAATATTTTTAAACCTTCGGCGGGCGAGGGCGCCACAAGGGTTAAGCTGGTTATACGTTCCGGATGATCGCCAGCAAACTGCTGGGCCACAGCCCCACCCAAGGAGTGTGCGATCAAATGGAAACTCTCAATTTTCAGGCTATCGACAAATGCTAGCAAATCAGCACTTAATGTTTGAACATCATACCCGGTTTCAGTTACTTGGCTAGAGCCACAGCCTCTAAAATCAAGTGCGTAGGCGTTATAGCCGCTAGCTAATTGTTGCAAAAAAGGTTCCCAGTAGTGCCAGCTGGCAAAATTACCGTGTAGCAAAACAATTGGGGTTTCACCGTTTATTTGCTGCTCATAATGTATCTTTAGTTGCTTGGTTTGTATAAAAGGCATAGTTATTCTTTTGACCAGTTAAGTTTTTTATGTAACGTAACCACTGAGCCGATGATGATTAAAGTGGGTGGTTTTGGTTTAAGTTCATCCACTTTATTGGCGATATGGCTTAAGTCGGAAATGATGACTAAATGTTCAGCGGTGGTGCCCTTTTGAACCAAGGCGACCGGCGTACTTTCAGCTAAGCCTCGTTCGATGAGTTTTTCGCTGATTTGGCGTAAGCCAATTAGGCCCATATAAATAACGATGGTCTGGTTGGGCTTTGCCAGTTGTTCCCAGTCTAAATTAACGGTGTTATCTTTCAGGTGTCCGGTGACAAACAGGCACGACTGGGCGTGATCCCTATGCGTTAACGGGATGCCAGAGTAACTCGCACAACCTGAAGCCGCAGTAATGCCAGGCACTACTTCGAAGGCAATGTTTTCATCGACTAAGGTTTCAATTTCCTCACCGCCGCGACCAAACATAAAAGGATCGCCACCCTTCAGGCGCACTACACGTTTTCCTTGCTTAGCGAGGGTAATGAGTAGCTCGTTAATGCCGTCTTGGGGCACCGAGTGATCACTGCGCTGCTTGCCGACATATACTCGCTCAGCATCGCGACGGGCAAGGTTTAATACTTCTGGCGACACCAGTCTGTCGTACACAATAATGTCAGCGAGCTGCAGAATTCGTAAGGCCTTTAATGTCAGTAATTCTGGATCACCAGGCCCGCCGCCGACTAAGTAAACCTTTCCATTAGCTTTTACGTCGTCGGTTTGCGCTAGCAAATTGATTAACGCTTGTTCGGCCTTTTTATGGCGCCCTTGATAGCACATATCAGCGATGGGGCCACTAAAAATACGCTCCCAAAAAATTCTGCGTTGTTCTACGTTGGTAAAATGTTCTTTTACTGTTTGTCGAAACTTAACGGACAGCTCAGCTAAGTTACCTAAGCTGTGTGGCAATAATGTTTCCAGTTTGGCGCGTAAAGTTCGAGATAGTACGGGGGCTGATCCGCCGCTGGAAACGGCAATAACCATAGGGGATCGATCAATAATGGCCGGGAAAATAAAGCTGCATAAGGCAGGTTGGTCAACAACATTAACAGGGATGTGCTGGCTTTTAGCCTCGCTGGACACTTGGGTATTGGTAATCGAATTATTGGTCGCGCAAATCACTAAGCCGAAACCCTGTGTATCGCCCGCTGTAAAGTTACGCTTATGGTGTTTAATTTTTCCGTCAATGACTAACAGTGAAAGCTCGTCGTGTAGATCAGGAGCGATAACGGTGATAAGTGCTTTCGCGTCTAACAATAAGCGAACTTTGCGTGTGGCCACCGAACCACCACCGATAACTACACATGGTGTTTCGCTGAGCTTGTGAAAAAGGGGGAGATAGTCCATGCGTTATGATAACTCAGAATGTCTGAAACAAGTGGTGAGGTGGTCATTTACGAGACCCGTTGCTTGCATTAGGGCGTAGCATATTGTGGGGCCTACGAAGCTAAAGCCCCTTTTTTTTAAATCCTTGCTCATGGCTTGTGAAAGAGCGGTTACGTTAGGTATTTGATCAGCGGTCTGCCAAGCGTTGATGATGGGTGTGTGATCGACATAGGACCATAAGTATTGCGAAAAAGAGCCATGCGCTTGTTGTGTCTGTATATAGGCGCGGGCATTTTTAACGCTGGCTAAAATTTTTAATTTATTGCGAATTAGTGCCGGGTTGCTTAGTAGCGTGTCAATTTTTTGTTGTGAATAAGTAGCCACTAATTTCGGGTCGAAATGATCATAGGCTTCGCGATAAGCCTCTCGACGTTGCAGCACGGTAGACCAACTTAATCCGGCCTGCACACCTTCTAAGATAAGGAACTCAAAGAGTTGCTTGTCATCTTTTAATGGCACACCCCATTCGCGGTCGTGGTACAGGATGTCGAGCGTTTTTTTTGCCCAAGCACAACGGGTGGATTGATCGCTCACGTGCGTAAACTAATGATGGGCCAATGTTGAGTGTTGGCGTGTTGCGTTAGCTTGTCGTCGGGATCAACGGCGACAGGGTGGGTGACTTTTTCAAGCAACGGAATGTCGTTGTGTGAGTCGCTATAAAATGTACTGCCTTTTAGATCAAGGTTGTTTTCATCTAGCCATTGAATTAGTCGGGTCACCTTGCCCTGTTGGTAGCAAGGTTCACTAACAATGCGCCCAGTGTAGCGACCGTCTATAAGCTCCGGTTCGGTGGCTAGCATATGCGGAATGCCGAATAGCTCAACGATTGGTTCGGTTACAAAGCGATTGGTCGCAGTAATTACCAATAAAGTGTCGCCGTTGCTGCGGTGTTTTTCAACTAAGGCGACAGCCGCAGGGAGTACTAAGGGGCGTATTTTTTCATTAATGAATACCTCCCGCCATTGTAATAATTGGTCAAGCGGGTGATCGGCAAGAAAAGATAAGGCGAAGATCAAATACTCATTTATATTTAATTCGCCACGGCAATAATCATCATAAAATTGGGTGTTAATACGGGCGTAATGGTCGCTGTCGACAAGTTTCTTTTCTACTAAAAACTGCCCCCAAAGGTGGTCGCTGTCATCACAAATCAAGGTATTATCTAAATCAAAAATCGCTAAACTCATAAGCCTGCTTTGTCGTTTTAATGTTGAGTTATTAGGTGGTGTAAGATCGCTGGAAATTGGGCTAAAGGTAAACCACGTTGGGGTCTAATAAGCGCAAGTCTGACATAATTTTGCTTGATACCCAATCATTTTATAAAGAAGGTCGCTTTGGTTTAAAACGTCGTTATAATGCAAAGTATTAAATTTTAGTTGATTGAATAAATTATGATTGACGAGGATGGCTACCGACGTAATGTCGGCATCATTTTATGTAACCAACAGAATAAGTTGTTTTGGGCAAGGCGCGCGAATCAAACGGGCTGGCAATTCCCACAAGGCGGTATGGATGAAGGTGAAACACCTGAGCAAGCAATGTACCGTGAGTTGTACGAAGAAATTGGCTTAACCTCAAAGTCTGTGGAAGTGATAGGGCGAACGGGTGAGTGGGTCTACTACGATTTACCTAAACGCTTTGTACGTAGCAATAGCTTCCCTATTTGTAAGGGGCAAAAGCAGATTTGGTTTTTACTGCGTTTGTTGGACGATGAGCAAAACATTTGTTTTGAAACGACAGAAAAACCTGAATTTGACCGTTGGCGTTGGGCAGAGTATTGGGAGCCGGCTTTTGATGTGGTGTACTTTAAACGTAATGTTTACTTAAGCGCATTGACGGAGATGTGGTCCTATTTGTTTCCTGGAATCACGCCTAATTTACACAAAAAATAAGCTTAGGCCTAATAGCCTGCAGAGTTTTCATCCAAGTTAACGGGCGATTCTTGCAGGCGGATAATGTCCGTTTTAATAGCGCCATTACTGCTTAAACGCAACCAACGAAAGCCCGGCGGGATGGTGTCAATCGCAAAATCCTTACTTAACGGTTTAAATTGAAAACATGTAGACGGCACGCCATAAATTGGTTTGCCAGCAATCTGGCTTTCAAATGCTTGATGTATATGCCCATGTATGACCCCTTGTATCTTGGGGTAATCACTTAATAATTTTACCAGTCTATCAGGGTTTCGGACCGCCATCGTGTCTAACCAAGGACTGTTGATTACTTGGAGTTGATGGTGCAAGCAGACTAGGACGTTTTTTGTTGGGTGCAATGTGATCTCATGCTCTAAGGCGATGAGTTCGGCGTCGTCTAGGCTCCCCCCTTCTTCACCGGGTGTTTCAGAATTAAGAAAGGCAAACAGCCAAGAGCCATGGTGTAAAAACGGTTGATATGAAACTGAGGGATGATTAAATAAGGTGGCTAATTTATCGGGCGTGTCATGGTTTCCTGGTAATAAGTAGCAAGGAATATTAAGCGCTTTAAGGTGTGCGTGTAAGCGTTCATAAGACGCGTCTGAACCATCCTGGCTGAGATCGCCTGTTAAGAAAATTAAATCGGGCGGCCAGCATTTTTCTTGGGCAAGCCGTAGTACAGATAAAAAGCTTTGTTCGGTATTAACCCCGACCAATTGTTTATCGGTAGCATCAAATAAATGCATATCCGATATCTGTAGTAGTTTGATATCGGTTTGATTATCCAAGTCATTTGAAAAAATAGTCATTATTTCGTTAACAGCTAATTTTAAGCCTTAGTGGTTTATCCAAGTATAGACGTTGAATTTATAAAGGGTGATGTTTAACTAAAGCAATCTTTTAATCAAAATACGGGATTGGCGCGTCTGATTATAGATTTTGCGTTTGGTCTCGGGTAGGTCACTTAGTTTAGCGGATTTAAACCCCCTTTCTGCGAACCAGTGGCTACTTTGAGTCGTTAAAACAAACAAAGCTGTCAGGCCGGATGAAAGGGCTTTTTGTTCTATCATTTTCAATAGGTGGTCGCCACGTTCGGCGGAACGGTAGTTGGGGTGTACGGCGACGCAAGCGAGCTCCCCGATTGAGTCGTTCAAATATTCATAAAGTGCTGCGCATGTGGTTATTAAGCCGTCCTGTTCAATAACATGAAACTTTTCTATGTCCATCTCAATGGTTTCGGCAGAACGGTAGGTCAATAAACCGCGTTCTTCTAATGGACGAATAAGTTCGATAATGCCGTGTATATCATTACTATTAGCAGATCGGGCATCCTCAAACGGACGAACGCTGATTAAGGTGCCTGAGCCTTGCCGCGTAAACAGCTCTAATTGCAAGCCACCATTAATTTTACGATTAATCAAATGGATGCGTTTAACGCCCATTTCGCTAGCACGAATAGCCTCTTGCAAATGCAAGTTAGCATCACTTTCGCTGGCTGGCGTCGCGGCCAACAAGGCTTGTGCTTGAGCAGTTGTTAACTGACGAATGAGCTTATTGTTGTCGTTCAGTTGTTCGGTCTGTTCGGTTAGTAGAATTAACTTATCGGCTTTGATAGACGTAGCAATAGCCGTGGCTATTTCTTCGCTGCGAAGGTTAAATACTTCGCCGGTAGATGAAAAACCAAGAGGCGATACTAGAATAATATGGCCGGCGTCTAAATTTTCTACGATAGAGCGACTATCTACGCGGCGCACTTCGCCGGTAAATTGATAATCCACACCATTAATAACCCCTAGTGGTTTTGCGGTTAAAAAGTTACCAGAGTTTACGCGGATACCCGTCGCAGCCATCGCGGTATTCGCTAAGCCGGTGGATAGCTGTGCTTCAATGTTGGTCCGTACGATACCGACGGCTTCTTTTGCCAATTCAAGCGTGAGCTTGTCCGTTACCCTTAGGTGCTGAAAAACTTGGCTGGGGATTTTTTTTTCGGCTAGTTTGGCTTCTAATTGTGGTCGAATGCCGTGTACCAAAATCAATCGAATCCCAAGGCTATTGAGTAACACAAAGTCTTGCGCTAAGTCTGAAAATAGCGGGTCCGCTACCGATTCGCCGCTAAAGCAAATAACAAAAGTTTTTCCACGGTGTGCGTGTATATAGGGGGCGGTGCTCCTAAACCAGTTAACAAATTGGTGTGAATGCGGTGCTGACTCAGTGGTTGATGATTTATTACTGGACGGATTTACGCCTTCACTGAGTGAGATATTTAGTCGTTGTGCAGCTTGGTTTATTTTGGCGAGCGCTGAGTTAGGAATGATGCCGCCAGTGCCTCCCTTGTCCTTTGAGTAGGTCCAGCGATAAATAGTGGCGGGGTCTTTACTGATCGCCTGAGCGAGGTGTTTTATACCACCAAATTTTTGAATAATAAAAGCAGCGTCGTTTGACATTCGTGTAATAATTTGCAATAAACGCAATAAAAATAGACTATAAACGCAAAAAACGCAAGAATATTTATGATAAGCAGAGTTTATTTATCATTTGTTGCAAAAAATTGCAATAAGGGTCTATTTGATTCCCTGCAATATATTCATTCGCTTGATGGGCTTGGTTGATACTTCCAGGGCCGATAACGATAGTCTCAATGCCCAGTTTAGATAAGTAAGGCGCTTCGGTACCAAAGGCGACAGCGCGCGCTTTTTTTCCAGATAATTGTTCGGTTAGACGGGTTAATTCAGCATTTTCAGCGGTTTCAAATGCAGGGACACCGCAAAAGATAGGCCGGTATATAGCTTGCAACCCATTTGTTTCGTTAAATACCTTGCTTAGTCTTTTTTGTAAGTCAGCGCGTAAGGCGTTTATATCCATGCCGGGTAATGGACGAATGTCTATTTGCGTTTCGCAGTGTGAGCAGATTCTATTGGGGTTGTCACCACCGTGTATAGAGCCGATATTCATTGTGGGGGTGCTAACTTCAAAAACGGGGTTTTGGTGTTTGCGCTGCAAGTCGTCGCGCCACTGTAATAATTCATTAATAACTAGGTGCATGCCCTCCGTTGCGCTGGCGCCTAGGTGTGGGTTGCTGGAGTGTCCAGCGTGACCAGTGACAACAATGGACTCCATCATCACGCCTTTATGCATGCGAATAGGTGTCAAGCTGGTGGGTTCACCAATGATGGCGTATTTGGCGTGTTGCAATTGAGTTTTCTTTAAAGCGAGGGCGCCGCTCATGGCGCTTTCTTCATCGGCGGTGGCTAAAATGGTCAGCGGCCTCTTAAAGTCGAGGGCGTTAAAGCTTGCCGCAGCATGGAGTGCGAAAGCAAAAAAAGACTTCATGTCGGTGCTGCCTAAACCGTAAAAGTTATTGTCTCGTTCGGTCAGTGAGAAAGGGTCTTGTTGCCATAACTGTTCGTCAAATGGGACGGTATCGGTATGACCTGAAAGAATCAGTCCATCGGCCCCAAGGTGGGTAGGCCCGATGGTTGCAATCAAGTTGGCTTTGTGGGGCTGGTTTTCTAGCGTTTGAATAGTGACAGCAAAGCCAAGATTCTCCAACCAATCGGCCAGCAAATGTATCACTGGCAGGTTGCTTTGATCGTGATTCTTGCTGGTGCTACTGACTGATGGCGTGCCGATTAGGGCACGCATCATTTGTAGTGTAGTCAGCTGTTTAATCAAAGGTTTGTGATTAGTTTTTGTCTGTCACCGCGCCTTCTGAAGCCGAGCTGACAAGTTTGGCGTACTTTGCCAGTACTCCGCGGGTATACTTTGGTTTTGGTTTAACCCAGTGGCTTAAACGTTGCTGTATAACGTCGTCATCAAGGTGTAAACGCAATTCATTTTTTACGCTATCGATGGTAATGGTATCGCCGTCTTCAACAATCGCTATCGCACCGCCTTGATGGGCTTCGGGCGTGATATGGCCAACGACAAAGCCATGGGTACCACCTGAAAAGCGCCCATCGGTAATAAAGGCGACTTTATCACCTAAACCACGACCCATAATAGCTGAGGTGGGGGCTAACATTTCTCTCATCCCGGGGCCACCTTTTGGGCCTTCATAACGAATAACCAACACGTCGCCTTCTTTGATAGAGCCATTCAGGATGCTAGCCATTGACTCTTCTTCCGAATTAAATACGCGGGCGGTGCCGGTAAAGCCTAAGCCTTCTTTGCCAGTAATTTTAGCAACAGCGCCTTCGCTTGCGAGGTTGCCGTGCAGTACCACCAAGTGGCTGTCTTTTTTGATGGCATTATTCAGTGAGTGAATGATGTCTTGATTAGCAGGGTAAGGGGCCACGTCGGCCAAGTTTTCTGCCAAGGTTTTGCCGGTAACGGTTAAACAGTCGCCATGCAGTAGGCCCGCATCTAATAAAATTTTCATTAGTGGTTGAATGCCGCCGATATCGATCAAGTCAGCCATTGAATATTTGCCGCTGGGTTTTAAATCAGCCACCATGGGAACACGTTTACCGATGCTGGTGAAATCGCTTAATTCAAGTTTTACATCAGCACTGTGCGCCATGGCAAGCAAGTGAAGGACCGCGTTAGTCGAACCACCAAGCGCGATGACCACGGTGATAGCATTTTCAAATGCTTTGCGCGTCATAATGTCGCGCGGTTTAATGTCTAATTCAAGTAAGTTTAAAACAGCTTTTCCAGCGTCTTCGCAGTCTTTTTGTTTATCGCTGGATACCGCCGCTTGAGCAGAGCTGTTTGGCAAACTCATGCCCATGGCTTCAATCGCTGAAGCCATCGTGTTAGCGGTATACATGCCGCCACAAGAGCCGGCACCAGGAATGGCTTTAGATTCTATGGCGTGCAGTTCTTCATCATCAATTAGATTGTTTGCCCGCGCACCAACCGCTTCAAACACAGAAATAACGTCGAGCTTACGTTGTTTATGGCAGCCAGACAAAATAGTACCGCCGTATACAAAAACACTGGGTCTATTTAAGCGTGCCAACGCGATCATGCAGCCAGGCATGTTTTTATCGCAACCGCCAATGGCCACTACGCCATCAAAGCCTTGGCAGCCGACAACAGTTTCAATCGAGTCGGCAATCACTTCACGAGATGTTAAGGAGTACTTCATCCCTTCGGTACCCATGGATATGCCATCGGAGATTGTTATGGTATTGAAAATAACGCCCTTACCACCTGCAGAGTCAACCCCTCGAACGGCGTCATCGGCTAAACCGTTGATGTGCATATTGCACGGTGTGACCATCGCCCAAGTTGAGGCGACCCCGACTTGAGGTTTTTTGAAATCATCATCATTAAAGCCAACAGCGTGTAGCATTGCGCGACTTGGCGCGCGCTCCATGCCGTCTACAACTTGAGATGAAAATTTTCGGGAATTGGTTTTTTTATCAGACATGCTTTGCTCGTTTAATTAAGGGTTAAAATGATGATTGCCAAGACGACTTTCTGCGCCAGCTGAGTTTGGGAAGGATAAATCCAAGGAGTAGTCCTAGCGCTAACACGCCAGCGCCTACTAGAAACCAGTCTTGTGAATCACTGCTTTTTAATACATCGTTTTCCCGTTTAAGCCGTTCTAGTTCGCGCTCAATGGTCACAACACGTTGTTGCAATAGGTCACGTTGTTGAAGGATCTCTACGGCGTTACTAGAGGTGTTTTTAAGGTCTTCCAACTCTCGCGACAAACGGGTATTTAATTGATTTAATTCGCTTGTCTGGGTATCTAAACCCACATTCTGCTCGCTAAGGGTAGCCAGTTTTTGCTTGGCTTCGGCGGCCTCTTGCTGGCTATTGATTAACTGGGCTTGCAGTTTTTTAAGTTGGCTTTTTGCAGAGGGCGTGCTGACCAGTAAGCGACTTAAAACCCAGCCATCTCGAGTGTCGCTTAATTTTACCTTACTATAGCCTGAGTCGGTATTTCGTTCGAGGATGTTTACTTTTTTTCCGCTTTTTAAGGTAGCAATAATTCGATGGCTTGCGCTTTCACCCGAGCGAACCATTATATCGAGTTCATCGGAGATGAAGGCTGTTTCGGCAAGACTCGAACCGGCAATTAGAGTCAATGCAAATAAAAGTTTTTTCACGCTGTAATCCTATGATTGGTGGGTGTTAAGTAATGCGAAGGCATTATTTCATTAAAAATTCTAACAAGGCTTTTTGAGCGTGCAAGCGATTTTCGGCCTCATCCCAAACGACACTTTGCTGACCATCAAGAACAGCAGCGCTTACTTCTTCACCCCTGTGTGCTGGCAGGCAATGCATAAACACAGCGTCAGGCTTGGCTAGTTGCATAAGGCTTGAATTGACGCAATAGCTTTTAAAGGCTTGCTCACGATCCTTTTGTTCTTGTTCTTGCCCCATGCTGGCCCATACGTCAGTGACGATAAGGTCGGCGTCTTTAGCGGCTAATTTAGGGTCGTGAAAAAGTTCCACATGGCTTGACGTTGCAGCAAGCAGCTCCATTTCGGGTTCGTAGCCTGGTGGACAAGCGATAGAGAGCTTAAAGTCTAATAATTTGGCCGCGTTCATATAGGATTGACACATATTATTGCCGTCACCAATCCAACACACGTGCTTACCAGAAATATCACCTCGTAATTCAAACCAAGTTTGTAAATCGGCTAATAACTGACACGGGTGAAATCGATCAGTCAGACCGTTGATGACGGGTACGGTTGAGTGTTCGGCAAAGGTGGTGACCGTTTCGTGTTTGTTAGTACGCAGCATAATGCCGTCGACCATGCGAGAGATAACGCGTGCAGAATCTTCTATCGGTTCGCCACGACCTAATTGAGTGTCTCGTGGTGATAAAAACAACGCATTGCCGCCAAAGTGTGTCATTCCCGCCTCAAAAGAAATACGTGTACGCGTTGATGATTTTTCAAAAATCATGGCCAGAACTTTGTTTTTTAACGGCTCGTACACGGTACCGCTAGCGCGTATTTTTTTAAGTTCGCTGGCGCGCAAAATGATCGCGCGGAGTTCGTCGGCGCTTAAATCGTTGAGAGTGATAAAGTGTCGTGGCTTCATAGGGCTACTTTACATAGGTACAGGGTCAGTGGGCAATAATTAAATCGCTGACTTTGTCCACAATCAATTGGGCCTCATCGTCATTAATGATAAGTGGTGGCAAAAGGCGAATCACTTTATTAGCGGCAACGTTAATTAATAGGCCTTGCTGTAAGGCTTTAGCAACTAAATCTGTGCAGGGCTCGTTTAGCTCTATGCCAATCATCAAGCCTTTATTGCGGACTTCAACCAAGCCATCATAGTGTTGCAGTTTTCGTTTGAAGGCGTCATTCATTATTTTGCCGAGCTGTTCAGCGCGCAGCATGAGCTGATCACGTTCTAATACATCGATCACTTTCAGCGCCGCGGCGCAGGCGAGTGGATTACCGCCAAAGGTCGAGCCGTGCGCACCAGCACCTAATAAACCGGTGGCCTTGCCGGCGCTTAAACAAGCGCCGATTGGCACCCCATTGCCCAACGCTTTAGCGAGGGTGACCACGTCGGGTTTTAGTGCAGACGCTTGGCTGGCTAGAAAGTGCCCCGTACGACCCATACCAGATTGAATTTCATCCAACATCAATAACCAATCGTGTTGGTCGCATAGCTTACGTAGTTCGCTAAGATAATTGTCCGCTGGGATGTTGATGCCACTTTCACCTTGTATGGGCTCTACGAGAATAGCAACAATATTAGTGTGTTGTTGCGCCAATGCTTTAATAGCGTCCACATCGTTATAGGCTACGTGGCAAAAGCCTTCGAGCAAGGGCGCGAATCCCTCTTTGACTTTAGGGTTGCCAGTAGCCGTTAGGGTTGCGAGTGTGCGCCCGTGGAAACTATTAAGGGCAGTAATAATGACCGGCTTATCAATGCCTTTACTGTGGCCGAAACGGCGGGCAATTTTTATCGCAGCCTCGTTGGCTTCGGCACCCGAGTTGGCAAAAAAAACATCGTTCATGCCCGTTAATTCACATAATTTATCGGCAAGCTTTTCTTGTTTTTCAATATAATACAGGTTGGACGTATGCAGTAAGGTATGCGCCTGATCACAGATGGCTGTTGCAACCTCAGGGTGCGCGTGACCTAGGCCACAAACAGCGATGCCGGATAAGGCATCTAAGTATTTTTTGCCGTTTTCGTCCCACAACCACGCGCCTTCGCCTTTAACAAAGCGAACGGGGTAAGAAGCATAGGTGGGCATGATATGGTTGTGCATAAAGAACGTTACATTGGATAATGGATAAAAAATAAAGGCAGCCTAATTAGACTGCCTGTTTTTACGAATTGCTTATTATAATTATCGCTAACAAAATCAGCAACTAATCTACCATGAATAGTATTGAGTTAAGCATATTTTCAAGCCGATTATCGTCGGTGTGTGATGAGATGGGGGCTGTTTTACAACGCGCGGCGTTTTCGCCGAACATTAAAGACCGCTTGGACTTTTCATGCGCGGTGTTTGATTGTGCCGGTCAACTATCTGCCCAGGCTGCACACATTCCGGTTCATTTAGGGAGTATGGCCTACGCGATGCAGGGCGTCGTTGACAAGTTTGATTGGCAAGTCGGCGATATGGTGGCGTTTAACGATCCGTACCTAGGCGGGACGCACCTGCCTGATGTGACCTTGGTGTGTCCTGTTCATCAGGACGGCGAGTTACTCGGTTTTGTGGCCAATAGAGCGCATCACGCCGATATTGGTTCAGAGACACCCGGCTCCATGCCATTGGCTACGTCTCTTGCAGAAGAGGGACTTATTATTGAGCCACAAAAGATTATGCGAGCGGGTGAAAGTTCTGACGAATTTCGGCATATTTTGGCTGAACTCGGTGATTCGGTTGAGTCAATGGGGGACTTTAACGCACAGATAAGCGCTAACCTACGCGGCTCACAACGGCTTTGTTCGATATTGGCTGAGTATGGCGCAGAACAGTACATAGCAGCATTAGAGCAACTTAATAATTACGGCGATCGTTTAATGAATCAGCTGATCAAACGTATTCCTGACGGGGTGTATGGCTTTGAAGATGTCATGGACGGTGATGGTGTTGGCACCGACGATATTAAGATTAAGCTAAGTTTGACTATTACAGATGGCCAAGTCGTGGCGGACTTTTCAGGTTCGGCACGGCAAGTAAACGGCAATATTAATTGCCCTCTATCCGTGGTGGCTGCTGCAGTGTATTACGTGTTTAGGTGTTTAATGCCTGATAATACACCGGCCTGCTTTGGTGTCTATCAGCGTATAAAAATACGCGCCGAAAAAGGCTCCTTGCTTAATGCGAATAAACCGGCGGCGGTTGCAGCGGGTAATGTTGAAACGAGTACGCGTCTTGTTGATGTGATATTAGGCGCCTTGGCAAAAGCGATACCTGAACAAATACCCGCGGCCAGTCACGGCAGTATGAATAATGTTGCAATGGGTGCTCGAAGTGCTCAAGCGAGTTGGAATTATTACGAAACGATTGGCGGCGGCATGGGCGCAGGGGCGAAACATGACGGGCTCTCTGCGATCCAAACGCATATGACCAATACGCTTAATACGCCGATTGAATCATTGGAAATGCACTACCCATTACGGGTCGACCGCTACCAAATAAGACTAGGTTCAGGTGGTTTTGGCAGTCGCACAGGCGGTAATGGTGTAGTGCGAGAAATAACATTTTTACAAGCGGCCCAGCTTACGCTACTAACCGAACGTAGGCGTTATCAGCCGTGGGGCTTATTAGGTGGGAAAAATGGGTTGAGTGGTAAAAACCAGTTAAACGGTGTCGATTTGCCCGCTAAAACGAGTATAGATGTACTTGCAGGGGACCAGTTGACGATTAGCACCCCGGGCGGCGGTGGTTATGGGTAACCGCCAACAGGACAATAAAGAGTATAATGATCACACATGATGAATAAGGATGGTTACGATGACTATTAATGAACGAATTGAAGAACAATTAAACGGCCACAACGTTTTGTTGTACATGAAAGGAACACCTTACTTCCCACAATGTGGGTTTTCTAGCAAGGCGGTGCAAATACTGCAGGCTTGTGACAGTGAGTTTGCCTACGTCAATATTTTTGACGATGATGAGGTCAGAGAAGGGTTAAAGGTCTATTCTAATTGGCCT